>CAYSJO010000608.1:0-13475 GCA_964431285.1 uncultured Planctomycetaceae bacterium
ACAACAGGCCCGACCTGCGCACAGCCCACCGCGCGCTGATTGCCTTAAGTCGGTCGCGACCTGGCCCGTAATCGACGCAGTCTTCACCACATGCAGTGAATCCAGGCAAGCTGAAGTACAATTTGCCTGCCATGTCGAAAATGCCGGCTGCCATTTCCCTGCGGACGCTACAAATGGCATTACTGCTGCCGGGAAACTCGATCGTCGTTTGTGCGCTATCTCGCGTCGGACACTGGTTTCTTTGCGGTTGCTTCCGCAGGCTTCAGAAACCGGACGCTGCCAACAAGCTCCAGGTCGCGACCAGAGAATGGCTCGACCAGTCGACTCTCCAAAGCAAACACGAACGCCGCTTGACGACCATCCGGAGCGGCACACAGGTAGTAGTACCACTCCATCGGAACGTCGCGCGTTACGCCTTTCGCAGTCACCCGATACAGCCAACGGTCACCCTTCACTGAGATGACCTTTGCATCGCTGATCTCGCGCAACTGGCTGCCCAGAGCTGTCTGAATATCGCCAACGAACTGCTCCTCGGGTGTGTGCCGGCCTGCGGCAACACTCGGAATGCGCGACACATTGCACTGCGCCACAAGGCTGCCGTCTTCAATCAGCCGGAACACGGCGACATCATCTGTCTGGTGAAACACGTGCCAGTCGCGACTGTGATTGAAATAAAGACTCCAGGGAGAGACAAAACCCACGGCCAGTTGCTCTCCCTCCGGGGCAATTGGGATCGCGTCGACCAGTTCATCGGTAAGTGGACCAGCGGAGCTGGACACCTGCCGATCGACATACATCGTCGCTGTGACCTGCATGCCCGGGCTGACCGTTCCCACGGCACGTTCTTCCGTCTGTGTGATCTGGGCCTGGCGGATGTGTCCGCTCTTCAGGTCGAACGCGATCTGTCCTTTCACCGTGACTGTCGTCAGTGCACCCAGAATTGCACCTTCGATCTGACCATCGAGAGCGACGATTGCGTAACGTTCGTCGAGCTTGTCGATGCGACACGATAGCTCGCTTTTCGTAACTGCCTCCACACCGGTCAGAGTCTGAATGACCCAGTGCGGTGGCTTCCATGTGCTGCCAGCCTCGACTTCCGAATCGGGCAGCACAGCAATCAGTGCCAGGCTGTCGCCGGGAGTTCGCAGCAGGTCGATCGACTCGCTGGTCATGGAACCTGATGTGGACCAGTGACGAATTCCGTCAACACGACACTCAGCCACGATCAATCGCCTGGAGTTGGGTAACTTGCTGCTGGTCTTTCGCTCACCCGCTTCAATGCGAGCCTCGGCGAGCTGATACGATCGGAGCGAGCGCAATGCATGTGAGTCGCGTCCCGCGGCGGCAAGGCGACGTTCCAGGAAGCTCATCCGGCCATCGACGTTCAGCCCCAGAGCGATTGCCCGGCCCTCCTGAGCGGCTGTGCGAATTTCTCCGGTCACCTGCAGCCGGCAACGAACGGAGTAGACGCGGTCGTCCGTTGCGGGTTCTTTGATCACGACGCTGGCACAAAGTTGTGAGCCACACGCGACAAACACGCTTACAAACAGCAGGCCACCTCTAATCAGCCTTGCGAACTCAGTGACGGATGGAATCCTGTGGGCCGTTTGCAGTGAAGTGCATGCCATGTCCAAATCCTCCATGATTCGGAGCGGATGTGTTGCCTTACTGGCGCGCGGAGCACGAGATTCCGCTGACAGCGATCCGGTAGCAAAACTGAACACGAAAAACACAGCAAGACGAATTCATCAATACAACACCGGAGTAATACGTGCGAATTGCGGTTCTTGGGAATTCTGGCAGTTGGTACTGCGGCGACATCGCGCGCGCCGCCCACGAGGCAGGGCATCAGTGCAGCCGACTCGATTTCGAGCGCATCGCTGCTGAGTGCGGAAACCTGGAATCCGTGTTCCTGGGTGTCGATGACAATTCAGAATCGACAGCAGTCCGACTTGAAGCGTTTGACTCCGTCATCGTCCGCACGATGCCACCGGGTTCATTGGAGCAAGTGGTGTTCCGGATGGACGCCCTGGGCCGGCTCGAATCGCGAGGCACGGTCGTTATTAATTCGCCCAAATCGATCGAGTGCGCGGTCGATAAGTATCTCACCACAGCCCGACTGCTGGAACGAGGCCTGCCGATTCCGCCGACGGCAGTTTGCCAGGACGCGGAAAACGCTCTGCAGAGTTTCGAGCGGCTCGGAGGCGACGTCGTCGTAAAACCGATCTTTGGAGCTGAAGGCCGAGGCATCTGCCGAGTCAGCGATCCGGACCTCGCGTTCCGTACGTTTCGTACGCTCGAGCGAACGGGTGCCGTGATCTACTTACAGCAGTTCATTCAGCATCCCGGTTACGATGTCCGCGTCCTGATTCTTGACGGTCGCATTCTCGGGGCCATGAAACGCTTTGGCGCAGACGACTTCCGTACGAACGTCGCCCGGTCGGCCAGCACAGAAACTCACGAAACCGATGATGCGGAGCGCCGGTTGTCACTCGAAGCCGTCGCCGCCGTCGGCGCCCGATTTGCCGGGGTCGATCTGCTCTATGACCATACGGGCCAGTGCTTCGTGATCGAAGTCAACGCAGTGCCGGGGTGGCGAGCATTCTCCCGCACGACAGACATTGACGTCGCAGAATCACTCGTTCGAAGCCTGGATGGTTCGTAGTAGCCGGACTTGTCCGGCGTGACCGCTCACGGCGTCGAGCCGAACCGCATAAATGCGGTCACTACGAACGCCGGCGTCGGAACAGGCCCGCAACGGCGAAGAACAACATGCCGAAACAACTCGCCTGAGCGAACCAGTCGCCGTGTCGGACATACACACTTTCGCGGTTGTCGAGCGGTACATTGCTGACCACCGCCGCGTTGAGTGACTTGTGCCAGCGACCGGTTTGGGGGTCTCGCAGTGATGTGCGTGCTTCTTCGCGCGACCGGGCATCGCCGTCGATAAACACGTCCGGTTCGCGAACAACCCCATCTCCATCAATCACGGCAGAGATACCCGTGTTGACCGCCCGCACGAGTGGTGTGCGGGTTTCGATGGCTCGGAATGTCGATGTGATCAAGTGCTGATCCAGCTCGCTTGAGCCTTTGAACCAGCCGTCGTTGGTCAGATTGACAAAGACGTCGATTGGCTCGTCTGACTCACTCGCGATTTTATTGACCAGCTGAGGAACGGTGTCTTCAAAGCAGATGATCGGGGCAAACGACCAGTCGCCATGATCGAACACGCGAGGCGAGTCGCCGGCCTGAATGCCATAGCCTTGCGAAAACGGAGTCAGCTGGTGCAACCACGGCAACTGATCCTGCAGCGGAATGTACTCACCGAAAATCACCCGGTGCATCTTGTCGTAACGATCAACGAGTCCCTCGGTCGGCGTCACGAATGCGGCCGAGTTATAGGCCTGCATCCCTGCTTTTCCGGCAACCCAGGTATCGATGCCAATGACCATGGCAGCACGTGATCGCTCGGACATCGTCATGAGTGTCTTGCGCACGGCCGGATCGCGCCACGATTCGGCCCAGCGGACCTGCTCGTCGCTGGAGCCTAGTGGTGCCATTGTCAGCAACCGGGCTTCGTCAAGACCCGCTTCGACCGTCTGCAACGGCCAGCGGAACATGGTCTCTGGCCAGACAATCAGATCGGGCTGATGCCGCACGGATGCTCCGGTCAGCGCATCATGCATCCGGAAGATTGTGTCGTAGTCCGCCGTGTTGTGCTTGAGCGATGCTTCGAAGTTGCCCTGAATGAGCGCGACGCGCGGTCCGTCTTTGAAGTCTGCCTGAGACCGCCGCACGAAACCGTATGCCAGTGTGCCAGTCACCAGCAGCAGGCACAGGCCGACATGCAGCCACGGCCGCCGGAGTCCCACGAAAGCTGATTCCGGAGGCGACAGGCCGTCGGCCGGCAGGTGAGCGAACTCGGATGGTACGTCGACAGGTGGCAGCAGTTTCAGCCGGCTCAGCCAGTTCACTGGAATTAAACCTGCGACGCATGCGGCGCTGCAGACGAGGACGAACGTCACTCCGTAAACACCGACCAGATCGCTGATCTGAACCATCTCGGTGAAGGCGTACTGCGTGTGTCCCACAAAATACCAGGCAAATCCGGTCATCAGCACGGATCGCAGGTATTCCAGCCCAGTCCACACCAGTGGAGCGGCAATCGTTAACGGTACATTGAAACGATGCACGGCTGATCGAGAAACGGCAAGAAAGACTGGAAAGTACATTGCGACGTAAACGGCCAGCGCGACCCAGGCGATGTACATGGACGGATCACCCAGACGCATCCACTGCAATGTGGCGAGTGACCAGGCCAGGCCGCTGGCATAGACAATCCGGTACATGGCGCGCGTCGGCTGCCGCGCCCGGATCAGGAGGATCAGCGGAGCCAGCGCGATCCATCCGAGCCAGCCGAAATTGACCGGAGTGAACGCAGCCCACAGCAGCACGCTGGTGGTCATCGAGCAGACAATTGCACCGCGTGCCGGAGCATGTGACGAGCGAGCCGCTTCGATGATGTCCCGCACCGACGGCTCGGATTTCGCCGGGAGGCGTTTTGAATCAGCGGGGGTTGTCTGGATCGGCTCGCGATGTGGCATGAGCTGAGTCGGCATGGTTCCGTCCCTGGAGTTTCATCAACACTCGTTCCAGTTTACCACAGAACGACTTCGACCGATTCACCCGCGGCATAATCCCGCGGTTCCGCCGGAAAGACGGCCATGGCGTTGGCATCGACTGTCGACTGCAAGTCCGACGAGCCATGCCAGTTCATCAGCGATACGACCGGACCATCCGACGTCCAGTCGACCGCAGCTGGGAAGTATGTCTCGCGGTCGTCTTTGTGGGAATGCGAGTGTTTCAGTCGCGCGGACAGGCACTGTGGCCGAGTCGGTTCGATACCCGTCATCTGCCGAATTGCTGTGCGAACAAATAATTCGAAGCACACCATACTGCTGACCGGATTGCCGGGGAGACCAAAGACACAGGATCTTCGGTCGCCGGTGTTCAGCATCCCAAACCACACCGGCTTGCCCGGCTTCACTCGAACTTTGTGGAACACCTGCCGGACGCCCGCTCGTTCCAGTTCACTCGGAACCAGGTCGAGTTTGCCCGCAGATACACCCCCGGACAGCAACAGGATGTCGCTGCGCAGGCCGCGCTCAATGTGTTCTCGCAGGTCTTCGCGATTGTCTCGTGCAATCCCCAGGGGAATTGGATTGCCGCCAGCCGCCCGTATTTGGGCAACCAGCATAGTCTCGTTTGAATTCCGAATCTGGCCTGGCCCGAGCGGTTCGTCGACCGATACCAGCTCGTCGCCCGTCGCCAGGACGACAACATCCGGCCGCGGGAACACACTCACGTTGTTCTGACCCATTTCGGCCAGAGCAGCCAGTTCCTGAGCCCGCAGAGACCGGCCAGCTGGGACGACAAGATCTCCAGCCCGTTTGTTGGTTCCGCGACGGATTAAGTCCTGCTCCGGCGCTGCTGATTCGGCGTTGATTCGGACGCGCTGCGGTTCGCCGCTCAGCAACTCGGTCAACTCGACGCGAACGACGGCATCCGCGCCGTTCGGGATCGGAGCACCTGTCATGATGCGGGTCGCCTGACCGGATGTGACCGTCTTTGTCGGAAGTCGACCGGCAGTAACCTCTTCGACAACCGTCAATTCGCAGCCGTCGTGAACGTCAGCGGCCAAGATCGCGTAACCATCCATCAGAGCCTTGTCGAATGGCGGCGAATCATCCTCGCACCGCACGTCGGTCTGCAAAAGATTACCAAATGCACTGGTGAGCGCACACGAAACCGGAGCGGTCTGTGGCACCTCTTGGACAATCAGGTCAAGCGCTTCTTCAACGTTCAGCATGACCCGGAAACTAACAGGCCGCCTTCGACCCGGCGACCCTGCCAGAATGGTGAACTGACACTTGGCCTGCGCCAACTGATTTTTTTACGTCTCCAGTGGACGTGATCTCACGGACCACCTGCATCACTTGGCTCAGCCACCCTCGGCCGGGGCATCATCAGTTTTCAGCAGGAAGTGGTGATACAGCAACGATGCGCAGACGCCGCCAGCGATCGGGGCAATCCAGTACAGGACATGATGGTCAAAGTGACCGTGGATCAACGCAGGTCCAAACGACCGTGCCGGGTTCATCGAGGCTCCCGTAACAGACCCTGCCGCCAGAATGGCAAACGCGACCGTCAGACCAATCGTAAATCCACCAATCTTGACCGGCTGACCTCGCTCGTTGTCGACGACGACACCAAAGATGGATGTCAGAAGCAGAAACGTGCAGATGAACTCGACCAGCAGAATCGTGCCCGTTCCGATTTCCCATTCAGCGGACGGGGGCGGCGGCAGAGGAATTCCAAGCTTCGCAGAATCCACAGCAGAAGCCGGGAAGACCATCGAACAGGCCAGTGCCGCCACTGTCGCGCCAACCAGTTGAGCGACAATATACTTCCCGGCCAAAGGCGGCTTGATACGTCCGGTGGCCAGCATGCCACACGTAACGGCCGGGTTAAAATGTGCTCCCGAGAGCCCGTCGAACGTGCAAACGGCAACGGAAAGCGCCAGCCCGTGAGCCAGAGCCACCATAACCAGCCCGGCAGCCGGGCCAACATCACCCATGGTCTGCGTACACAGAATGGCCGAGATCCCAGCAAAGCACAGATAAAACGTGCCGATCACTTCACCAACGCACTGTCTGATTTCCTGCATAACATCCAGTCCCCGTGATGAGTCTTCTTCATTGATATCCGGTCACGAAACCCGAGGGGCAACCGTCACAGGCCGCCGCAAGAGTTGCATGCGCGACCAAACGTACCCACCCACGGGGGACTGCCACAACGACACACGCCCAATTCGGATCCGGTGCTGACGGTGGCTCAGAATTCGCCTTCTGGACCCGCTGTCAGTGCCGTACGTTGAGGAGAGCGCAGACGGGTGCCGAACACTGAGAGACCGAATGAGCCGAGCAGTGGCTGTTATTCGTCGTTCTTCGGTTCGGTTGCGGCGAACAGTTTTGAGCGACGCAGGCGCAGGCGGTTCATCCAGTAAACACTCAGGACTCCCAGCGTCGCCATGCCATACTTCATGCTGCGGCCGAAGTTGATGCTCGAGGCTTCGTCGAAGTATCGCACCGGGACCGGGATGTCGCCGATCCTGAAGCCGTAGTGCACGGCCTGAGCAAGGAACTGACTGTCGAACACGAAATCATCCGAGTTGTTCTCAAACGGAATCGTTTCGAGCACTTCGCGACGGTAAGCTCGGAACCCACTGTGGAAATCTCCAAGGTTCTGGCCAAGTAGCACGTTCTCGATCGTTGTGAGCATTCGATTGGCGAGGTACTTGTAAACGGGCATCCCACCCTGCAGCGTTTCATGGCGCGTGCGAATGCGGCAGCCCATGACGAAATCCAGGATACCCAGTTGCATCACTTTGACGGCGACGTCAATGACTCGGCTGTCGTACTGATAGTCCGGGTGGATCATCACGACGTAGTCGGCGTCGCGCTCCAGTGCATGCCGGTAACACGTCTTCTGGTTTCCGCCATAGCCGCGGTTGTTTGTATGCACAAACACCGTCAGGCCGAGGGACTTGGCCAGCTCGACCGTTCCATCGGTACTGCCGTCATCGGCGAGGATGATCTCATCGACTGTACCGCGGGGGATATCGGCGATTGTCTTTTCGAGTGTGGCTTCCGCGTTGTAGGCCGGCATGACGGCCACGACTCTGGGCTTCGTTCCGTCGGTACGGGAAACACTTGCAAGCATCGGGTTGATGGACTCCAGCTCGTCATCGACAGAGGTCGGGGCGCTATTCGACGTTTGGCTACTCTGCGTCATGTTTCTGGATCCGCTCAATGATGCAAGCCCGGTCTCGATCTAAGAGAGCACAACCACGCTTGCGACTGCAATGGAAGATTCTAACCCACGTCGCGGGCACAGAACGAATCAATCGTACGACGCTGTCCAGGCAGTGTCACAGTGTGATGAGTCCAACAATCCAATGACCTGCCCGGATTGTGCCGCCGGTTCCGGTTTGACTGTCAGAATCGATCTGTTCGGTACGGCCGTTGTTGCGCCGGACCCTTCCGAATCATGGCACCTGACCAGTCGCGGGACTGCGAGATTCCGAGCTAAGTAATTGAGTATGAAGCTCGTTCACAGGGCATGTGAAGCGGCGCTGTCCAACGCACCCTGACAGGAAAAGCGGTACGTGACTAATTCGTCCACTCTCCCACCCTCTGGACAGCCACAAGGCCGATTCTGTCTGCTGATTGGTTCGCTTGTCGGGCTGGTCATTCTCACCTACTGGCCAGTGACCTCGTACGAGTTCGTCAACTGGGATGATCCCTGGTACGTCCTTAACAACCCGTACCTGCGCAGCTGGCAGCCGTCAAATCTCGCTGCAATTGCTACAGACGTCATCATCTGCAATTACTCGCCGGTAACGATCTATACGTATCTGGTGGAATTCTCGTTCTTCGGCACCAACCCGGCGGGTTATCACGTCGTCAACATGCTGCTGCATGCAATTAATGCGACACTGGTATTTGTGTTGATTTCGCAGTTGAGCGGCAGTCGCACTGTGGGCTGGGGTACGGCAGCCCTGTTTGCCGTGCATCCCGTGCACATCGAATCAGTCGCCTGGGTGTCGTCGATGAAAGGGCTGCTGTGCGGAGCGTTCATCCTGGCGCATCTGATCTGTTGTCTGCGTCCTGAGCGGACGCCGAAACAGGACGTGTGGGGCCTGGTCTTCTTCTTCCTCGCGTTGATGTCCAAAGCGTTAACGGTTGTCGTGCCAGCCATCGTGCTGCTGTACGACCTGCTGATCTGCCGGAAGAAGTTTTCCGAATCTCTATCGCGGCAATTCATACCTGGAATGCTGTCCCTGTGGATGCTGCTGCTGACGATGGGAGCGCAGACGACTGTGCTGGGCGGCATTCGAGGTCACTGGGAGCTGAGCAAGCTGAACATCGTGGCGCTCGATTCGATCATTCTGTGGCGCTATGTGGGAATGCTGCTGTGGCCGACGAATCTCAGCGTGCTCTACAACCCAGCCGTCAATGGAATCGCTGGACAGGTGGCGCTGGCGTGTCTGGGCTGGGCAATCGTCGCCGCGCTGGCGTGGCGTTTTCGTCGCTCATCCCCGCTGGTGATCCTGTCCCTCGCATCGGCGCTGGTGCTGCTGCTGCCGGTTTTGAATCTGACACCAATTACGACTCTGATGAATGACCGATATCTTTATATGCCGTCGATACCATTGTTCGCTTTGTTGTTGGGGCTGCTGGAGGCTGGCTATCGACGACTCGGCCGCATTGACCGCGCGTGGCTCGCTATTCCATTAACCGCGACCGCCGCCCTGCTAATAGCCGCGCGGCTGCACTTACCCGTCTGGCAGAACGATCGGGCATTGTGGGAACACACCGTTTCTCACACACCGACGCTGCCGGTCGTTCAGTTCGAATACGCAACTATGTTGTACCAGCAGGGACAACGTACCAGTGCTATTGCAGTATTGCAGTCAGCACTCGACGACTTGAATCCGGATGCGGCGGATGAGGATCGATTTCGCACCCGCATCGAGGAGTGGACCGGCGCAGTGTCTGAGGATACGTGACGTTCTCAGTATCCGATCTCAACTGGCAGCTTTGATACTGGACGCCTCATCCACTTCGGAAACGGGTTTGGCCGACTCGTGTCCCGTCCACTCAGCCATGCTTTTTGTCACGCCCAGCAGTCGGAGCAGTATCCGAAAGAGTGGGCGAGGCCAGGTCGATTTGGCGATGGGAATCAGATTGACCATAAACGGAGCAATGATCTGGTCACGATTGCCACGTACGCATCTGACAATCTTCTTCGCCAGCCAGGTCGGCTCAAGCCATGGAGCGAGAAGTGGTGCCTTCACTCCTTCAAACATGCCGGTCCGAATGTAGCTGGGACAAATGGCAGTGATTCGCACATGGCCCTGTCCGGTCTGGACCAGTTCCTCCCGCAGAGAATCCGTGAAGCCCAGCACGGCCCATTTGCTGGATGCGTACGTCGCGCCCAGCGGCAAGGAAATCATGGATGACGCACTGGCGATATTCACAATGTGTGCTTCGGTCTGATTCAGCAGGTCCGGCAGAAACACGTGCGTCACATTGATGGGCCCATGTGTGTTGACTTCGAATGTCAGCCGGTGCTTGTCGAGTGGGATGTCCGCAAAGCGGCCACCGCTGACAATTCCCGCATTGTTCACCAGCACGTCGATCGTGCCATGATCGTGAAGGATTTGAGCACGGACTCGACGCACGTCGTCCGGGTCAGTCACGTCCATCGTGTAGCCAGAGGCTTCGAGCCCAAGCGAATGCAGTTCGTGAACTGCCTGTCCGACGCGATCAAGATCGATGTCCGTGACAATCACATAGGCGCCTTGCCGGGCAAACTGCTTCGCAGTCTCAAGTCCCAGGCCGTGGCCTGCTCCGGTGATCAACACGAATCGATTGTTTAGAGTTGTCATGACTAAGTTTCCCTGTGCTGCCTGTCGACGAGCCAACCGAAGTCAGCTCGAAAGTTCAGCGGGCTTCCCCTGCCCGGAATGCACTCCGTCACGTACGTCGCGCAAGAGCCCCCTTGACGGCCTGGATGGAGAGATTCGCCACAGTGCCAAGCGACGGATTCCTCATCAGATCAAACAGAGCCCACGCGACCGGTTCCGGGTTACCATGTGATGGCATCCAGATCGGTTTTGGTTGAACGGTTAATGGTGCCTGCAGCACGGTCTTCTCGATGCCATCGAGCATCAGAGAATTGTGTACCCAGCCTGTACCGCTCTGGATGTTGGATGGTGGTGAACCTGGATAGCCACCCCACGGTGGACTAAGCAGAGCAAACACCAGACCAGACCATTGATTGATGGCGACAACGCCATAACGCAATCGGTCGATGCACTCTTCCAGCAATGTGCCTGATTGCCGGCGGAAGGAATTTGGAATAGTGAGCGTTGTGGCCAGTGTGCCCCACAGATTCTCGTTCGAAAATGTCACCGCTTTCCTGAGGAAGTCCTCCGGGCTGTCTGCGTCGATCGCAATGTCGGCACACACACATACGAACGACTCGTGTGAGCACAGCCCGGCGGAGTTTTCGGGTAAGACGTCCCGGATCAGAGTCCACGGCAGTGTTTCATCTGTCCCATTACGACCAGCGAGAAAGACGGTTGATCCATCATCCCGTTTTTCGCGAGCGTTGGTCGCCGAGTGGTTGTGGACAAGACCACGCGCTTTGTCGGGTTCGATGCCAGAGAATTCTTCGTATCTTTGTTCCGCACCCGGGTAGTAAGCACGGCGTTGCGGGACCTGGGCAAGCTCGTGCTCGATGCGGTCCAGAAACTTCTCGCGCTCGGGCCATTGCTTCCAGGTGAGGATCGCTCGCGTGGCGATACAATTGAACGCCGCATTGTTGGTCAGCGATGTAACAATTGACTCGGCCTGCGCCTGCAATTGACTGTTCGAGTAGGCACCGGGCACGACGATCCACGGCGACATGTTTCCAAGTTCGCTGGTAATGGGTTTCTGCAGCAGCGGCTTATTGTCTTGTTGACGGCGGTCACGCTCGGGACCTTCGGGCCCCCACACAATTGCGTTGTAAGTGATGTCGGAGCCAGTGATGTGAATGTCCCGGATGCGATCGTCGGCAATGGCTGTGGCTGCGACGCTTGCGCTGCCATACACAACTCTCAGCAGGTCATTCTGAATGAGGGGTGCATAGGCACGTTCGAAAATCGGGCCAAGGTATTCATTGACCGGATTCATCTTGAGCAACACGACTCGGTTGTCGACGCAGATTTTCGTCAGGACATCGGCAATGGGAATGCCCGCCACATTGCCGGCTCCCAGTACGAGCGACGTCCCCGAATCGGACAGGTTGCAATAGGCCGGCGCCAAATGCTCGTCGAAGTTGTCCGGTGTCACGTGCGGCAGCAGCCGAGCGGTGGCTTTGAACCCGATGAAGGTGACGGAATCGAAAAAGCCGCGGCACGGCGTCACGGGCACAGCCAGCCGTCCATCCGCGCGGTGCATGATTCTGCCCGGTAGTGTCGGTTGGCCGCTGCGGGCGATCTCTCGCATGGTGTGCAGAAAGAGCTGTAATTGACGCATCGCGGTCGCCGGCCCGGCGAGCACTTCTTCCATCCGCATGGGGCTGCCCGCGGGAATCCCTTTCGCTTCGCACGCGGCGGTGACCCAGTCGTGACGGACTTCGGCGATGTGATCGCGACACTGAGCGAGTATCTCGATCCGTCGTTCGATCGACGTGACAGCGAGTCGTTTCTGCCCGGCATCAAGCTCCGCTAGGTATTGTTCGAGTTGATCGGGTTCGGTTTGCGCCGGCGCGGCCGCGGTCTCCTGAGTTTTGGGATGAGACGGACTGGCGTCATTCATAATGTCAGGTCCCGGATGGATCATAGCTCATTCCTTTGCGACATCTATCACAGCGGAATGTCCCGTATCCAACGGTGATTCCAGCGTTGTTTCCTCGGAACGAAGCTGTCGCCGGAGTACCTTGCCCAGAAAGTTGCGCGGCAGGTCTCCTTCGAGGACTTCAACAATCTTCGGTCGTTTGTGTTTCGAGAGATGTTCGGCGGCAAATGCATCGAACGTGGACCGGTTGAATTCGACGGCCGGATTCACAGTGACAACGGCTTTCACCACTTCCCCGCAATGCGCGTCCGGTTCGCCGATAATGGCAACATCCCTGACGCACGGGCATTGCCGCAAAACAGGTTCGACGTCGGCAGGATAGACGTTGAATCCGGAAGTAATGACCAGGTCCTTTTTGCGGTCCACGATGCGAAAGAACCCTTTTTCGTCGCATGTGCCCATGTCGCCGGTCTGCAGCCAACCGTCGCGCAGCACTGCCGCCGTCGCTTCTGGATTGTTCCAGTAGCCCAGCATGACCTGCGGTCCGCGCACGACCAGTTCGCCGACTTCTCCACAAGGCAAAGTGTTTTCGTCTTCATCGACGATTCGCACGTCGGTTTCAGGCACGGGAAATCCAATGGTTCCCTGCACGTTGGTTCCATCCAGCGGGCCAGTGCAGATGACGGGGCTGGCTTCCGACATGCCATAACCTTCGACGACTGTTGCCCCCGAATGCTGCACGAATTCGTCGCCAATCTCGTTGGACAACGCGGCTCCGCCGGACATCACGTTGCGCAGTGCTTTGAACTGAATGGGCCGATCGCGCAGTAACTCATTTAATGCCGACAGCATGGCGGGCACAGCCGGAAACGCAGTGGGCTGATGCTCTTCAATTAACCGTGCCACGATCCGTGGAACAAACCGGTGATGAATGATCAAAGTGCCAGCGATCGCGACTCCGGCCATGGCGCAGGTCGTCAAGCCATAGCTGTGAAAGAACGGCAGCACTGCCATCAGTTTCTCACGGCCTTCGAAGCCGCCGCACCAGTGATACACCTGCCAGGC
>CAYSJO010000609.1:0-13731 GCA_964431285.1 uncultured Planctomycetaceae bacterium
GCACGGAGTTGCCGTTCAGCAATCGGGTCGTTGTCAGGGTCGCTGCCAGCGGGTGGAATGATTGATACGGAGATGACCGGGTTGAATCGGACAGGCAGCTTGACGACGGGTTTCTCGGCATCGGCCGGAAACGTGGTGATGCGGTCGATTGCACCGCGAACTTCTTCCAGCACTTTACCTCGATCATCGACATCTGTGTCCAGTTCTGCCGTGACCGAACCTTGGCCTTCCTGCGCGGATGAAACAACCTTGCGAATCCCGACGATCGATCGGATCGACTCTTCGACCCTCAGGCAAATGGCCTTTTCAGTTTCCGCCGGTGAAGCTCCCGGGTAGCGAACAGATATGGTGATCTCGTCTGGTCGGAATTCCGGATACCGCTCACGGCGCAGCTTCAGCATGCACGCGACACCGGTGCCCAGCACGGCGACCATCAACGTATTCATGGACGGTGAGTTACGAATCGCCCACGCGATGACCGACTTCATGGTCCATCGCTCCCGCCACCGAGCGTGTTCTGGTCGCCAGTTTCATCGACATCAACGTCGCTCTTCACGAACTCGCGTACGCGACTACCGTCCATCGGGGTGACCAGTTGAGTCGTGACGACACGCTCGCCTGGTTTCAATCGTGTTGAGCCAGCGCGAATCAGGACACTGTCCGGAAGCACTTTGGCCGGCTGAACCGAGTGCACTCGCAGCAGGCCGTCATCGACTGTCCACACCTGGCCGTTGGGTTGGATGCCGCGGGTCGGAATGCGCAGCAAGTTAATCTTCGGGGTGACATTCAATGTGACGGTCACGTACATGCCACGCATCAGGGTTGGCGGACCATCACTTACGCCAGCTCGAACGGGCTCATCCACGGTCACCCGACATGACACTGTTCGAGTCTTCCTATCGACTCCACCACCGGCATAGCGTGCCAGCCGTCCGTGCCAATGAAACGATTGACCGGCCACCTCACCCGTCACGGTGGCATCGGCTGCGGGAATCTCAAACAGATGCCCTGCATCATCGCCACGATCGGATTCCTGATCCGGGCCGGGTCCCAAGTCGCCATGGTTGAACTCACTGTTCTCGATGTCGCTGTTAGCAACAGTACTTGCAGAGTTGGAACTCCACAACCAGTACAGATCATCCATCCGCAGGCTGCATTCAATGTCAACTGCCGACGTGTCCTCCAGTTTCAGCAGCACATCTCCGGCTTGAGCGTAATCGCCCTGCTCAATTTCCACGGACGTGATGACGCCGTCAAACGGCGCGGTAATTCGCGTGCGATCCAGATTCAATTGCGCCTGTTGCTGCTTCAGTTCCGTCAGCTTTCGTTGAGCTCGTAGTCGTTCTCGCTGGATTGGAATCAACTTGCGCTGATTCAGGAGCGACGTCAAAGCGTTGCGGGCCTGCAGTTCCACCCGCTCGGCAGCTTCCAGTTCTGCGTCAGTAGCCGCATCGTTCAATGCGAGACCTTTGAGACGCGTCGATGCCGCCGTTGCAATTTCTGCTTCGCGTTCTGCCAGTCTTATGAGCGAGTCCATTCCCTGTTCTTCCGTCGACAACCGTTGCTGGTCAGCCGCAACCTGTTGCAGTTCACTGCCAAGCTGACTGACCAGCAGTTCGAACCGAGCAGGATCGATTTGCAGTAAGGACGTGCCCTGGCGGACATGGCGTCCGCTTTCAACCGCGTCGCCTTTGAGGATGACCGCTCCGGCGACTTCAGCCGAGAGGGTCACTTCACGTCGCGGTACGACGTTGCCACTGGCGTGAATCTGAAAACTCGACACACCAGGAGTTAATGCGATCGTTTCCACCAGAAGCGGCAGAGGTTTCTTTGCGACTCGTTCTGGTGGCGCATCTTTCGTGCTTAACCAGACCAGTCCTCCCGCACCGGCGGCGACGATCAGGACGGGCATTACGAGTTGAGAAAGAAGCCTTTGGAACATCGATCGCAATCTACAAGGGCCTGTCGCTTCAGTTTTGAGCGCATCACGATGTTGTCAATCAGAACACTTCCATTCGGGCTACATCGTCCTGAAAACTCCCTGATTCTCTGACACATGGCGCCGTGGCTTAAGCAAACACCGTAGACAATGTCATTCACGCTGTCGGCTCATTTCATCGTAACAGCCACCACATCACCACTGCGAACTCATACCGGGCAGACGGATGAAGTCTCATACCGTGCCTGAGAACACCGGTTACAACGGATTGTCCGCTTCGATGTGAAGTACGTGCATTTCCCAATGCCGCCCGCCAAGGGTGATGAGGCCAGAGAATACTCCAGGCAGTCACTTCGGAGACAGGAGCGTCGGATTTGTCGCGTCGTAACGCGGATCGTGTGAACATCAAAGCGTTGTTCGATATTCCCGTTGGCCGGTGAGCTAACCGCGCCGCTTGCCTTTCCACCAGCCGTGCCATACGACTGGCGACAGCAGATTGGCGTCGATCTTCCGGCGTTTCCTCCGAAACCACGCTGAGCTGCGTCACTGTGATCCAGAGGACTTCTTTCATGAGTCGACTTGCACTGCTCGTATTCCTCTCCACAGTCGCCACATCGCCCCGCTGTGTGTCAGCAAAGGAACTCGTCGACCTGCTGATCGTGGCGGGGCAATCCAATGCGGTTGGTTATGATGCGAAGCCGGGAAAATTGCCCGCTGATGCCGCCGATCAGAAAGTCATGTTCTGGTGGCGATGTGGTGACCCGCCGCCGGATGAGCACGATTCCAGCAGTGGTGGGAAATGGACTTACCTGCGACCGCAGTCGCTGGGTGATCCGAAGAAGCCACGAGGGAATCGACAGTACGGCAACTTCGCGCAGCCCGAAGGTGGCTTTGGCCCTGAGATTGGATTTGCCAGAACACTTTTCGCTAAAGAGAAGAAAGCACTTGCAGTCGTAAAGGTGGCTTTCAATGGCACGGGTATGAAACGCGACTGGATCCACGCTGATCCAGGCGACGGCGGTTCCTGCTATCGGTCGCTGGTGGCAGAAACGCTGGCAGCGGTCGCAGCCGCCAGGGAAAATGAAATTGAATTGCGACCTCGCGCATTCGTTTGGGTGCAGGGAGAAAGCGATGCCGATGCGACGCATGCACCTCAATATGCTGCCAATCTTGGAGAGATGCTTACGGCGCTGCGTAAAGACATTGGTGCACAGGAGCTGACGGCACTCATTGCGGTAAACACACGATTCGGCGGTGGCCGCAACAAGTTCATGCCGATCATTGTGGAACAGCAGAAACTACTGGCTGCACGCGATCTGCACTGCGAATACGTCGATTCGTCGTCCGCGACGATTGCCAACGGCGCGCACTACGATTCCAAGGGGACGCTCGGTGTCGGTCGATGGTGTGCCGACGCTCTGCTGCGCCACGAATCAAAACCGTCCGCGCAGCCGCTGAAAACGCGAAAGAAACTGCTCAGCGGTTCACCCGTCCGGATCGTTTGCTTTGGAGACAGTGTCACTGGCATCTACTACCACACGGGCAGTCGTCGGGCTTACACGACCATGCTTGGGATAGCCCTGCGAAAGACGAACGCCGATGCCAAAGTCGAGATGATCAATGCTGGGATCAGCGGTCATACAACGGTGAACGCGCTGGCTCGCATCGACACGGATGTATTGAGGCATAAGCCCGACCTGGTCACGGTCATGTTTGGACTTAACGACATGGCGCGTGTTTCTGTCGCCGACTATCGTGCGAACCTGAAAACGATTGTCAGCAAGTGTCGGGACATCGGGGCCGAAGTGGTTCTGGCAACTCCGAACAACGTGGTGTCAACATCCAGCCGCCCCACAAAGAAGCTGCTCCTTTACTGCCAGGCCGTGCGAGACGTCGGTCGCGAGCTGGGCGTCCCTGTGTGTGACTGCTATCGGGAAATGGATGGAATTCGAGCTGCCAACAACTTTGACTGGCGTCTTCTGATGAGCGATGCCATTCACCCAAACATGGATGGGCACAAGCGAATCGCCGAATACTTCGCCCGAACGATTAGCGGCAAGAATGTTTCACTCGCAGACGTTCGGCCGCTTCCCGCGATCGCAAAGACTGTGTCGTTGCTCAAGGCTGGCAAACGAGTTCGCGTTCTGGCAATGCCTCCGATGGACACACTGATAATTCCGGCACTCAAACAGTTGGCACCTGACAGTTCGATTGAAGTCACCGCATGGCCGACGGATGGTCTTTCGCTCGCAGATATCGAAGCCAGTGCGAAAGCCTGCGTGCGGACTCTGAAACCCGACCTCGTGCTGATCGCCGTCCCCCGGTCAGCGGCCGCGGAATCGGATGAAGCCTTCGCGAAGTCCTACGCATGGGTCATGAACTGGTCGTTGAACTTTGGTAGGCCCACCTGGGAGTGCGTGGTCGTGCATCCCTCAGTGTTCGATCCCGATGGCAAGCCTGCGAGCCGCGATGATCTGGTCCGCCGGCTCGTACGTGCTCAGGACCTCATGCTGATCGATCGAGGCAGCGAGAACGCAAAGGACACAACGACAATCCTGGGCGACTGGCTCAGGCAACAACGTGGGGACGATTGATCTACCCATTGACAACGTTGGCTGGCGAACCAGACAGGAACGCCCGGATGTTTTCGGCGGTCGTCGACAACATGCGCTGGCGGGCCGCCAGTGTTGACCAGGCCATGTGTGGTGTCAGCACGCAATTCTTTGCGCTTAACATCAGGTTGTCAGGCCGAATCGGTTCAGAGGACACGACATCGAGCGCGGCGCCCGCCAGAGCGTTCGTATTTAACGCGTCGGCAAGTGCGGCTTCGTCGACCAGCTGCCCGCGAGCGCAATTGATCAGAAAAGCTGTTGGTTTCATGCGCCCCAGGAAATCGCGATTGATCATTCCGGCAGACTCAACCGTCAGATTGCAGTGAAGTGTTACGACATCAGATTCAGACGCGACTCCTTCGGCCGATGCCCACGCAAATCGCTCGTATGTTGGCGTGTTCTGCTGAAACTGATCACAGGCCAGAATCCGCATGCCCAGTGCGTTTCCGATTTCTCCCACGCGGCGGCCGATGCGTCCGAAACCGATGATGCCCAGTGTTCTGCCAGACAGCTCGACCTGCGGTGTCTTCCAGAACGAGAACGAACCACACGATACCCAGTCGCCATTTCTGACGGCCTGATCATGCAGGCCGATCCGGTGACTCAGCTCCAGCATCAGAGCGAACGCGTATTGTGCAACGGAATCCGTACCGTATGTCGGAACGTTGGACACGGGGATATCCCGCTCGCGAGCGGCAGCGACGTCGACGCAGTCGAACCCGGTCGCTGTAACTGCGATGAACCGCAATTCGGGAAGCTCGTTGAGCGAGTGCTCCGAAAGCCGGACCTTGTTAACGACTGCGATATCGGCTTTGTCGAGTCGCGATACGACATCGTCTGATTCCGTATCATCAAACAGAACGACGTCCCCGAGTTCCTCAAGTGGCGTCCACGGATTGTCGCCAGGGTTGAGCGTCTTTCCATCGAGCACCACGATGCGTTGGCCCATGACGAATTCCTCCCAATGTGTCTACAGCCAGTCACTGACTGGCTGACCGTCAACAACGTACAGGTACCGGACATCGTATGTCATCACGTGAGACCGTTCTCGCCAAACTGGAAGCGGCACGGCGCGACCTGCTTGACCTGTCTGGTCGCAACCGGCTGTTGAACACTCCACGCCGACGCACGCGAACTTCGCGGCTCGATGTTGTCGACGAGCTGTCGGAGGAAGTTTTCCGGCACCTGGTGGCTGAAGGCCGGGCGATGAGTTTTCTGCCATCCGTTGAACCACCTGAACTGGCTTCCAAAGAGACCGGTGAGCCCGAAGTGGATCGACCGCTGGAGTCACAAACCCCTCCGAACGATCCGGTCGATCACCCGCCAATCGGAATAAATACCGCGACCCTCGAATTTGAATCGTCCGGGGCGGAACCTGATTTTCGTGGCGACGACATTCCATCGGACGGACCACTAGCTCAACCGGAGGAAGATGAGACCGAGCCGGAAGACGATGGTCCTTCGCCACAGCATGTGGATGATCGATTGCAGACGGAACTCTCATCGGAACAGCTGCAAAAGCGACTGCTCAAGCTGTACTACGACGCGAGAACGTTCGAGGAAGAGCAAGGCGTGAATCTGCTGTTTCTTGCGATGGGTTTTCTGAAATGGATCGACGTTGAGCGGGACAACCGAGAACGCTTCGCACCGATGATACTTGTGCCCGTGCAGTTACAGCGTCGCAGTGCCCGTTCGCGTTTTCGTGTCCGGTACAACGAAGATGAAATCGCGACCAACCTGTCGTTACAGGAAAAAATGAAAGTTGACTGTGGCATCACCCTGCCCAGCGTTGAGGACATGGACGACTTCTCTCCAACCGCATACTTCGACGCCGTGCAGCAGGTCATTGCGGAGCAGGATGGGTGGGAAGTCCGACACAACGAGATGGCGATCTGGTTTTTCTCGTTCTCGAAATTTCTGATGTATCGGGACCTGCAACCCGAGAACTGGCCTGCCGATCTGCCACTCGACGAGAACCCGCTTGTCACGACGTTGTTGACGGACGGCTTCCCGACTCAGCGGTCACTTTGTGGTGATGATGAGTCGATCGACAATCTGCTCGATCCGCTGCGAACAATCTATGTCGCAGATGCGGACAGTTCGCAGGCGATCGCAATTGAAGAGGTTCGACGCGGAGCGAACCTGGTCATTCAGGGGCCGCCAGGCACGGGCAAATCGCAGACGATCACGAATCTGATCGCGGCGGCGGTTTGCGACGGTAAACGAGTTCTGTTTGTCGCTGAGAAGATGGCTGCGCTGGACGTTGTGCGGCGGCGTCTGGGAACACTCGGAGTGGGCGATGCGTGTCTTGAGCTACACAGCCACAAATCGAGCAAACGTGTGGTGCTCCGAGACCTCGACGAAACACTGCGCTTCGGCCAGCCGATCGCGCGAGACATCGAGAGACACTCCGCTGAATTACGGGACGTTCGCGACCGTCTGAACGCGCACGCCGACGCGATGTCATCGCCTCTTGAACCATCGGGCGTCGCACCGTTTGACGCGATTGGCGAACTGTCGCGTTTGCGGAATGTGATTTCTCAAGCAAAATCACCCCAGGCTGCTTCGGATTCAACGGATGTCGCCCTTCCCGGCTGCGAATCGTGGACTCCTGATGATCGCCGAGACAGAGTCGAACTGTTGACGGAACTCGCAGCCCATCTCGAAACGCTTGGCGTGCCGGGCGAACACCCATGGCGCGGGGTAAATCGGGAAACGATTCTTCCGACCGATCTGGATCGTCTGCTTACGGCAATTCCACCATTGCTCGCCAGCGTCAAAGACCTTGGTGATCAGGCAACGAAATTGTCTGCTCAGCTTGGTATGCCAGGCCCTGTCAGCGCGGCCGAAGTTCAATCGTTGTTGCAACTGACGCGGCGAATACAAAGAGCCCCGCAACTCGATGCCGAGGCGCTTGCATCCTCCGTCTGGACAGAACGTCGTCGCGAAATCGCCGACCTGATTGAAGCGGGAACGACGCTGGTCACGGCACGACTGCAACTCTCCGGTGTCGTGGCTGACGTGGGGTGGCAAGCTGATGTGACTGGGTCGCGGATCGCGATCGCGGCACATGGTCGTTCCTGGTTTCGAATTCTGAATGGCAGCTATCGCCAGGCGATGACAACGCTGAAGGGAATCCTCTCGGGTCCGCTTCCAAAGTCACTGGACGACCGTCTCGCCATCCTCGACGGAGTGATTGCTGGCCAGAAGGCATTGAAGACTCTTGAGGATGACGATCGTGGTCCGCGCGTCTGTGCCGCTGCATTCGGCTCAGTGTGGCGCGGGGACGATTCTGACTGGTCACACCTTTCGGCCATCTGGCAGTGGGATGTCGATGCCGAACAGTCCGGCCTTCCAATCGATCACCGCGCTGTCGTGTCACGGCTTGCCGACTCCAGGGAGTCCGTAGCACTTTGCGATCATCTCGAGTCGACGCTCTCTGAAACCGAGAGACAGGTCGACGACCTGGTGTTGGCGCTGCAATTGGACATTCCCGTGGCGTTTGATGTTGCGTCTGCCAGCGAGATCCCACTGGACCGTCTGGCGGCGCGGCTTTCCGCGTGGCAGGACCAGCGTGAAGATCTGAGCCATTGGACGGCCTTCCGACTTCGCTGGCTGAAACTGGAACCGGTCGGTCTGGGGCCGTTGGCTGCGCTCGTCTTTGACGGACGTATTGGTGCAGACCTTCTAGTAACGCACTTTCATCTGGCTGTGTACGAAGCACTCACGCGCGAGGCGTTTCGACAGCACTCCGCTTTTTCCGAGTTCAACGGCACGGATCACGAGCAGCTCATCTCTCGGTTCTCACGATTGGATATGGATCACATGTTGCTGGCCCGGCGTGAAGTCGCGATCACTCACTTCGATCGATTGCCGCGTCGAGCCGGGAATATCGGCGAAGTCGGAGTGCTACGACGCGAGATCCAAAAGAGACGCCAGCACCTGCCGCTCCGCCGCCTGTTTGCCGAAGCCGGTCGTGCCGTGCAGGCCGTTAAGCCTGTGTTCATGATGAGTCCCACGTCGATCGCTCAGTTTCTGGAACCGGGCGAGGTCGAGTTTGATTTACTGGTTTTCGATGAAGCGAGTCAGGTTCCGCCAGTCGATGCATTGGGTGCCATCGCACGTTCGAGTCAGATCGTGGTCGTCGGTGATAGCCGCCAGTTGCCGCCGACCCGGTTTTTCCAACGTGCCGCCGAAGATGACGACACGACGACCGCCGATGAGTTCCAGGCAGGGCACATGGAGAGCATCCTCACCTTGTGTGTTGCGCAGAATGTGCCGCAGCGAATGTTGCGGTGGCATTATCGAAGTCGCCATCACTCACTGATCGATGTGTCAAATCGCGAGTTCTACAACAGTCGGTTGTGGGTGATTCCCAGCCCGGAAACTGAGAGCGAAGAACTGGGTCTACGGTTTCGCCTTGTGGAAGATGGCGAATTCGATCGCGGTGGATCGGCGACGAACCGAAACGAAGCCCGCACGGTCGTCGATGCCGTGATGGAGCACGCCGCAAAGTACCCCACCAGATCGCTGGGGGTTGGAACGTTTTCCGTCAGTCAGCGAGACGCGATTCTGGACGAGCTGGAACATCGTCGCCGCAAAAACCTGGAGTTCGAATCTTTTTTTGCCGGTGATCGATACGAGCCCTTCTTTGTCAAGAACCTTGAGAACATTCAGGGTGATGAACGTGACGTCATCTTCATTTCAGTTGGCTATGCGAAGGACTCCGAAGGCAAGTTGACCATGAACTTTGGTCCGCTGTCGAATGAAGGCGGGGAACGCCGATTGAATGTGTTGATCACTCGGTCGCGTTCACGATGTGAAGTGTTTTCGTCAATCCGGTCGGACGAGATCGACCTGTCACGCACCCAGGCGATCGGGACGCAGGCATTGAAGAAGTTGATGGAGACGGCGGAATCGGGAGTCGTTGGCCGACACGAGATCTCACACAACGACGAACCAGCGCCACTCGAAGAACACATCGCCGACATGCTGACCGCTCGTGGCTGGCAGGTGCATCGGCGTATTGGCGTGACCGGGTTGTTTGTTGATCTGGCACTGGTCGATCCAGATCGGCCGGGTCGTTACCTGCTGGGCATCGAATGCGACGGCCACGATTACAGCTCCGCCCAGACGGCCCGAGAGCGCGATCGATTGCGATTTCAAGTGCTGCTGCGGCAGCGCTGGCTCTTGCATCGCGTCTGGACAATCGACTGGCTGCAACGTCCCGAAGAACAGCTCGATGCGATCATTCAGGAAGCTATTTCAGCCAAGCAGGACTGGTCGGCACGCGACGCTTCCGCTGCCGAGAAAACTGAACCAACAGAAGCGGATCAAGTGGAGCCACATCCGGCTATTGAACGCCGCGATGACACACCAATCGATGGGGATGCGTTGAATGAGCCCTATGTCGAGGCCGAGTTCATTGTGCCCGACAGTCCTCCACAGGACCTGTCGGTCGACGAACTGGCGTCCACAGTGCGACAGGTTGTAGATGTCGAAGGGCCCGTCCACCGTGACGAAGTGACGCGTCGTGTCAGCGGACTGTTCGGACTCGGTCGTGTGGGATCACGCGTCAGTGAAGCCGTCGATGCCGCAATTGACCACCTGACGCAATCCGAAGGCGTCGAGATCGAGGAAGATTTCCTCGCGCTTCCGGATCAGCCTGTCCGCGTGCGGGACCGCGGCAAGGTCGAGTCGTCCAATCTCCGCAAACCGGAGATGCTGCCTCCATCCGAGATCCGGGCGGGCCTGATGAAGATCGTTCAGACACACTTCGCTGTCACGCGCGACGAGGCAATCGTCGAAACAGGTCGGCTGTTTGGTTCTCGTTCGACAAGTGCCCAGTTGCGTGAACGAATCGACGCACAGATTACCATCATGCTTGGATATGGTGCCCTGAAGCAGACGGGCGAAAGAATCCGAAGCTGATCTGCTTTGCGTCACAGTCCCAACACGTCGTTCATCGTGTAACTGCCGGCTTCTTTTCCGGCGAGGAACTTGGCGGCAGCGAGTGCCCCGTAGGCGTAGCTGTCTCGGGAGTGGCCGCGAACAGTCAGGTCGATTGTCTCACCCATCAGCCCAAACACGATCGTGTGCTCGCCCACGTTGTCACCGGTGCGGAGCGCGTGATAACCGATCTCGTCCTGTGGACGCTGGCCAGGTCGGCCGGAACGACCATGCACATGTTTCGACTGACCCATTTCCGTGGCGATGATCTCACCGAAGCGCAAAGCCGTTCCGCTTGGGGCGTCTTCCTTAAATCGGTGGTGACGCTCGATGACTTCAACATCGACACCGTCCGGAATGTCCTTAAGCGACCGAGCTGCCTGCCCGGCAAGCATCATCGTCAGGTTGACCGCGACGCTCATGTTCGGTGCCCATAGAAACGGAATCGACTCCGTAGCGGACAAAACAGATTCGCGCTGTTCGTCCGAAAGCCCCGTGGTTGCGGCGACGAGTGCGACGTTCCGCTCGCCACAGGCCTGAGCGATCGACGTCATTGCGGCTGGCACGGAAAAGTCGATCACGACGTCCGGTGCGATGCCAGGCATCTCATTCGTGATCGGAACTCCGATGTGACCGATCCCCGCAACTTCACCGGCGTCTTCACCGATGCGCATCGCGTCGAGCGCGACCCACACAGTCAGATCGGGATCAGCATGCGTCAGTGCGGTAATGCGCTGACCCATACGGCCGGCGGCTCCGTGAACGGCAATCTTCAGTGGTTCAGTCATTGATGGGTCCGAATGGGGTTCAGCCGCTTCTCGGCTTAACTCCGGGTCGATTGAGTCCCCGTCATTTACTCGGCGGCTCGCAGGTCATAACAGACAATGCCATTCCGCATGCGGATAAATATGCGTCCGTCTGCGATGGCTGGTGAGGCACAGGCCAAGGGGCCCTGTCGGCCGATTTTTGACTGGTACAGCTTCTCTGCCTGGCCCTGATTTTCCTTCTCGAGTTTGTCGATGCCGTGCCGTTTGCGGAGTGCCGCTTCGGTTGCAACGAGGCCCTCGTCATCGAACTTCGCATTAAAGTGCGGTTGAAAGTCTTCCTCCGTTGCTCCGAAGCACAGCAGACCTTCCAGGGCGTAGTAAACCTTCGAGTCGGCGGCGACCAGCGACGTGTACTGTGGCCGGCCGAGATCAAGGTTGGTCATCCACTCGTCCTCGCCCGATTCAAGATCGACACACGCCAGACGCTTTTCGCCCTGTACGTACACGTGACCTCCGACGACGACCGGACTCGATCCCTTGTCTTGGCATCCGTTGTAGGTCCATAGATGCTCAGCTCCGTCGAGCGACATGCGAAAGCATCGCAGACCTTTCTTACGGCTGTTTCCGTAAGTGACAACGAGGTTACCACTGACGACCGGTGTCGCGTTCCCGGACTCAGAATCAACTCGCCACAGCTCGTCGCCTGTCTTCGCGTCGAAGCAGGCCGTCCCGCCTGAGACATTCGCGACGACGAAGTCGCGACCATCGTGCTTCCAGAGCACGGGGCTGGTGTGCGAGCCGCGCGTCTTTTCCGGATCACCCTGCCAGGCGAGGCTGCCGTCCGACGTCCTGACCGCAAACAGGTGTCCGCACAGAAAGATCGCCAGGTCGTCTGCAATCAAAAAGGACGACTGCCAGAACTCATCGCGATGTTCGACCGGAAGACGAACCTTCCAGATATCGTCGCCCGTGACCGCGTCCAGCGATCGCACATGTCCGCCAGCTCCCAGGACGTAAAGTCGACCATCCACCACAGTCGGGGAACCCGACTGCGGGAATCGTGTGTAGAGCGAATCGTTCTCGTTCTTCCACAGCGTTTTGCCACTGGCCGCGTCGAGGCAGTAAATCGTTTCGCGGAAGGCATAGGCCGCAGCGATTGCTTCGTCTTCGTCACGCCGATTGACCTCGTACTGAATGTATTCGGCATCCGTCATGCCCACTCGTTTCTGCGGTGGCAACCACGGGAACTTCTTCTTTGGGACTTCGCGAACTTTGATTCGCTGATGCGTAAACAGGTACACATGCTGTCCGTCGTCTGAGTCGGCCACGACCGGCGATCCCCAGCCGCCTTCGTTCTTGCCCGAACCGATTGCCTCGCTGACCCAGACCGGCTTCAACCCTGCCTCGGGCAGTGAGCTGATCAATG
This sequence comes from uncultured Planctomycetaceae bacterium, assembly GCA_964431285.1. GTDB lineage: Bacteria > Planctomycetota > Planctomycetia > Planctomycetales > Planctomycetaceae > CAUZFZ01. Next base: position 12,694 of record CAYSJO010000609.1, read on the forward strand.
CGGGCGAATCGCCAGCCACGCCGTCACGGTTGTTGCCCCGCCATTGAGTCCAGTCGCCAGCGGGTGCAACCGACGCGGCCATCGTCAGCAACAGACAGCAGATCATTCGAGGTGTGTTCACGGTGTAATGTCTCCCAGTTGGGACCAGCAGATTGCGACAGGACGAAAGCAGGCGCGAATATAGCAGACGCTCTTCGCACGGGCAGGCAACCAGGTCTGCTCTTGCGGGGTCGGCTATTCCGGCTTTCTCGCGCGGCTGTGGACGGCGGCAATGGCGTCCAGGTCGAATCCGGCCGAACCGTCTTTGCCGCCGTACCCTCGGACATCGGTAATGCGAATGAATCGGACGACCTTGACGCCGATGTCCTTGAGATCGAATGGATCCCCGCCGGCCTTCTCGGGATCAGTCGGATCAATCTCGTTCTTCTCCGAATTTGCCAGCACGGGATGATGGCCGGCGCAACCCTTGCGTGACGACGTGTCGTACGGGAATTCGGTCCAGTCTTCGCCGTTGAGGCTGACTTCGACTTTGGCCAGCTCGAAGAAACCCTGCTCGGGATCGTTCCCGGGCGCTCTCAGGAACGGGTTCTCGAAGATCAGGAAGTCTGCGCCTTTACCGTCGATGACTTCGTTGTCGACGAATTCAAGAACGATCACACCGCCTTCTCCGAGCGACAGAACATGCCGCCCAGCCTGCAGCTTGCCACCTCCCTGAGGTAGGCCGAGCACGATTTCCGGAAGCTTGTCTTCGCCTTTGCCACCACCGACGCCCACCTGAAACGTGACCACTCTGTCGATGAACGGAGTCGGGCCTTTGTCAGTCTCGTCAGCCGTGTGGCCAGATGAAACTGCTGCGAGCAGGACACAGAAAACAGACAACCACGTCAGTCGGGTCACAGTGAGCGTCTCGAGATCCCGGGGAACACTAAGAATGGCGGTCCACGAAATACACGAAAGGACACGAAAACAAGCAAAGAGCTTTCGTGTCATTTCGTGAATTTCGTGGACCGCCATTCTTAGTGTTCCCCGGGTTCTCGA
>CAYSJO010000610.1:0-1711 GCA_964431285.1 uncultured Planctomycetaceae bacterium
CGCAGACGTCCCGAACGCCATGATGAGCGTTGAGCCGCTTGATACACCGCCATCCATCTGGACCGTCGCCAGTTTGAGCGAAACGGACGGACGGCCTTTCATTCAGATGACATTGCGTCTTGAGGCGATGCAACTTCGTGAAGCGATCATCAATCTTGCCAAGTGGTCATTCGAAGGTCTCCCCGAGGTGGCAGTCGCTGACGGCGATTCGAGTACATCGGTGGAATTCGATGCTGAGTCCTCGTCCCTGCAGGTCAGTTACAGCGGCCAGTTGCCGGCCGATCTTGAACTCACCCTGTCCGTACGACTGCAGCCTGGGCCTGACGACGCTCTGCTGCTTTCCCCACCGACCGTCGACGGTTTCAGACGCAACACCGCATTACTGTCAACAGACGAGAGCCGCTTTCGCCTCGATTCGGGTGAGACCCCCTCCGCGGCCACACTGATCGAAACCCAGGCGCGAAGCCTGCTGGACCCAGAGACTGCCGATGCGTATCTCGTCTGGGAATCCGGAGACCGTCTTCGCTCCACAGTGGAAGCCATCCCACTGGAGCCGCCTGCACCACTCGTGATGCACGTCGTCCGGCCCGGATTTGAGCATTCCGGAGTTGCAGTCACACAGATCGTCATGCAGGCGACAGTGGACCGGGACGTCATCATGCGCTGGCCTGTCGGGACGCGTCAGATAGCAATCTTTCGCAACGGGCAACGTGTCGAAAGCCGATCGGAAACGCCGACTGGGGCAAGCACAGGAAACACGACTCGAATCGCAGTTCCCGCGGAAGGCTGGCCATCGCTGATTGAAGTCTTGTGGGAACCGGCGGCACCCGTCCGTCCTCTGAAAGTACAGCGACACACGTGCCGATTGCCCCGCGTTGTGCCGTCAATCGTGGATCGTACCTTTGTGATTGCGGCTCCCCGCCTGGGTATCAATGCAATTGGATCCCAACACCAGGACCACGGAGAGACTCCCTCCAATTACACACGCGCCGTACTGGACTGGATGAAGTTTCTCGGCGAATCAAGTCCGCGGGATGTTCAGGCTCGAACGCGTGCAACTCTGGCGCTGTGGGCAACTGGACAATCACTGACCCTGCCATCCGACAGCGAATTGAATTCGTTTCTGTCGACGATGCCGGCAGATGCACCCATGTCAGTCATGTCAGGACTGTCGTCTGACATGCTGCCGGCTGGACGTCCCTGGATGTTGATCTCACTGCCCGCGTCTGCAACCCTGGATTTCTGGTTGGTCACCGACCGCGCGAACCAGCTTCTTGCGTGTGCAACTCTGATGCTTGCTGCGATTCCGGTGCTGCTGGTGCTCTTCCGTCCGAAGACCTTCGACATCCTGGCCCGCCGCGCCGAAGTTGCGTGGTTACTCCTGAGCCTTGTATGGTGGATGTGTCTGGCCGGCAGCGCTGCAGGCTTTATCGTGACCATGCTGGCGGCCGTGTCGATGTTGATTAAGTGGCACCGAAACAGGCCGAGTGAAGTTACCCCATAAAATCGGTTTGACCCTCTCCCCAGCGGGGAGAGGGGTTTATACTGAAGACCGATTCTGAAAATGCCGTAGTGGTCCGTCATGTCTCAATTTTCTGTAGGCTGTGGTCCCGTACCTGATCAAGGATGATCACATGGCGGTCAAGTACATCATCACGCTCACGGAAGAGGAGCTGTAACAGCTCGAAGCGGTTGCTCGTGGAAAGAAGGG
>CAYSJO010000611.1:0-5910 GCA_964431285.1 uncultured Planctomycetaceae bacterium
ACGTCGTCTGTACCGCCGCCGTACGGCGATCGAGCGGCAGTTCGGCAACATGGCCATTCGCCCTGAAGGTCTGGATCAACTCCCGGCCCATGTCCGCCGTCTCCCCCGAGTCCGCCAGTACGTCAACGCCACGCAGCTACTCAATGGATTCAGTATCCTCAAAAACAAAAACCAGTTACAGCTCCAAGCCCCATGAATAAAGTTCCCACAGGGGAGAGGGAACCAGTCAGACGCGTTCCCTCTCCCCGCTGGGGAGAGGGTCAGGGAGAGCGGGTATCGAGTCGGATGGACCAACTGAAGACCAACTCTGAGAATGCTGCCAGCAAAGATTAGCGTTCCCATTGCTCGTCGGAGTTCCTGTCCGTCAGCCTGCCACCGACCAGCATATTAGTCGGCGACCACACCGATCATAATTGGAACGATCGCTGCTGAAGCTTACCGTATCTCGCGGCGGGGATATTCACCGGTTTCACGGAACACGAATATGCAGTCGGACTCGGCAGGCTTCCCGGAGTTGAAGCGATCGAGGCGCCGTATTCTCTGGCTACTCAAAGCAGGCGCCGTGCTGCTGCTGGTTTTTCTGGTCGCCGTGTCTCTGGCGCTGATTCTGACAGCTGCGGGAGACGATGCGGGGGCAACTGCCGTACTGGGAATTGTGTATGTTTCCGCTGCGGGTCTGTTGCTGGACGTTGTCAGCCTGGTCATTGTGGCAGCCACAGCGGTCGCAGCGCTGATCGACGACCGCACTCAGGAAATCGTGGTCCCCGACGCGACCGCTTCGGAAGACGGCGTGACGTAAGAGCGTTTGTCAGTCACCATCAAAGTCAGCCAACCGGGTTCGTTTCCAGCGTTCTCACACTGAAACATGCCGATCAAATTTCGCTGCCAGCAATGCCGCCAGTTTCTGGGGATCTCCCGCTCAAAAGCGGGATCGGTCGTGGATTGTCCGACCTGCGGTCGCACGATTCGGATTCCGGATCTGGATGGCTCGGTCCAACCCCTGCCCAAACCCTCACTCGATCTGCAGGATAGCTCACTGGCCCGGGCCCTCAACGAACTCGCATCGATTGGGAGCTCGGGGTCGGATGATGAGTCTCGAAGTAACCAGGATGCTTTTGATTCCGCAGTGGTGTCCGATTCCGACGATCAGTTGCCATCGGACGGCATGGACGACCCGGGCGAGCAGTCTGGCGTTGAGACACACGATCCACCTGCCGCTGACGTGGTCGACCTGAAACCACTGCCACCGCCCGAGCCGATCGAATTGAGTCCGACGCCAAAGCGGCGTGAGCCGCCTCCACCGGCTTCGTTCGATGGCGATTCAAGTGCGGAGCGCGGATGGAAAAGCACGCGGCAGGGCGATTCCTGGAAGCAACTCCTGGCGTCTGCCACACCTGAGGACGGTTTGAACGACGCTCCCGTCGTGGCTGCAGAACCTGTGCCCGCTGCGGGCACTGCATTGAACCAACAGACTGCCGCGACTGCAGCTGTGCAATCCGACGGATTTCGACTCGCCCCGTCCACCTGGTTCGCGATCGTTGGTATTGGAGCATTGATCTTTGCGGCCGGTTTCTGGTCCGGCCGCATCACCGGGCTGCACTCCGTCGACGCTGGCCGTCCGACCACCGGGTCGCAGGATGTGGACGGCTCGGTTACGGACGCCGAATCGACAGACACCGTCGCCGGCGGTGTCTCGGGAATCCAGGGTCGCATCACCTGCCGAGACGAGACTGGAGCGATCCGTCAGGACGTGAAGGCCCGCATCTTCGTGCTGCACGTCAAACATGCGGGCTCCACGCAGATTCCCTGGAGCAGTGTCTGGATCGGTGCCACAGAAGAAGACCGGAAACAGGCTCACGACAAAATCTGCGAGCTGGGCGGAGGCTTCGAAGTTACGGGAGATTCCGGAGAGTTTCGTGTGCAACTCTCCAACGCCGGGAAGTTTCACGTGCTGGTCCTGTGTAATAGCCGTAGTCGCGATGAAGCCGTCGACATTTCACACGTTAAAGAGATTGTCGATGATTTCTTCGATGATCCGACGAAGCTGCTGGGACACGTGATGCTGCATCTGGACGAAGTGCAGCACCCGGGAACGGGCACAACGTTCTGGGATTTTCAATTCCCGTCATCCTGACGCTGTGAAGACTGTCGAGATTCTGCGGTGTTTCCCGTGAAGATGTTTCACTCGAGTAACGAACACAGGACCACAGCAATGCCCTCCCAATCCGCGACGCCCGACCAATCCGCAATGACCGTGACTGATTCGGAGTTCACCGCCCCATCCGTTTCGGCGTGTCGCCCGGACGGCCAAGCGGCCGGATATCACGTCTGGACCGATCTGCTGTTTCTGCACTGGCGAGTCCCGGTGGATCTGCTCCGCCCGCTGGTTCCCGCAGGATTGCAGATTGAGACGTTCGACGGCGACGCGTGGCTGGGCGTTGTTCCATTTCATATCCGCGGTCTGCGACCGTGGTGGTTTCCGGCCGTGCCCGGACTGTCCGAATTTCACGAAACAAACCTGCGGACCTATGTGCGGTTCGAGGGACGCGATCCGGGCGTGTGGTTTTTCTCGCTGGATGCGGCTTGCATGCCGGCCGTCGAAATCGCTCGCTGGAAATGGCATTTGAGTTATTTCTACGCGAGCATGGATCTTGTCCGTCGTGACGATCGCGTCCTCTATCGCAGTCGCCGCCGCGATCGACGTTCACAGCAGCGTGTCGAAGTGGAGATCGACGCCGCGATCGGCGACTCGATCCTTAACCCTGAAGAGACGGCGGCCACACCAGGGACGCTGGAGCATTTCCTGGCCGAGCGTTACGTCCTGTACGCCGTGGACCCCAACGACCGCCTCTATCTCGGTCGCGTGTGGCATCGACCGTATCAGTTGAGGTCCGCGAAACTGCTGCATTGCCGTCAGACGCTCTCCGACGCAGTGGACATCGCGCTTCCGGAAACACCCCAGCACGCCATGTTCTGCGACGGGGTCAGCGTCGAAGTCTTTCCAATCACACGAATCACGTGGGCCGAAAATGACAAATGAAAACTGACAAATAACTAATGACAAATCGTCCTGCTTAGAGTGTGGCACGTCCTGTCACAACAGTTCGCGCCACACCGTTTCGATACGCTCAAAGACGCCGTTCCACGAGAACTCCCGCAAGCCTGCGACAGATTCCCGCAACGGTGGACATGACACAGCCGAAACAATCGCCCCGCGCAGCGCATCCGTAAATGCGGGCAAGTCAGTATCCACGGGACAGTCGGCTCCGATCAGACGCGGAAGTGGCACAGTTGTCAGGCACTCGCCAAGTTCCGAAGCCAGTTGATCAACGACACCTGGCAAAGCCGTCGAGACCAGGCGGCAGCCGCAGGCGGCCGCTTCCACCAGCACCAGCGGCAGACCTTCATAGAACGACGGCAGCACAAACACGGCAGACATCCGCATCAGGTTCGCCAGTTCCGGTGGAGTCATCTGTCCGTGATAAGTCACCGCCAGCAGGCCACCCATCCGTGCGCGGATATCGTCCGCTTCCGGTCCAGCGCCTGAACCAGCCACATGCAACCGGAATCCCGGGATGTCGTTTGCCAGCCGATCCGCTACGTCCAGCAGCCACGGCAGTCCCTTCGCTCGGCTGAGCTTACCGGCGTAAACAATCTCGGGACCACAATTGTCTGGACGCCCATCTGCATGAAAAATGTCCGGTCGGTAGCCGTTGCCCACGATGCGGATCCGGTCGGCCGGGACCTGCAGTTGCTCAACCAGACTGTCGCGATGACCCGTGTGCAGCACGATGAAGCGGTCATTCCGCCGACACCCCTGGCGAACTTCATGGGCCAGATGCGGACAAAGTTCGATTTGTCTCAATCCCGTTGCGTGGCAGTGCGTCACAACAGGAGTTTCCGGCGACACGTCCTTCAGCATCGAACTGAGCAGCCAGATATGATGGCTGTGGATCACGTCTGGCTGAAACTCGCTGACCACGCCCCCGACATGTGCAATCCACGCTGACCGATACGTGTCGAGTTGATCGTCTGTCAGGTCTGAAAAACGTGTGCTCGGATACGGCATCACGTCGCTCATGCCTGGAATCGCGAACGGCAGTTGCTTCGATTCGAATTTCAGAAGTCGAACAGCATTCGGATCGAGCCCGCCGACGTCCGGTTGCGGATCAGATTCCGGAACGGCAGCCACAGCGACCTGCTGCCACCCGGCCTCGGAAGCCGCGCGTATCAGGGCATCGAGAGCGGTCCCGCTGCCTGTCCAGCCAGGGCGTTGCGACAGGACATGCAGTACCTTGCGATCAGGCAATTCGATGTCTCCTGTCAAGTAGGGTCGGTTCCGGCCGGTTCCTACCAGCCGCGGCGCCGGAACGATTGATGATTGTCGATTAGCGAGTGTTGATTTCGAAGTGAAAGCCGCAGAAAGCGATCGAAATCATTCACGACGTTGCGGCACGACCACTTCACACATCACAAATCACCAATCGACAATCATCAATCAAATCCTCTCTCAACCTCAATTCCCTGGTCCCTGCTCCCTGAATTTCAGGAGACTGTCATGCATCAACCGATCATCCAACAGCTCGCGCTGGCGTCACTGCTTCTCACGATGAACGAGCACGGGACCGCAGCCGAGGAACTTCCCGCCGTCCCGGACGGCTTCAGCGTCTCGGTCTTTGCGCGTGAGCCGCTGGTTCGCAACCCCTGTGCCATGGCATTCGACTCCCGCGGCCGACTGTTCGTCAGCCAGGGACCGCAATACCGCAGTCCCACGCCTGCAACGCCCGGTGACCGCATTTCGATCCTGCTCGATTCGGACGGAGATGGTCTTGCTGATCGCGCAAAGACGTTTGCCGAAGGACTGAATCACGTACAGGGCATGGCCTGGCGAGGTGGTGATCTGTGGGTCGCGAACGCGCCCGAGCTGACCATCGTGCGCGACACCGACGACGACGACGAGGCCGACGAATACGTGCTCGTCTACGGCGGCCTGGGCAATATCGAGCACGCATTGCACGGGCTGAATCATGCACCCGACGGCCGGCTCTACATGTCCAAGGGCAACTCAAAGGGTTACGTGGATGCCGACAGTTCCGAGTTGTATGTCGCCCCACAGGCATTTGCCGAACTGTGGGGCATGACCCTGCCCAACGGCGCTCCGGAGAACCCGACGCCGCAGGTTTTCAGCAAAGACACCTACCGTCGCGGCTACCACACCCCCAGTGACGACTGGGGTACGGAGGGTGGCGTCCTGAGATGTGACCCGGATGGTCGGAACCTGGAAATCGTCGCGCGTGGCATGCGCAATCCCTGGGACATGGCCTTCGATGAGAACTTTGACTGGCTGCTCACCGATCAGGACCAGGACGGCGGCGACCGCATCCTCAGCCCGTTTCCGGGAGCTCACTTCGGTTGGGGACACCATTGGAGCGCCCATTGGACGGGTGAGAAGCACCTGCCCACCATGCCGATCAGCGGCCCGGTGTTTCACGGTTCGGGTACTGGCGTGGTCTATGCCGCATCGTCGCAGTTTCCCGCTCAGTACCGTGGCGTCTTCTTTGCCGCCGACTGGCTGAACCGATCGATCTTCGTCTTCCGTCCCCGCTGGGACGGAGCACTGCTGCGCAACATGCAGAATCCGGAAGTCTTCGCATCTGCGCCCAAAGGTCGGTCACTCGGATCCAGTTCCGGCATGGTCTTCGACCCGACCGACATACAAGTTGGACCCGACGGCGCGCTGTGGATCCTCAGCTGGGGACACCATTACGGAGCGACGATCAAAGACGGAAAGCAGGTTGACGAAGGCCGCGTCTATCGCATTGTCTTCGATGGTTCCGACGCCGTTCCTGACAGCGAGCCGAAGTACAGGCGTTCGTTGTCGGACTGGACCACCGAGGAGCTCCTGGCTGA
>CAYSJO010000612.1:0-21691 GCA_964431285.1 uncultured Planctomycetaceae bacterium
CAACGATGTGCCGTTGGCTGAGATGGTCCGCATGAACGGGATCAAATACGCCGATCAGATTGCCGGCGGGAAGATCGAGAATCTGGCTCCGCCCGACGAACTGGCCGCGTTCGATCGCCGTGCCTCACTGCTGAAGAAACAGGATGAACGCTTTGCCGAAGAATTTCAGTTGGCGGCGGCTCGCTCCAAGATCGAGAGCTATCAGAAGGCGATCGATCTGGTGCACTACGAGCAGGCCAAAGACGCGTTCGAAATCGATCGCGAGTCTGACGCAACAAAAGAACTTTACGGCGACTCGGCCTTTGGTCGGCAGTGCCTTGGCGCCCGTCGCCTGGTCGAAGCAGGCGTGCCATTCGTCGAAGTCATGCATCCGCGCTATTGGGACACGCATGGCGGCGCCGAGAACGGCCAGAAGAGTCTGAGTGAAGAAATGGATCAGCCGATGGCCGCGCTGCTGGCGGACCTGGCGGATCGCGGTCTGCTGGAGTCGACGCTGGTCGTCTGGATGGGCGAATTCAGTCGCGACTTCAGCGGCAACAACCACTACGCGAAGGCCTGGACGCCGGGCTTCGCCGGCGCTGGGATTAAAGGCGGCCGGATCATTGGCAAGACAGACGAAAAGGCGATGACTGTGGTTGACCGGCCGGTCAAGGTCGGGGACTTCGTCGACACGATCTACAAGGCGCTGGACATTGACTACGCGAAGGAAGTCAACGTCGATGGCCGGCCCGTGAAACTCACTGATGACGGCGAACCCTTACACGAACTCTTCGGCTAACACACCCTTTTTACGGATCACACAACATTCAGGAATTCAGGCCATGATGGAATTCTCCCGTCGACAGGTTCTGCAATCGGTTTCGTTCGGTTTTGGTTATACGGCGTTTGCCGGGCTGGCTCACGAAGCCGCGGCGAAGGAATCGTCATTCGAAAACCCGCTGGCTCCCAGGCAGCCGCATTTCGGTGCAACCGCCAAACGAGTGATCTTCCTCTGTATGCGCGGAGGACCATCTCATGTGGACACGTTCGATTACAAGCCAGGGCTGAAGAAACACGAAGGCAAGACCCCGGGGAGCCTAGGTACGGCACTGAACAGCCAGAAGGGGCGCAAGCTGAAGGCGTCTCCCTGGAAGTTCCAGCCCCAGGGCCAGAGCGGCATCGAGATCTCGGATCTGTTTCCGCATTTGTCGAAGCATGCTGACGACCTGTGTCTGATCAACGGAGCTTACGGCGACATTCCGAATCACCCTCAGGCTTTGATTCAACTTCACACGGGTAACTTTCAGTTTGTGCGTCGGTCAATGGGTGCCTGGGTGCTGTACGGTCTAGGGACGGAGAGTCAGGACCTGCCCGGCTTTATCACGATCAAACCGCCCGCTCGACTTGGCGGAGCTCAGAATTACGGCAGCGCGTTCCTGCCAGCGTTTTACCAGGGCACGAAGATCGCTGAGCAGCTCAGCAAAGCGAGCCTGGGCAACATCGAGAACACGCAACTTCCTGAAGCACTGCAGCGCAAGCAGCTCGATCTGGTTCAGTCGCTCAATCGCGACCTGGCCCAGCGACAGCCGCTGAACTCGCAGATTGACGGCGTCATTGAATCGTATGAGCTGGCGTTCCGCATGCAGTCGGCTGTGCCACGTGTGCTGGACATCTCGGACGAAACGCTGGCGGCCTGCTGCAGTATGGAATCGGCGGAGGCCCAACGGATCAATTCGGCCGCGCCTGTCTGATGGCTCGTCGCTTCGCCGAATCGGGCGTGCGGTTCATTGAACTGACGCACGAAGGCTGGGATCAGCACAACGGCCTGAAGGCACGACTGACATCGAACTGCACGGCAACCGACCGGCCGATCGCCGCGCTAATCGCGGATCTGAAGCAACGAGACATGTTGAAAGACACACTGATCATCTGGGGTGGTGAGTTCGGCCGCACGCCGGCTGTCCGCAACGATGACGGTCGTGACCACAATTCGACAGGCTTTTCCATGTGGATGTGTGGTGGTGGCGTCAAAGGTGGTCAGCGGTTTGGTGCGTCGGATGAATTCGGCATCAGCGTCGCGTTCCAGTCGGACGGGCGCCTGCGCCGTTCCCGCTGGCGAGAGAAACCAGATGCCGAGGAACAACACAATCGCCAGTGCTGTTCCGATCTTGAGCCATCTCAGACTCCGGCTCAGACGTGAGGGGATCGGCGTTTCTGTATCATCGGTCGACATGGGTGCTTCTCAAAGAGACGCGTACGGCAGTTGGAACATACGTTTCCTTACGCATTCCGCATGAGCACGGAACGCCTTTTTACGATTACGGATTCGCGGCACGCGGCAGTCTCTTAGAGAAATTCCTGCGAGAATCTGGATCCGGACTCAAAACGATACGGCCGACAGCCCGAATGTCTCGGCTACGGCCTGGTTCGTGACGTTTCCCGCGTGCATGTTGATCGCACTGGCGATGCCTCGATCGCGCTCGGCAGCCTTAATAATTCCGTGCTCCGCGATCTGCAGCACATACGGCAGCGTCACGTTGCAGAGTGCATAGGTGCTGGTGCGACCGACGGCTCCGGGCATGTTGGTGACGCAGTAATGCACGATTCCGTCCACGATATAGGTCGGCTCCGAATGTGTTGTCGGCCGGCTCGTCTCGATGCAGCCTCCCTGATCAATGCAGACATCAATAATTACGGCTCCGGGCTTCATTAACACCAGATCTTCGCGCTTCACGAGTTCCGGCGCTCGGGCACCTGGAACGAGCACGCCCCCGATGACCAGATCGGCAAGACTCAGTTGGTCGCGGATCGTGTGTCGGTCACTGAACAGCGTGTTGACGTTCGCCGGCATGATGTCCTCCAGGTAACGGAGTCGGTCGACGCTGATGTCGAGAATGGCTACGTCCGCCTGAAACCCCGCGGCGATCTGGGCGGCGTTCTTGCCGACAACCCCGCCGCCCAGGACCAGGATGTGAGCCGGCAGAACACCGGGAACTCCACCCAGCAGAATGCCGCGGCCTTCCTGAGGACGCTCCAGATACTTCGCTCCTTCCTGGACGCTCATGCGCCCGGCAACTTCACTCATGGGAGTCAGCAGTGGCAGGTCACCCTTGCGGCCTTGAAGTGTCTCGTAGGCGACCGCGGTGATTCCGGTTGCCAGCACTCCGCGTGTCAGCTCTTCGCTCGCAGCAAAGTGAAAATACGTAAATAGCACTTGACCGGGTCGGAGCAGCGACCATTCGGACGGCTGCGGCTCTTTGACTTTGACGATCAATTCTGCCTGACCGAAAACAGTCGGTGCGTCCGCGACAATTTCGGCACCGTGGTCCGAATACTGTTTGTCGGGAATCCCGCTACCGGTTCCGGCTCCGGTTTCGATCAGTACGCGATGGCCTCGATGAGTCAGCTCTTCAACGCCGACAGGAAGCATCGCCGCGCGGTATTCGTCCTGTTTCACTTCACGCGGTACGCCGACGATCATGTCTCGTTCCCGATTTTCTGTGCGCATTCATGTTTGCAGTTTGCCGATTCGGATGCGGAACGAGTCGGCCGACGGTTACTCTGACTCGCGCCGCAAGTGCCTGATACGCCAATTGCAGGCTCATCGGAAGTGAACTCGGACCTGGCATCTCGACGCAATGTCCCGACAATCTCATCAGACAGTCGAAAGTGGGCCGCAACCGGACGATGCGACTTTTCGTCGCCTGGTTGAGAGTTCGATTCATGGCATGCTGGTTCATCGCAACCAGAAGCCGCTATGGGTTAACGAGGCCTGGGCGAGAATTCACGGATTGTCCGTGGATGAAGTGATGCAGATGGACTCCGTGTTGCCGCTGATTCACGCGGACGAGCATGAGCGCATGCTGGGGTACATGCAGGATCGGTTGTGCGATGAACCTGCTCCAGAGAATTACGACTATCGTGCCGTCCATAGCGACGGGGCGATTCTGTGGATCGAGAACAGGGTCCGTCCGGTTGAGTGGTGTGGTGAGCCAGCCATCCAAGCGTCGATCATCGACATTACACAACGGCGGCGGGCGGAGCATGCGCTCAGCGAAAGTGAGGAACGTTTTCGAAGCGGCTTCGAAGATGGACCAATCGGTGTGTGTTTCGTGGACAGCGAATTGCGGTTCATCAGGGCAAATCGCGCGTTATGTCAGTTGACCGGATACAGCGAAGACGAGCTGTTTGAGTTAACGACGCGCGACCTGACGATGAAAGAAGACCTCGAATCCGGCAGCGAGCCGTTCGACACAACGCCGGGTATTCAGCCAGATTTCACGATTCGAAAGCGTTATCGGCGCAAGGATGGTGGCATTGTCTGGGTGCGTCTGTCCGGCCACTGGCTGAGATCGGACGATGGCGAGCCGTTGTACCGTATGTCGCTGGTCGAAAACGTCACGGAGCGAATTGAGGCGCGGCTGGCCCTGCAATCCAGCGAACGACGGTTTCGGGACCTGGTCGAAGGTTCGATTCAGGGCATCATCATTCATCGCGACGATCGCCCGCTGTTCGTGAACGAAGCATGGTGCCGACTGCTGGGCTATTCGGTGGACGAAGCCCTGTCGCGAGAATCGACTCTCGATTTTGTTGCCCCACACGAACACGAGCGGCTGCAGTCGTATCGTCAGAGTCGTGGCAACGGTGGAGACGCTCCCGAGCGGTACGAATACCAGGGAAAACACAAGGACGGTTCTTTCGTGTGGCTGGAGAACTCGGTTCGACTGGTTAACTGGGACGGTCGACCGGCGATTCAGTCAACGATCATCGATTGCAACGAACGCCGCCTGCGCGAGCAGCGACTGCAGTCATTCAACGAGGAACTGGAGAGTCGTGTCGACGATCGCACGGCCGCACTCGAAGCCGCCAATGAGCTGCTGCAGCGAGAGATCGCTGAACGGGTCCGCATCGAGGAAGAGCTGCGAAGGTCTCGCACGTTGTACGAATCGCTGGTCGAGACAGTTCCGTTATGTGTCGCTCGTAAGGACCTGGACGGACGCTTCGTGTTCGCCAACAAAGCACTTCGCGACCTGTTCGGTCTGCCGCTCGAGGAGATCGTAGGCAAAGACGACTATGCGTTTTCGCCTCCGGAACTGTGCGAGAAGTATCGGGCCGACGACCAACGGGTTATTGAAACCGGCGAGCAACTTGACTTCGTTGAAACGAGCGAACTGGGGGATGGCACGCTCAGGCACATCCACACGCTGAAGACGCCGATTTACGATCACGATGGCAGCATTGCTGGTACACAGCTCATCTTCTGGGATGTGTCTGACCAGGTCGAAGCGCTACAGATTCGTGAGGCGGCTCAGGAAGAGCTGGAGCTCAAGAACCGTGACCTGACGTCGCTGCTGTACGTCGTGTCGCACGACCTGAAGGAGCCGGTTCGGGCGATTCAGAGTTTTGCGATGCTCCTCAGTCAGACGAATGCCGAACTGCTCAATGAGCATGGCAAGGATTTTCTGAACCGCGTCATTTCCGCATCCGATCGGATGAGGCGACTTCTGGATGATGTCCTGACACTGTCACAGGCTCAGATCATTGAACTCGACGACGAAGTCGATCTCAACGAGACAGTGCGGCGCGCCATCGAACAGCTTCAGCCCCAGATTGAAGACTCGGACGCACACGTCGAACTGGTGGGGACACTGGCGACGATTCGAGGTAACGAGCGCTGGCTGATTCAGGCTGTGCAGAATCTGATTGGCAACGCGTTGAAATTCACGCTGCCGGATGCTGCGCCGGATATTGAAATTGCTCCGATTGAGGCCACTGGCGACTCGAACAAGACCGGTCTGATCGTGCGTGATCGTGGCCCGGGTATTTCCGAAGAATACCGGGAACGCATTTTCGCACTGTTTCAGCGCGCGGTCAGTCGGCGTGTCGAAGGAACAGGCGCGGGGCTGGCGATCGTTCGGCAGGTTGCCGAGCGGCATGGAGGTACAGCCTCCACGCGCTCACGTGAAGGCGGCGGCTCCGAGTTTGTCATCACTCTCGGGACACAGTGATCAGTGCCCACCACGGCGCATCATTCGCCCGTATAGAAGAAGTCTGTTGGACCCTTCACCGTGTAGTACGGGTACTGCATCACGGCTGGTGGCTGGTTCGGGTCCGGGTACCTGAGATCGGTCGGTGGATTGTATGACCAGGTGTGGTGATGTGTGGGTCGCCAGAAATCGTGGCCCTGCTGGTGCGGCTGTGGGCATGTCGGACACGCCATTCCTGAACCGTGCGGGTGACCCTGATGTCCGCCCATCCCCATCATGGGGCCGGGCATTCCCATACCCGACATTCCCATCCCCATTTGACCGGACATTCCGGGATGGGCATGGGACACCATTTCCGGTCCCTGGCTTCGCACAACGTCGGGCGAGTGCATGCAGCCGGACATCATCCCGATCAGGGCACAACTCACAGCGAGTCCAGTTCGTGACATCCTGTCACATCCTTCCGAACGCAGGGGGTGGGGCTCTCCAATAAATGCTGTATTCAATATCGGCACTGCCGCCGATCGAATTCGAAGAATCCCTGCGACCCGAATATTCGCCGCAACCGTAACAATCGACCCGTATTGCAGCGTCGGCCCAAGCTCAGTAGATTACCAGCCGCCATGCCGGAAGGGATTCACCGGATATCTCTAATTCATTGCCACATCAGGAGATGCGCTCTTTTTGCCACGTCGCAGCGAGCGACGATCCCCAACAGGAGCTGACGAGGAGTGGCCCAAGTGTTTATCGCAGCGTCATCGCGGTGCTTCTCGGACCTGCCGTTCGAGCAATCCTGCCGCAACATCATCGACCTCGAATACGACCGCGTTGATGTCTGGATGGACGAGTCATCCGAGCATCTCAAGCCGTCAACCGTCCTGGCCGATCCGGATGGATTCGTCGTCCGCTGTCGTGAAGTCAGTCGGCTCACGCCGGTTGCCTTTACCTTGGCACATGACGTGGAACCCGAGGTGATGAAGCAGCTGTGCCAGCTCGCCAAGCAACTGAAGATTACTCAAATCACTGTTCCTGCGGCCCAACTGGGAACGCCGTTCAATTCCGAGATCGATCGACTCCGCGGGTTCGTTGCCATTGCCAACGAAGCGGCTGTCCGTGTTTCGATCCACACGAAAACCGGCCAACTGACGGAAGACCCGCATACCGCTGTTGAGCTGTGTCAGTCGGTCCGCGGCCTAGGCCTGTCGCTCGATCCGAGCTACTACATCTGTGGACCACACCGGAGTCAGTCTTGGGATCAGGTATTTCCGTACGTGTACCACACGCTGCTGCGAGACACGTCGGAGAAAGAACTGCAAGTGCAGGTCGGACTGGGCGAGGTGGACTATGCGCGGCTGATTCAGCAGTTGCAGAGGGAAGATTACAGGCGCACGCTGTCGATCGATTTCGATCCAACCATGATGGACCTCAACATTCGCCCACTGGAGCTGCGCAAGCTGCGTCTGTTGCTGGAAACGTTGCTGTAGTCGCCGTTCCGCCTGCTATCACACCGGCGTGAGTTCCGCCTTACTCTCAACTGGCTTTGCTTCGGCCGGTGATTCGCAGGTGTAGGCCGTTCGATAGTCGTACCCGCCCATGCTGGCGTCCGTCCCGTTACACACAATGCCGATGACGGGGACGTTGTTAGTCTGCAACAATTCGGTGGCTCGCTTTGCCGCGGTACGACGGTTTTTGGCCATACGCAGCACCAGGATCATTCCATGCGTGCGTTGAGCCACAATGCACGGATCGCTGACTGCCAGCAATGGCGGCGTATCAACCAGCACGACGTCGAATTCCCGCTCGGCGTGCTGCAGCAGATCTTCAAACGACGGCGACGCCAGGAGTTCTGCTGGATTCGGTGGCAGCGAACCGGACGTCAACACCGACAGTCCGTCCACCACCGTTTCCTGAGCGGCTGTCAGCAGATCCATGTCACCGTTCATGACGTCTGTGACTCCGCGATCCTGCTGCAATCCAAACAGAGTATGCAGTGTGGGACGCCGCAGGTCTGAGTCGATCAGCAGCACTTTCTTGCCAGACTGTGCCACTGCGATGGCCAGATTCGCTACCAGTGTGCTCTTGCCATCACCTGGCTCGGGGCTGGTCACCTGAATGATCTTCTGCTGATCGTTGACACAAACGAAAAACGCAGTCCGCACTGAGCGGTAGGCCTCTGCCTCGGGCGATCTCGGGCGATGGTAGTAGCACAATGTGCCCTGCAGTCGGCTACCGTGTTTCTGCAATCCGCCTGGCCGAAACGAGGGCACCGTGCCCAGAACGGGAAGTGGCAGACTGTTGCGAATTTCCTCGACAGATTTGAGCGTTGTGTCCTGCCATTCGAGCAGGAAAATCAGACCACAAATCAGGCCGACCACGGCAATGACGCCAGCCCCCATACATCTTGATGATCTTCTTGACCGAGAGTTGATCACGGGCTGGAGCAATCACATCAAGCGTGTACCCCGGCTCCTTCATGAGCACTGACAGTTTCGATCCTTCCGCCTGATAAGCCCGCCACAGACCGTCGAGTCTGTCGATGGCGTCATTGTGTTGACGGTCCTGTTCAAGGAATACGGCCAGACTGCGTGCTTTCTCGGATTGCTGTGCGTAGAGCCTGTCGAGTTCCTGTTCTCTCAGACGGAATCCGCCAAGCTGCTGGCGAAGCGAAACCAGGTAGATGTCGAGAATGTCCAATCCGCTCGCTGTGCGGAACTCGTCGGAACGTGGTCCACTGCCATTGAGATTCTGCGGTGCCTTTTGCGTGCCGGCTCGTATTGCTTCTCCCGGAACTGGCAGGCCTTGCCGCCGATAGAAGTCCTGAATGGTGGCGATCTGAGTTCGTATGGTCACGACCTCAGGCCAGTCTTCACCGAATTCAAGGAGTAGACGCTGCTCATCCAGGATCAGCGACATAAGTTGCGAATCCAGTGAACCTCGCCCCCCCCCCCAGTGCAGTTCGGGCGTCGTCGATCGTCCCGGTGCGACTACTCTGGGGCGCTGCGAACAGCCGAATGCTGGCAACCAGTTCTTCGCGAGACGTACCCGTTGCCATGGCCGAATCAATGGCCTGCAGCTTTGCCTGAGTCTCTGCCTTCTTGACGAGGATCAGCTGACGCTCCTTGTCGACCGCTTCTAGATTCTCCTGGTAGATGTTCGTCGCCACAGAGATCCGCTCGCCATTTTTGCCGCGGACAGGTGCCTTCAGGCTGATGGGGGCACTGGCACGGAATTGCCTGTACTCATCCCGCTTCAGGTCTATTCTCCGTTGCAGATCACTGGTGGCAGTGGTGATGTCCGCAGAAATCCGGCCCACATTCCGCTCATGCAGATATTCGCGGTAGGCGTCGACGATAGCGTCCGCGATTAGCACTGCCTCTTTGCGATCACCTCTCTTGACGACGATGTCGAAGACGTTGTCGATGGACCGATCGTCACCCGCACTGCGCTTCACCTGGACACAATCCAGCACGTCATCCGCTGGATCCTTGGACTTCCGTAACGACGGTAGTTCGGCGAGGTTGCTGCGTTCAACCGCCTTCTGCACGATCAGCGGGCTCATGATGATCGCAAGGTGAGTCCCGCGTTAGCCCGCCGTGTTACTTGGGCCGTCTTCGTCCCGCAATGGCACACTGGAACGTTTTGATACGAGGATCTTCTCCGTCGCCTCATATTCGGGCCCCGCATGCTTGTAGGCCAGGTGACCAAGCAGCAGGCCACAGACCAGCCAAACGGACAGCCATAGCTTGTATCTCCACGCCAGTTCCACGAAGTCGATGCTGCCGCGAGTCCATTCGATCTTCGGAGCGCCGGGCATCTGCTGGAAGTCGAACGGCTGCTCGTGCTGGTTGGTCGTCATGGCGTTTCACAGGGCGAAAGGTATGTGCTGGAATCCGTCACGCGCCGACGCATTCCGCTGGACGTAGCGGTTCTCGAGCGTCGGTGGCGAGGATCGCCACTCTTCCAGCAACATAGCTCCGGATTTGCCACGTGCGGCAGGCGATACCGCGGTGTTCCCGATTCTCCACGCTGCGGAACACCGCTAACCGGACCAGGCCCGGTACAACCTCATCAAGTGATTTGACTGGAACGCGCAGGGCGCGATGATGCGTCGGAATCACACCTCAGGAGAACGCTCATGAAACTGGGAATGGTGACGTACCTGTGGGGAGCCGACTGGGACCTCCCAACGCTGATTGCCAATTGTGAAACAACCGGCTTCGAAGGTGTCGAGTTGCGCTCGACGCACAAGCATGGTGTCGAGCCTGACATCTCTCCGATGACTCGCCGAGAGGTAAAAAAACGCTTCGACGACTCGCCCGTGACGTGTGTCGGGCTGGGCTCGGCCTGCGAGTACCAGGATCCGGATCACGGCATCGTGCAGCAGAACATTGAACTCACAAAGAAGTTCCTGCTGCTGTCACGCGATGTCGGAGCCTCCGGCGTCAAAGTCCGGCCCAACAAGCTGATCGCAGGAGAAGATCGGGAGGTCACACTCGAACGCATCGGCAAGGCACTCAACGAGTGCGGCCGGTTCGCCGCCGAACACGATCAGGAAGTCCGGGTTGAAGTTCACGGCCGTGGTACATCAGAACCGGGAGTGTTTCGGCAGATCATGGACATCGCCGATCACCCCAGTGTCACCACCTGCTGGAACAGTAATCCGGGCGACCCGATTGATGGTTCCATCCGCAAGAACTTTGACCTGCTGAAGGATCGCATCGGCAACGTCGTGCATATACACGACCTGTACGATCCAGCGTATCCATACCGCGAATTATTCACGCTGCTGCAGGGACACAACTTCAAGGGCTATTGCCTGTCAGAAAGCCCGCGCACGACCGATCAGGTCAAGGTGATGCATTACTACCGGGCGCTGTTCGACGAGCTGAAGCGTAAGACATAATTGCAGCTCACGGTCGAATCGACACTTCACTGCCGCGGACCAGAAAGTTGTAGACCTGCGCCACATCGCTGTTGTGCATGCGAATGCAGCCGCGGGAGGCGTCTTTGCCAATCGAATCTGGCTCGATCGTACCGTGAATCCCGTAGCTGTCACCCAGGTCCAGCCAGTATTCACCAAGCGGATTCGCAGGGTCATCGCCGGCGATGACGCGTCCATCTGGATCGGTGTATTGAGGATTCGGTACGCGTTCCAGCACAGTAAACCGACCGGTCGGAGTTGATCCGTCTTTTCCAATGCCGATCGGGAAACGCTTCACGTAGAACCCGTGACAGTGGATCGTCAGGACAAAGTTGCTCAGGTCAACGAACGCAGAAAATGGCCCCTTGATGACTTTCAACTTCTGACCCGGTCGAATGCGCCGCGGGTCGATGTTGTTAAGCGCCGCGAGATATTCCCAGTTCACGTGATAGCGGGGAGCGACCCGCTGCAGGAAATCGCCCGACTGGATCACGTATGGTTCCAGAAAATGTGGCTGTGGGCGGAAGTAGATGAAGTCTGCGTTCCGATCCAACCGCTCCATGATCTGCGGCTGCAATTCCGGCTGATTCCAATACATCGTCGAAAGCTGTCTGTGAGCATTCACATAGTCGCCAGAGGCCAGCAGCGCATCGATCTCTGACAGGTCAACGCCAGGCGGGGCTGGCGTCGGCGAGACCGACGCACCAGGACCTGCGTCCTGAGGACTGGTGCTGTTGGCGTTCGTCTGTGCAGCCGACCCATCTCCGTTCGATTGATCGAGAAATGCCACCTGCGTCGGAAAGCTGCGTGCCTGCCCTAATGTCCGGGGCCCATCGGATTGGAAAATCTGTCCCGGTCGAGACGGCGCTGACTCACCGGACGTCAGATTCACTCCAGAGCCAACGGGCGCTTCCCCGTACACAGCCTGGTCAACAACTTCGTGTGACTGCGTCTCGAGATCAAGTCCGCGTATTCCGTCACCCCCGCCGCCGTCCGCAGGCTGTTGACCGGCAGCGATCGCAGGAAAACGGTCAGGCATTGTCGGGCTGACCCCGGAATCGCGATCGTTGCCGCAAGGGCCAGACTCAGTTGTACTTTCAAATAGCCAGGGGGCGTCTGAAGGTGAGTTCGCCGCCACGTCACCTGGCTCTGACTGAGCCTCGAAGATGGGATCGCCCGCCATCGGATTGACGGGAACATCGTTTGGTCCACCAGCTCCGGTGTCCGCACCTGCGAAGCGACCACTCGGCAGGTCGGTAAAGCCATCAAGTGAATACTCGCTTGAGTTGCCCTGAGCGAATTCGCCCGATTCCGGTGATTCGAAGCGAATGGGTAGCCAGTCAGCGAGCCAGGCGATTCCAAGAGCACCAGAGGCTGTCAGGACGACTGCCGTCGAAACGAGCGCGATCCTTCGCGGTGATTTCCACATGATTCGTTCTTCCTTGAATGAATCGAGCCTGTTTTACACCTGAATGCGGGTCGGAAATCTATCACGTGGTCTGAGACACAGCTACGTGGATTTTCCGATGGATCCCGTTGCGTTTCTGCAAACCTCGCTGGTGGAAACCATCTTGAGGCACTCTTGGGTTTCGGCTACACATCCCGCCCCTTCCGATGCAAATACTCTGTTTGCACGCACCTGCCAATCCATTTCTCCCGTCTGTGAGCCCCACGATGATCCACTCGCGGATCCCGCGTCATGCGCTTGAACTCAGCAGGTCTTTCTCACTGTTCCTGCTGGTGATTGCACTGACTTCCGTGTTCTCGTCCGGCTGCCAGTCTCTCAGTTCCCTGGGTAACAAGCCCGGGTGGAAGAGCCCATGGACACTGCGCGGGCAGTCGCCGCGCGAGGCGTCATTTCCCGAAGCACGAAACATTGCTGACGGAAATCAGGACGTCCTGACTGACATTATGGTCGAGGGAAACGAACGAATACCGGTCGGAAAGATTCTCGCTCGCATCAAGTCACAGCCAGGGCGAGCAGCTGACGAGCGCCAGATCAAAGAAGATCTGCGGGCGCTGTACGCTACACGCTGGTTTTACAGCGTCGAACGTCGGTATCGAATGACAGACCGCGGCCTCGTACTGGTGTTCCGCGTGCTGGAACGTCCCGTCGTGCAGTCGATCACCATTAAAGGAAACGCGTCATTTTCAACTCGACAGTTGCTGAAGCAGGTCAATATCGACGTTGACTCTCCGTTCGATGCCGCAACCAATCGTGCGGCGGCTCGTAAGATTGAGCGTTTCTACCAAAGCAAGTCGTACCCGGAAGCATCGGTCAATCTGGAGAAAGGCGGAGACCGCGACGACCGGGACATCATCTTCGCGATTGATGAGGGCCCCTACACACTCGTCCGACATACACGCTTTGAAGGTAACACAGAGATTCGCGACTCGGTACTGCGACTCAAGTTGAGAACAAAACGCACGTTGCTGGGCTCGTTTGTCAATTTCTCACCCCTGGGCGGCTTGCTGGGCGGCAAATACAACAGCTCGTCCATCGATGAAGATGTCGTGGCGTTGAAGGAGTATTACCACAACCTGGGCTACTTTGACGTCGAGGTCGAGAAAGAGGCCGACCGCAACGACAGCCACTTGATCCCAAAGGTCGGCCTGGTAAAGAACCCGAAAAAGGATGCGAAGTGGGAGCATCTGCCCATTCCGTACATAAAACTCCGACGGACTCGCGGTCTGACGTATACGTACCACATCAACGAAGGCACACGTTACAAGCTTCGCCATATTGAAGTTGACGGCAATAACGTTCTGGGAACGGACGAACTGTTGAGTGACTTTCGTTTAAGAGAAGGCGACTACTTCAATGCGCGCTACCTGAATGAAGATGTCTCCGAAATGCGCGAGAATTACGGCGAGCTGGGTCGCCTGTTCGCGAAGATCGATGCCGTGCCGCGATTTGAAACCGGTGAAGAAGGCATGGTCGATCTGGTCTATCGGATTGACGAAGACAAGCCCTACGAAATTCGTCGCGTCAATGTTCACATTGATGCGGCCGGTGGTGCCCCGCATACACGCGAAACAGTAGTGTTAAACCGTTTGCTTGTTTCGCCCGGAGACCTCGCCGACCCGCTGTTGATCGACAAGAGCAAGGGCCGTCTGAAGGGTCAGTTGTTCCTGCCAAGTGGTGCCGGAGCGCCGCGGATCAAGATCTCTCGCGTGGAGGAATCGGCGGACCCGTTTGCGGGACGAATCGCCCGCGGTCAGACACCTTCGCAATTTGAGTTGAATCCGCGGATGACGTCTGGATTGCCACTCACGCGAACCAGCCGGAGTGCAGGGCCCTCCTTCGTTCAACCTCTCAACACTCACGCCACTGTCCCGGGTGAACACGGCGTACGGCAACACGTCGCACCGAACGGAATCATCCGTGGACAGTCTCCGCCATACGACGGCCAGCCGGTCCCGTTCAACCCGCTGTATGAAAACAGTACCAAGGGTGATCCCTACGGTGGCTTGAGTGGGCAATATGGCCGTGCTCTGGAGTCGGGCCAGGCCGATCTGGATATCTTCGTCACGGAAACACAGACAGGACGTCTGATGTTCGGCGTGGGAGTCAACAGTAACGCGGGTGTCGTTGGCTCGATCGTGCTGGAAGAGAACAACTTCGACATCACGAAGATTCCCACGTCCTTCCGCGATTTCAGCGACGGGACTGCGTTCCGTGGTAATGGCGAACGGTTCCGTATCGAAGTTGTGCCAGGTGAGTTTATCAGTCGTTATCTGGCGAGCTGGCAGACGCCATATTTTCTCGACACGAATTTCAGCCTGGGCGTCAGTGGATTCTTCTACAACCGCTTTCTTCCCGACTGGGACGAGGACCGACTCGGTGGACGCATCTCACTGGGTTATCAGTTCAACAAATGGTGGTCGTTTACAACATCTGTCCGCCTGGAAAGCGTCGAGCTGAGGCGATTCGCAACATCCGCGCCTCTGCCAATTATAAGTGCTGTGGCCGGTCAGAATTACCTGTCGACTGTCCGAACAGCACTTGCACATGACACACGTGATTCGGCTTTCCTGCCCGGTGATGGGCACTTTGTTGAAGCGGCTTTCGAACAGGGTTTCGGCGATTTCACGTATCCGCGGTTTGAGCTGCAGGGATCACAATACTTTACAGTTTTTGAGCGAGCCGACGGCGGCGGGCGACACATCCTCAGTTTTCGCGGCGAGTACGACTGGTCGGATACGGGGACACCACTGTTTGAGCGGTACTTCGCCGGTGGTTATCAGTCATTCCGTGGTTTCGCGTTTCGCGGCGTCAGCCCCGTGGCCGGTGGCATTCGCGTTGGTGGTGACAACATGATTCTGGCGTCCGCCGAGTACTCAGTTCCCGTAACGGCCGACGAGATGATCCGCGTGGTCGGGTTCGTGGATGCTGGTACAGTTGAGGATAGTGCAAGTTCGCTGTCGCTCGACCGCGCACGACTGACTGTGGGTCTGGGACTGCGAGTTCAGATCCCAGCCATGGGGCCGGCGCCGCTGGCCTTCGACTTCGGTATTCCGATCGAATCGCAACCGGGTGATGAAGAACGCGTCTTCAGCTTCTACATCGGGACGTCATTCTAACACCGCCCTCAGACGTTCGCCCATGCCGCAACGCGCCTGACGAACTTCAGTCAACTGGAATGACGACACTGCGTGCACCGGACGGTGCCGGCTTACTTGAGCCAACGCGTGAAGAACCACTGCCAGGCGGCATCGATGCGCGGGCCGGTCGGACGATGGCCGCCGGTTTCCTGCACGAACTCAAGCCGCTCGGAAACGCCCAGTAATTCATAGACCTCTCGCGCCCGATTGATGTATGCGATGTTTTGAGCGTCGTCCGAATGCGTCTTTGTTTCTTCGTCCGTACTGCAGCCGATGACCATCAGTGACCGTGGAGCGCACAACGCCATCAGCTCGTGGTGATTCCGTTCAAATCCAGGCCGAGCGGGATCGGCATCGATCAGACTCCAGACCGTGCCACGCAGTTCCGGCACGGGATAGTCATCCGTGCGGATGTGCGGGAACTTGCGCTTCCAGTCGAGATACCACGGATCCTGGTAGTTTGTGTCTCCGTGCATCGCGATGTGGGGATCGATCGAGACGGTTGCTTTGATCTCCGGAGCAAAGGCAGCGACATAGAGTGCCGTCTTCGCACTCAGCGAGAACCCGATAAAGCCGATCCGTGCGGCATCGACCTGCGGCAGAGTGTCCAGGAATTCGACTTCACGCTGCACATCGTGAACCATCTTGCCGAGCGGCAGCCAGTGGCCAAACCGTTCGTAAACAGCCTCGTTGACGTTGTTGCGATAGCTGATCCCGTCGCGGTAATTGCGGATGTGCGACCAGCCGGTCAGTACGACAAACCCGCGTTGAGCCAGCCAGGCTCCCCACCATTCCTCGGGCTTCGCGTAGTCCGGCGACGTCGATGTCCATGCGATGACAGCCGGAAACGGCCCGTCTCCCTGACCGTCCGGCAGTAGAAGCAGATGCGATTGCAGAAAATCGACCTCGATGGGGATCTTCAGCTCGATCCGCGTGTATCCCTCTTTCTTCTCGCGCGTGACCTCGACGGTCTTGCCGACACATCCAAACCACTTTGCATCCTCACGGCTGGGCTCGAGTTTGCCGAGGATGCGAGTCCAGTGCTGCAGAAGTTTGGGACGCCCCCGCTTCGTCCACAGGTCAGAAGAGTCGATCCGCAATCCGTCATCAGTCACGAGTGGTGATGGAATGTCGAATTTGTGCTGGTCCTGCATGAGCGGGATCGTCCAGCTCGGAGCTGTGTGATAGTGGAGTCGCCGGTTCGCGGACTTTTCGTCCGCCAGCGAGTTTCCCCCCACAACGAACAGAACAGAGAAAACGAGTCTGCTGAGGGCTGTTCTCATGATTTTTCTCGCCGGTTAAGCAGCACCATTCCGTGTGTGAAATCTCAAATTTCTGCACAATGACTCTGTCACAGTGTCGGCAGTACGCTCGGTCACCGCGAGTCGCATTGCCGGACGGTCGAGTCGCTGCGACAATGTGCAACTCGATTTCTCACCAATCCCATTCACTGACTGTGAATAGTCTCACGGGCAGTCCCGCCAGTCCACCGGCACCACAAACGGTACTCCCTCCTCGGAGATGACCCATGCTGACCCGTAATCCGCTTCCTGTCTGGATTGTCCTTACAGTCGCCTGCATGTGGCTGCCCGGATGCACATCCGAACCGCCTGCAACCTCCAACGGGGGATTGCCCGCCGGGTCCGCGACTGATGCAACCACGGAATCGGCGCAGCCACCGGCAACGCCTCCTACGGTCGAGGTTGCCGAGGCCACGTCGGCAGAAGCACCTGCTCTTCCCGATCAGGTCACGCTGCCTGAGCCAGCGAAACCGGACGGTGGCCCACCGGTCGGACTGCCGGAGCTGTTCAATCCCGAGCCTCCGCCAGGGGCCGAAGAAACAGCATCTGCGGAAGCAAAAACCAGCTGGATGACCGACTTCGAGCAGGCCAAGGCGAAAGCTCAGGCCGAAGGTAAGGACCTGCTGATCGACTTTACCGGTTCGGACTGGTGTACGTGGTGTATTCGACTGGACAACGAAGTCTTCGCGTTTCAACCGTTCTACGATTACACGGACGAGAACTTCGTGCTTGTGAAACTTGATTTCCCACGCGGCCCGGGGGCCATTACTGAAGAACAGAGTGCTCACAATAACGCTGTGAAGGCTCATTACGGTTCGGTCGTGGAGGGCTTTCCGACGATCCTGCTGGCCGATGCCCAGGGTCGTGCGTATGCACGGACGGGTTTTGAGTTCGGTGGACCAACAAACTATGTCG
Organism: uncultured Planctomycetaceae bacterium; assembly: GCA_964431285.1. Lineage (GTDB taxonomy): Bacteria > Planctomycetota > Planctomycetia > Planctomycetales > Planctomycetaceae > CAUZFZ01. The sequence continues at coordinate 17,709 of CAYSJO010000612.1, forward strand.
CTCACTTGACCGGCCTGCAGGAGATTCGTGTCGAGCGAGATGCAGCCTTCACAGCGGCTGCGGAACTGGAAGGTGCCGAGAAGGCAAAGAAGATTGAAGAAGGCCTGCTGACAATGGCCCCACCACTGTTCTTTCCGAGTTACGAATCAGAAATCAGCGAGATCATTGAACTCGATGCCGACAACGTCGCTGGACTCAATAAGAAGTACACCGAACAGCGCCGCGACTTTCGTTTTATGAAGCGCGTCTCTGCCGTGGAAGAACTTGCCAACGCGGGTGAGCTGAGTGAGGTTGCTGATGAGGTGCTCAACGAAATGGACAAGCTGGCGACTGACTTCCCGGATCACAAGAGTGGTCTGGAGATGATCTCGTCGTTCCGCATCGTAGTGCTGCGTGCAGCGGAACGCTTCGACGCGGCCATCGAACTGGCGGACACCCTGCTCGCCGCCGAGGACATTAGTCCGGAGTTTCAATCCACTGTGTTGAACCAGAAGATTGGTACGCTGGTGGCAGCAAAGCGACTGGAAGAAGCGATTCCGACGATGGACGCCCTGTTGACGACGACGGAAAGCCCCATCGAGAAGACCCAGATGCTGGTGGCGAAGGCCACGTGGCAGGTGGAGCTGAAGCAGCTTGAAGCGGCGAAAGCCACATTTGTGCTCGCTCGTGAAACCGGCGGCCCGCAGGTGTGGGAGCAGATTGACGCCTATGAGGCCCGCGTGCTTGCCAAACCGCCAGAACCGGAATCTCGTGAATCCGGTGACGCGAAACCGGCAAGTCCCGAGCCGACTGAGAAGCCGGACAGTCAGACGAGTCCTGAGCCAGCTGAGAAGCCCGACGCGAAGTAGACAAACCCCAATTCGATGATTTCGGGAACTCCTTGTGCACGCCGACGTCCCAATTACCAGACCTGTTCGAACACAGTGTTCGGCAGGTTGGCCGGGACTGGAGTCCCGGTTGCCGCATTTGCTGAAAAGTCAGTAGTTGCGCCCGAATGCATTTTCCCTCGTGCAGTCCGGACCTAAACTGTGTCAGTGACGCATTTTAACTCAGGTTCGTCTCCGGATGTTTCCAAGGGAACAGGACTATCCGCCATGAATGGCACGCCTTCCGATGATCGGATTTCTGCGTGGCTCGATGATGAGCTGCCGCTCGCAGAGCGAGCTGAAATCGAAGAACAACTTGCGGGGGCCCCAGAAATGCAACAGGACGCCGACGAACTGAGACAAGTCTCGGAACTGGTGCGTGGCCTTCCGACTGAGAGTGCTCCGGAAGAGCTGCAGGCAGCGGTCATGCGGACTATCGAACGCGACACATTGCTCGCAGGCAATGCGCCTGCTGCTGGCCGTTCCGGTCGACTGCGTCGGACTCTGTCGGTGGCAGCGGTCGCAGTGCTGCTGGCTGGAGTCGCGTTGCTGTTCATGGGGCGCGGAGGCCAGCCGCGACCAGATGAACAGCCTGAGATCGTCGAACGGTCTGTCCCACCCTCAGAAGTCCAGGCGCAGAAACGGCAGGAACCCAAGGCGGACCGCAAACAGGACAACGACGCCGATAGCAAGTCCGACAAGGACAAACTTGAGTCGCCTGAATCGACGACGACGCACGAGTAGGGCAAGCGGCCAGGCGAGGTCGCTATTCCGCCCGGACACGCCGTTATCCAGGCAAGTCGTCTACTGATTGCGATGGTCCGCGTCGGCCAATACGACTTCCGGATCGCGCTCAGGTGCTTCCGCTTCGCGGCTTCACCGGACTCAGATCCGGGTCACCGCGCAAAAAAGAAACCCGGCCGGCACCAAGGTACCGACCGGGTCGAGTCTCTTAACTACGCCACATCCCGATTTAGAAGGTCAGGATGACGTCGACCGCGAAGGTCGTGGCGTCGGAACCATTGACGACCGGATTGGTATTCGTACCCGGAATACCATTGATGCCGTTGAATCCGTCAGCGGCGACTGTGCCACCCGGACTCCAGTCATAGCGAACTTCCGGTCGAATGACGATTTGAGAATGCGGACGAATATTCGCGCCAAAGGTGAACGCGTTGACGGACTGTCCGTCGTTCTTCCACCATTGATTACGAACTCCCAGCCCGACGCAGTCGCTGACCTGGTAGATCAGATAGTGGTTGAGACTGATCACGTCGTTATCGGCACCGTCACGGACCAGGTCACTGGTCAGGACGTAGTTCAAGCAATCATTGACCTGGTAGTCGGCGACGATACTGTGGGCGTATCCACCTTCGCCGCGTCCTAAACCGAAATCACCCCAGCTGGTGATGTAAGTGAAGTTCAGGTCGTCGGAGACATCGGTACTGAAACCACCGAGGAAGTTGCTGCCGCCGTTGGCCTGATCGAAACCAGTGTCCCAGCCAGCAGTCCATCCACCATAGATGGTTGTGTCTTCGCTCATGTTATGCGACGCGACAAAACCAGTGTGCGTGAACGGCTCACTGTTATTCATCGTGTAGGCGTGAGTGAAGAAGAAGTTGTCCGGCGCGGTAACCACTTCGTAGCCATGCAGCGTGTAGAAGTGACCGCCCTTGACCGTCCAGTCACCATTGGTGACTTCGAGGTACAACTGCGGGATCGCCCAGTCAGCGCGATCGCCGTGAGCGAATCCACTGTCGATGTCGAACTGTCCCGGGTTATTTCCGAACGAGTTCGTGTTGGCACCATCGGCACCGTAGACGAAGTCGGCTCGGTAACCCCAGGCCCACTCACCACATTCGCTCTCAGCGGCTCGTTCGACGTACAGCCAGCCCTGATTCAGCAGGACGCGGCCATTCTGAGCGGCATTGTTGAACAGGGTGATCTCGTCAGAGTATCCGAGCTGCACCCAGCCACCCATTTCGACACCACAGAAGGGGGCAAAGAACTTTTCCTGGTCGCAGCACAGACCCCAGTCGAGAAGATCCGACAGTCCGCCGTCGCAACCACCGCTGACCGGGCCACATCCGCCACCAGGACCACATGCACCGTCTTTGCCAGCGTCCGCACCGCAGCTTCCGTCCGCACCACAACTGGTGAGGAACGAAGTCTGCTGAAACACAGCGTCAGGATCCGCGATCCCGTCGCCCGCCATTGCCGTGCCAGCGACCAGCATCGTTGCTCCGATGCCTGCCACACAGCGAAGGCCTTTAAGCCAGTTCCACTTTGCCATTCTGAACTCCTTCGATTCCTGCAGGGAAATCCGAGATCCGCTGAGACGACAGCCGGCGAAGTGCTGAGTGACAACGACGCTTCGTCACGTGCACAGAGGTCATCGTGCTGGCTGCACATCTCCCTGAAACCACAACTGGTCCCCCGAGCCGGAGCTATGGGTCCGACAAGGACCAGGTTTCCGGCAGACACAAAGACAACCCGCGGCAGTCAAAATCACCAAAACATCCAAAGATGCCCCGAGTGCTGTTTGGCCGAGAGCAAGTGTCTAACCAGGAGTTTCGGCAGGATTCCGGTCAAAGCCTGAGACGAACGCTGTCCCCTGACTTGTCTTCCCTAACAGCAACATATTCTCTAAAGCTCTAACTCTTCTCAGACTCCATGACTCGAATACAGACAAATGCCTAAATAAGTTTATTTACGTCTTGTGTGTTCTTTCGAGTGGGACTCAACGACTTGAAATCAAGTTCCTGGCGTGGCCGCATCCGCCCGTGCCCGTCGACGGAGTGGTCAAGAATAATAGAGATGCGTGCAGTGATCGGTCTGACGTGGTTACCCGATCCGCACAACAAATCGCGCGTCTCGCAGTTCCGCTAGAGCATTTCCAGAGTTGGGCTGCAGTAGACCTATCCGACTCGAAACCCCCTCCCCAGCGGGTAGAGGGAACCAGTCAGACGAGTCCCCTCTCCCCAGTGGGAACTTTATTCATGGGCGTGTAGAGGGGGGAGTCGCTCTATCTGTAAATAAAGAAACAGTTTGCAATCCATGGTTGTGACAGAACTTCCCTTTCGAGGAAAGAAGCCATGGATGGCAAACTGTGGAACG
>CAYSJO010000613.1:0-5782 GCA_964431285.1 uncultured Planctomycetaceae bacterium
CGTAAGGCTCAATGCCGTAGCTCCAGGCCTGTTCCCAGACGGGCATCATCACGCAGAGCGTCATGAACAGTGAGAGCACTGTGATGACTTGTGTCGGCGGCAGTTGTTGAGTTCCCAGGGCCTGCCGCAACAGGCCGAACACAATGACAAAGCGAATGAAGCAGGATGTCATGATGATCAGTGACGGAGCCAGACTCAGCACGGTCATCAGCAACAGAATCTTCAACGTCGGCGACAGCCCCGTCGGCGACAAAAGCTGTCCAGGCTCGACCGGTTCAGGCAGATGCACTGACTCAAGGACTGGTTGACCAATGGCAACGACGGCCGGTCTGGGTCGAACACCTGCGAAAATCTCTGCGGGATTGTCTGACTCGGATGTGTTCTGCGCACGCGCTGGCGAGACCAGCGCGAAACCCACCAACATCAGGAGAAGCAATCCAATTCGAAGTCCTGCATCACGCGACACGACGGACCTCCGATCGTGAGCCCGTGTTTGCGGTCGGCAACGTCTGCGGAGGGTCTTGGGCCAGCCGACCACCAAATCGCTCGGCAAAACTGCGGTTGCTGGCGGACTTTGCTTCATGGCGAAAGATTCCGGCTAGCCAGTTGGACATGTCGGGTCGTTTCGATTGGTCCGCCCGGCAAAGATTGGTCAGCGTTGCGACTTCGATCGGGTCCGTGATCTCTGACAGCGTGTTCATGCCAGCTCCCGACGAACCGAGTAGCAGGATCTTCGATCCCACCTGGACCACATAGACGGAGTTGCGTGGGTCCAGTGTCCGTCGTCCCAGCACGTCAACGGCTTCCCGTGGAATTCCCGTGAAGCTGTAGGGGCTCTTGCGAATGAAGAGACGTGCAAGACCAAGAATGGTCACGACCACGAATGCCAGGGCGGCGAGAATCGAACCGGGCGAGAGTTCACTGTGCGACTGCGAAGCGTCGAGCGGTGTGTCGGATGACGAACCGGGCCGTGGCCCCAATGGAATGTCGTTTGCAGAGCGTGTGCGGCCGATGACGGTGTTGGGAGCAACGGTGTCCGGAGCGGTGGTCGAATTGAATGGAGCGATGTGCTCGCGGGACGAATCTCGCGATGTCGCCGAACCGGGAATCTGCGTGAGATTCGACCAATCATCTGCGCAGACGGTCGGCCCGGCGAACAACACGACATACAACAAAAGCACACACTGCTGGCGGTTCATGACCCGTCCCTGGGATCCGCGTGAAGGTCGAACAAGAGCACCACGATCGTCATCTTCGACTCGGGTCTTTTCCCTGAAAATGCTCGGACAGGTCAATGTCAGTAGTCGCGAGATATGATCTCTGCGACTCGCACACAGAAGCTGTCGTTCAATTCGAGCACTTCCCCGCGGGCCATCAATCGACCGTCTACGAGAATGTCGACCGGATCACCCGCCAGCTTGCCGAGCGGTACGACTGCCCCCGGTCGCAGGGAGGCCGCTTCATCGGTCAACAACTCAGCATGCCCCAATTCGATGTGCAGATCGAGTTCGGCGTCGTTCGAAGATTCCGTGTTCTGGCGCTCATTGGAACGATCGTCTTCGGACTGCGTGAGTTCCTGAAGCTCAAACGGTCGAGCATCGGACACGTCGGGCATGACAGGGCCACGACCGGAACTTCCGCGTGAGAGGGCCGCATCAAATCCCGCTTCGACGGCGTCCAAGAGGTCGTTCGGGGGATCGGCATCCTCAGTCAGTTCTGGATTCGCTGACTCAGTGCGGTGTTCCAGTAGAGCCTGAATCTCATCGTCAGCAGGAAAATCGTCTGACACGTCCTTGTGTCCTTCCGCGAAAAGTGTCGAGTTGGGGAACATAATTCCCGACGATCTATGAGGTCAACAAGCGATTCTTTCCTGACGGAAACTGAGGGTGAGTCTATGGTTGCGGCTACCAGTTTGTGAACGAACCATCGCGTCGGCTCAGGCGCGGACAGTCTCCGGCGATTGTCGGCAGCGCTGCGAGTGCCGGGGCGTCGAACTCAACGCCCAGCCCGGGTGCAGACGGCGGCAGAAAGTGGCCGGATTCAAACGGTACCTGCGTCGGAAACAGCTCAGGCAGAACTTCGCCGGGGATTCGAGCGCATTCCTGAACCGCGAAGTTCGGGGTCGCCAGATCGAGATGAACGCAGGCAGCTGTGGACACAGGGCCCAAAGGGTTGTGTGGAGCAATCGGCGTGTAATGCGTTTCACACCACCCAGCGATCTTGCGGGCCTCGGTGAATCCGCCGGCGATGCACAGATCGATGCGGGCGAAGTCGATCCAGTCGTTCTCAATCGCCTCCCGAAACTCCCACTTGGTCGCCCACTGTTCGCCCATGGCGATCGGAGCCGCGGTATGCCGACGCAACCGCCCGATGGCGGCCGGGTTTTCACAGCGAACCGGGTCCTCGACGAAGTACGGATTCAATCGTTCCAAGCGGTTGCACAACGCGATCGCGTCGGAAGGATCGAGCCTTGTATGTACATCAATGATGAGTCCGATGTCCGGGCCGACAGCTTCGCGAATGGCCGAGACCAGTTCTTCGCCCTGCCGAACTGCGATGGTCGGTTCCAGCACATCGCCCTGTGAGGGCAGGTTGAAGCGGATGAACCGCCAGCCACCCGCAACACGCTCGCGGGACTGCTCCACCATGTTTTCGACAGTGTCGTCGGGGACATGCGGGTAGGCGACGACTCGATCCCGAACGCGTCCGCCCAGCAATTCGTACACCGGCACGCCCAGAGCTTTGCCTTTGATGTCCCACAGAGCGATATCAACCGCGCTGATGGCTGCAGCCCCGATGCGTCCGCCAGGAAAGAATCCGCAGCGAAGCATGACCTGCCAGAGATGCTCAGTGCGAAAAGGGTCCTCTCCCACCAGTGATGGCGTAAGACCTGAGACGAAGCCGGCCACTGCAGCTTCACGCCACGTGATCCCGGCTTCACCAATGCCGGAGATGCCTTCGTCCGTCTCGACAACAACAAACAGAAAGGGTCGCTGGTCGCCCACGATATGTGTTGTGACTGATGTAATTTTCATGCTTCATTCAGGTTCGCAGAGTGATTTGTGTGGTGCACTGGGCTGCTGGCGAGCCTCGCGGAGCGACATTAGAATCCCGCCCCGCTCCGACTACCAACGCCCGACGCATTCAGAGAAGGAACACATCTGATGAAGGACCCGATTCGCATCGCAATCACCGGCGCAGCCGGAAACATTGGCTACGCTCTGGCGTTCCGTCTGGCATCCGGAGCTGTGCTCGGGCACGATCAGCCCGTGATTCTAAATCTCGTCGAAATCCCCCCGGTGCTGCCGGCGCTGGACGGCGTGGAAATGGAACTCGACGACTGTGCCTTCCCAACGCTGGCCGAAGTGGTCAAAGCGGACAGTGATCATCTGGAAGACGGATTCGGCGACTGCAATATCGTGTTGTGCGTTGGCAGCGTGCCTCGCAAAGCTGGAATGGAACGCGGTGATCTGATCCGGGTCAACGGTCCGATTTTTACCAGCACTGGCCAGGCCATCAATTCGTCAGGGGCAAAAGATGTTCGCGTGCTGGTTGTCGGTAATCCGTGCAACACGAATTGCCTGATTGCCATGTCCAACGCGCCGGATGTGCCGCGGGATCGCTGGTATGCCATGACACGACTCGATCAGAACCGCGCCGTGACTCAGCTCGCGCAGAAGTCCGGCCAACACGTTTCGGACGTGCAGAACGTCACGATTTGGGGCAATCATTCGGCGACTCAGTACCCGGACTTCTACAACGCAAAGATCAACGGCCAGCCGGCTGCCGAGGTTATCGGTGACGAAGCATGGCTGCAGGGCGAATTCATCACGGCCGTGCAGAATCGCGGCGCCACGGTCATCAAAGCGCGCGGGGCATCCAGTGCCGCTTCCGCTGCCAACGCAGCCCTGGATGGCATCTGCGACATTCTTAATCCCACGCCGGCAGGTCAGAGCTTCAGTGCAGCCGTTTGCAGCAACGGCGCCTATGGCGTTGATGAAGGTCTGATCGCCAGCGTTCCGCTGACCAGTGACGGATCAACCTGGAGCGTGGTCGAAGGCCTGGAACACAACGAATTCGCTCAGGCAAAGATCGACGCCACAATCGCGGAACTCCGCGGCGAGCGGGACACGGTTAAGGATCTGCTTCCGAAGTGAACGTCTACGATGCGGTGCTCAAACGGAATTCCAGGAATGGCTGCTCGCAGGGATTTCCGCAGCACAGGTGAAAGCGTCCGCGATTCGGTTCGGCGACCATCGCGGCGACGGTTCGTCCGGAGGCCGGCAGAATGCTGTCGCCGTGACCAGTGTGAGGATGTCGGCAGATGCTGACCGGGTGACCGTCGTGGTCTGCCAGGATCTGCTGCATGTCTTCTCGCGTCAGGCTGCCGAATTTCGCCCGGATCAACTGACGAATCCGTGCCAGCCGCGAGAACGAGTCCGGCAGACTCTGATCGAAGTTGGCCTGGCAGTTGTGAGGGGCACACAGATAGTGATTCGAGTGTGCCAGAAATCCCTCGTCGCTGTCCTCAATCTCAAACGGTCCATCCGGTGTCAGTTCGACATCAAGGATTCCGTGCTGTCCATCGCACAGCACATAGTTACCGTTCGAAGACGCGGGATACCGTGCCATCAGGTTCCGCACAGCTGGCAGGTCCGGTTGCTCAAGAATCATTCGCTTCAGCGGATAGTGGGACAACGCAAATTTCCACGCGGGTCCACCACCGAGCGAATTGGCGAAGTGGGCCACACCGCTGGTGTTTAATCCGTGGTAGCCAATCATGCCGCCGAAGGTCCACATGATCAGCTCAGGCCGACCTTCTGGTTCAAGATGCAGGACATAACAGAACTCGCGCAGTTCCGCTGCCATGTCACTCGTCTGTCCAATCAGGACGTTGCCATCTGCCGTGCCGTGCGGACCGATGACGAATGTGGTGCACCCCTCGGCCGCGACCTGTCCGAGTTCGCCGCGAAGCTGACAGGCCAGCGCCAGGTCCCGGCTGATTGCTGCGCCCTCCGCCAGACCCTCTATCTCTATAAGCAGAACCGGACAGTGCGTTTCAAACAGGGACAGAAAGCGGCGGGCACGGCGGGCCAGTTCCTTGTCTTTAAGTTTGAGCGCTTCACACAGCCAGCTAAGAAAGGCGTGGATCTTCAGACGCGCCTGTTCGCCATGCATCCGGCCCAGCGTTTGAGCAGACCCGGTGGCACGAAACCGCGGATAGTGAACCGAATTGGCCGATTGCAGTCTTGCCATGGTTTCTCCCGTTACCTTTGACCCGCAACGAGAACAGCCAGGCACTCATCAATTCATGACCCGACCGTCGTAGCGTCCATTCTGTGGATGACATTTGTTCAATACAAGACGCAAGTGCCCGTCTTCTACGAAGTCGGTCAGGCCGGTACGATCCAGCCACCATGTCCGATCCGGAACTGATCCAACTGGAGTTGTTTGCTCAGGTCGATGAGCTCATGCGTCGTCTGCGGCAATGGTCCGAAGGCGATTCGTCCTGGGAGTCGTTAAACCAGTCGCGTGCTCTCGTGCGACGATTGCTGACGCGGCTGGAGACGTTGCGCGTGCGGCTGGAAGCGCCGCTCGTCGTCGCGACGTTTGGTGGTACGGGCACGGGGAAGAGTTCGCTGGTAAACGCACTCGTCGGAACCGAGTGCACGCGTGCCGGGCGCGAGCGGCCGACAACTCGCCGACCAATTCTGATCTGCCATCCGGACGCAGAATTACCGTCGCTCAATCTGCCGCTGGATCAGTTTGATGTCGAGCGCAT
>CAYSJO010000614.1:0-5333 GCA_964431285.1 uncultured Planctomycetaceae bacterium
GGCTGATGACCTCGGATCAAAAGACATCGGTTGTTACGGCGGCCCGGTGAAGACTCCGGAACTCGACGAGCTGGCGACAAAAGGTGTCCGTTTCACCGACTTTCATGCCGGGGCAGCGATCTGTTCTCCATCTCGGGCAACGCTGATCACCGGCAGACAACACCTGCGAACAGGAATCTACGGCGTCCTGCAGGATCAATGGCACGACATGCATCTGCTCGAACGGGAGGTGACGATCCCGGAACTACTCCAGCAGGACGGATATGGCACGGCGCATTTTGGTAAGTGGCACATCGGGATGACTTCAGGCAAACGAAAGAAGCCGTCACCGACGCAGCACGGTTTTGTCTACTGGTTCGGCCTCTCGAACGGGGCCAGCCCAAGTCACAAGAATCCTGTCAACTTCCTTCGCAACGGCAAGCGAGTTGGTCCGCTGAAAGGCTATTCGTGTCACCTGATCGTCGACGATGCGATCCGGTGGCTAGAAGAGAAGAAGCATCCTGACCAGCCGTTCTGTTTGAATCTCTGGTTCAATGAGCCGCACCACAAACTCGCAGCGCCGGATGAGATTGTGTCGCTCTACGGAGACCTCAAAGACGAAGCGGCGATCTATTCCGCCACAGTCGACAACACCGATCGCGCCATTGGCCGCCTCGTTGCAAAGCTCAAGGCGATGGGCAAACTCGACAACACTCTGATCATCTACTCGTCCGACCACGGCAGCTATCGAACAGATCGCAATGGTGGACTGAAAGGTAACAAGGGATCGAACTTTCAGGGCGGTCTGCGATCGCCCGGGATCTTCTTCTGGCCGGATGGAATCCGCGGCGGTCGAATTGAAGACACACCATCAGGCTCTGTCGATTTGTTGCCGACCATCTGCGGCCTGATCGGCATTGATAAACCCGCAGGCGTGCATCTTGATGGCGCCGACCTCTCACCGTTGTTGACCGAGAAAGGAGCGTTCAACCGCGATCAGCCCCTGCTATGGCTTGCGCCGTCATCGGGGCACCTGGCCACCTTGCGGGAAGGCGACTACACGTTGATGGGATATCGGGGTTATCAATTGCCATTTGACCGTGTCAGGTACAACGACATCGTGCGGAGAATGGCTGAGCTGTCGGGGATCGACCCGTCAGTACCTAACCTGGGGCAACGTGTCAGCAATACAACGTTCTCCAGTCCCGAATTCAATCGCCTGAATTTCGAACGAGTGCGTTTGCAGACCTTCCAGGAAGCGTGGATTCCGGCAATCAAGGCTGGCGGATTCAGTCGGTTTGCGCTGTACGACTTAAGCTCTGATCCGCTGCAACAAAAGGACATTTCGAAGCAGCGTCCGAAAGTCACCGAGCGGCTGAAGCAAAAGCTGCTCGCGCTTTACAAAGATGTCATGGCCGATGCGCCAGACTGGGGACAGAAGCCGAAAGAGACCACGTCGAGCAATCCTTCATCGCCCAGGCTCTCACCGGGGGACAAGGAACTGGCTGACCTACTGACGAAGATTGACCAGACAGAGCTTCCAGACGGATACGACGTCAGGAACCATCAACCCTGGGTCGACCGACGAATGGAAGCACTCAAGCCGGCACAGCGCGGCCGCATCGGCAGGCTCTGGAATGAGAAGCGGCGTCTGCAGCCGAAGATGAAGAACGCAGGCATGTCGTTTGTTCGGATTCTCGAATTCGTGGCTCGCGGCGAGAAACTGACTGCGAACTCGGGGCCCAGACCGGCAGCTCCGTTGCCTCAAAGGAAAAGCAAGCCAGTTTTCTCAAAGATCGACCCAAAGGGCCTTCACTGGCATCAATGGCGAGGCCCGGAAGCGAACGGAGTGAGTCGTACCGCGAAGCCGGCGGTGGAATGGAGTGAAGATCGCAACGTCAAATGGAAGGTCGCGATCGAGGGCCAGGGTAATGCGTCACCGATCATCTGGGGCGACAGGATTTTCATTCTCTCTGCGATCAACACCGGGCGCATCGATCCTTCGCTTCCCAAACCGGAAGACCAGCCAAAGCGAGTTTTCGGAATCAAGCACCCCAATACTTTCTATCGATTTGAGGTTCTGTGCCTGGACCGGAACACCGGCAGGGAAATCTGGCGACAGACAGCGAGCGAGCATGTTCCGCACGAGGGCACGCATCACGATGCCGACTTTGCCTCAGCCTCTCCCACGACTGATGGTGAGCGTCTCTACTGCTGGTTCGGCTCCGCAGGGCTCTATTGCTACGACCTTGATGGAAAGAAACTGTGGGAACGGAAACTCGGAAAGGCTTATGTTGGAGCCAGCCTGGGTGAAGGCTGCTCGCCGGTGGTTCACAACGATCGAATCGTCATCGTTCGTGACCACGCTCGCCAGTCGACAATCGAAGTGCTCAATGCAAAGACCGGCGACACCGTCTGGAAGAAAAATCGTGACGAGCCGAATGCCTGGGCGACGCCCCGCGTGATTGATCACGGTGGCAGAACACAGGTCATCACCGCGGCGTCAAAAATGGTACGCAGCTACGACCTCGACACAGGAGACATCATCTGGCAGTGCAGCGGTCTGACGGGCAACGTAACTCCGTGCCCCGTCGTCGAAGATGGCGTTATCTACTGCATGAGCGGTTACGAAGGCTACTCGCTGCTGGCCTTACCGCTGAATGCCCAGGGAGACATCTCGGATTCCGATGGAATCATCTGGTCCAGAGGTAAGGGTACGCCTTATGTCCCCTCGCCCGTTCTGTACGACGGTCTCCTTTACTTCACGCAGTCCAACCAGGGCATTTTGACGGCAGTCAATTCCCGAAGCGGGGACACCGTGATCGAGCGGACTCGGCTACCGGATTTTTCCAACATGTATTCGTCACCCGTCGGAGCAGACGGTCGTGTCTATTTCACGGGACGAAACGGAACGACGCTCGTCGTTAAACGATCCGGCAAGCTGGACGTACTGGCCACGAACAGACTCGACGACGAGTTCAATTCGTCACCGGCGCTCGTTGGCACTCAGCTGTTTCTGCGCGGTCGCAAGTCGCTTTACTGCATTCAGGACAGCGCGGCGGCCACCGAATCAGACGCGAGCATCGAAACGAAGACCCGCATTCACCGGCTCGGTACGACAAAACGCTCTGTCTTCGATACATTTTCGTATGTGAATCGCCTGCCCGACAAACCATACGACGACGAGGAAGCGGAGGAGTTCGGTGGTCGCATCTTCGGCCGTCTGGCGAATCAGGAAGGCCGCGTTCAGATTAAGACTCCCCCAGGGATGGGGCGTGATGCTTACGAGGGATTCAAGACGTTCCTTCGTGCAGACGGAGAGACAAGCGTCGGTAACTGCGCCGCATGCCACAACTTGCCGGATTTCACGGACGGCGAATCTCACGTCGTCGAGAAGAATAGCAAACCAGTCCTGACTCCGTCGCTGCGGAATCTCGGTAAGCGACGTGTCGACTTGCGGGCAGCACTCCAGAAAAAGCTCAACGCGTCGCGACGGGAGGCGTCTGGAGAACCGGATGAGATCAGCGACGAATATTCCGCAATGCGTCTGAGTGAAACGGACATCTCAAACTTGATCGCGTTCCTGAAGCTGCTGAATGACGTTCCGGACAAGCGATTCCGAGAGCTGATCATTGAGGCCACCGTGCTCGATACCTCAGCCGCAAACGAGTGAACTCCCGGAATGTCAGTCCACGATTCGATCGTTTCCGTGGTTAGGTGTAGCGAAACTCGTCAAGAGTTTCGGCCCGGAACGGTTCCGGCAGCACAATGACAACTGCGAAAGTCCTGACGACTTTCGCTACCAAGGAAATACGGCATTAGTTGGAAATGATCCTATGAGAAACCGGATATGTTTCTTCGTCGTCGCTACGGCGAGTCTTCAGATGATGAACGCGTCGGCACAGGCGGAGACCATCCACGGGACGGTTTCCGACGAGTCTGGTAAGCCCGTCGAAGGCGTCATGGTGTCTGCCATCGATGATGAACATCGGAAATGGACGTCCGTGTTCACGCAGCAGGATGGATCGTTCGTGATCGACGGCCTTCGAAACGTCGAGCACAACGTCCGAACAAGGCTGATGGGACTCGCCGACGAATGGGTCAGTGACGTTGCTGCTGGAACCACTGACATGGTGATCAAAACTCGCCCGGCCGTTGGCGAAGAGTTGGAGTTGCAGCGTCCTGCGAGCAGTGCGTTCAGCATGCTTGCCTTCGACAACCCTCGCGACAAGCTGAATTTCAAGATGATGTGCTCGTACTGTCACCAGGTCGGGACCCTCGGGTTTCGCACTCCTGAAAAACCGGTCGATTGGGAAACCATGTTACGGCGGATGGATGGGTTTGGCGGCCTGTATCCACATACTCGGGAGACCATCATCCCGCGTCTCATGAACACCTACAAAGACGACGCCGTCGACAAGTGGCCGACTTTCGTTCCGCCACCGGCACCGACGGGAATGGCGGCCGCAGCAACGATCACGATGTGGGAAATGGACAAACCGCTGGAAGGTTCCTTTCATGATCTGGAACTTGGGCGAGACGGGCATGTTTACGCGGTCAACATCAGTCGGGGACGGATGATCGCGTTGAATCCCGAAACCGGCGAACAGACAGCCATCAAGTTTCCACGCGGGGCCCACGCACCGCATTCCATTGAAACTGCCAATGACGGCAGCCTGTGGACGACGATGTGTGCCAGCGGCCACATGGCTCGTTACGACATCGAAACGGGCAAGTTCGATGTCTACAGCAGCGCCGAGGCACCAAAGAAACGCGGCAATTATCCGCACACTCTGCGAATCAATCCCAAAGATCCCGAAGGCCTGATCTGGTACACGGATGCGGGTTCTAATTCCTGTTTTTCTATTCATCCGAAAACGGGTTTCGTCAAGGAATACAAGCTGTTGAGTGCTGGCCAGGCAATCGGAGCTGGGCGTGGCGAGTCGCGTGGGATTACACCTTACGGGCTGGATTACTCGCCGGTCGACGGCATGATCTGGTACTCCAAGCTCAACGGAAATCGCATCGGTCGAATCGACCCGAGTGCCGATGACGGCGACATCACAGAATGGAATCCGCCATTCCGTGGACCGCGGCGTCTGCATGTCGCGCCCGACGGCATGGTGTGGGTACCGGGCTTCGGTTCCGGCGTCTTCGGGAAGTTTGACCCAAACACTGAATACTGGACGGTCTACGAGTTGCCGGACGCAGAGAATCAGATCCCGTACGCACTGAACGTCGACAAGGACGGCATCGTTTGGATCTGTGGCACTGGAAACGACACGATCAACCGCTTCGATCCCAGGACGGAAACACTGGTCGAGTACCGCCTGCCGACCCGAGTCTCCTACACG
>CAYSJO010000615.1:0-27243 GCA_964431285.1 uncultured Planctomycetaceae bacterium
CCGCCAGCTGCGCACTGATCGCGATCTGCTCCACGGCCGCGAACACATCGGCTACCCGTTGCGGCCGAAAATGCTCAACGCTTTTTTTAGAATTTCACGCTCTCGTTCAACGCGACGCAGTTCCGCTTCCAGCTCACGGACACGCTTCTCAAGAGAACCCGCGCCGGGACTTTCCCTTCCAAGAAATTCTTTCTTCCAGCGATACAGCGTGTTCGATCCCGACACCCCCAGCCGCTCACAGACTGAGCTGGCTAAGTGGCCATCGAGAAGCATCTGCACCGCCTCTTCCTTGAATTCCTGCGTGTACTGCCGACGCGCCTTTCCGGACTCTTCGTTTCGCCTCTTGGATATCGGATGACTCTCCTTCCTCCGTCCAATTTAAGAATCTCGACTGTCCGTAAAATACGAAGCACCTCATCGCGTAACGTGGCGATCGTTGCGGACCGTCGTTCGACAAACATGAAGTGGCCACAGTCTTCAATCACTACGCGTTGCGCATCCGGGAGTGAACGTTGAAGCTTTGCGGCGTCAGCCAACGGGTCCGGATCGGACACGCCTTGAATGATTAAGGCGGACGTGTGATCATCTCAAGCTGTTCGTAGAGATCGAAATCACCGAGGTCGGCTCCGATTAACTCTCCAACCTGTTCCTGATATTTGTCCGTGGCCGGCAGGAGTCGCAAATCCATCTCGCCGATCTTGTTCGAATCATGGATGAACGGTTTCAGAACGATGCGGAGGTGACGCTCCACGATTTGCGGGTCCCGTTCCGCGAATTCCGGCAACTGTTTGATGAATTCCATAGCGGCAACATCTTCCGGGAGCGTGCGTTGCTGAAGGTTCTCACGCATAGCCGGAATCGATTCAGTGCTCGCGCCGGCACAGCCCATTACCGTGAACGATTTCAACCGCTGCGGATAATTGACTGCGTAGTGCATGGCGAGGCCTCCTCCCCACGAGTGGCCAACGAGATGCATACGTTCCAGGTTGTATTGGTAGCGCAGTGGCTCCAGATCCTGGACGAATCGCATAACGGTCATCGTTTCCCTGCTGATCTCGCCTGTTGATCGACCCGTTCCACGCTGGTCATAGAAGATCACGCGAAACTCGTCGGCCAGATCGGCGAGCGGCAACATGTGCAACGAATCGAATCCGGGTCCACCGTGCACGACAACCACAGGTTCACCCGAACCGACAGCCATTCCATACAGTTGGGTCCCGTTAACGTCGATCATGCGTTCTTCTCTTGATTCGTCGATCATGCGCTCTTTCTTGATTCGTCAATTATGCACTACCCGACCTACCTTACCACAGTTTCCGTTCGAGACGATTGGAAACCCCGGCGCGAAATCGTGGTGCCCAGTCGACGGAAACCGGTCATGCCCACTGGCAATCAAGCCCTGTATGCGGCAGGCTTCCGTCAAAGAGATGTCCATTGCGTCAATTCGCTCAATACAACGAGGTCACATTCATGAAACGCACATTCCGGTCCGTCTGCCTTTGGGCTCTGCTGCTGACTATCACCTGTTCGGATTTCGCGACAGCCCGCGAGCCAGACTCGAAGAAACTGCAGGTATTTATCCTTGCAGGGCAGTCCAACATGGTGGGGCATGCCAACTACATCACAATCCCACGATTGTTTGCTGACGAACGTCCGGCTGTTCAGAAGCTGGCCACACTCGTCTTCAGAGAGGGCATGACTGTCACTCGGAAGACCGTCGACGATCAGATCGCCACGCGAATCGAACGCGACCGAATCAACAACGAGCTGCGCAAGAAAACCATCGAGGGAAAAGCAGCCATTGCCGAGGCGAAAGCGAAGGTCGCAGAACTGCAGGCGAAGTACGACCAGCAGACGAAGGCAATCAAGAATACGTTCGCAGTTTCAGATCGCGTCTACATCAATTCCGTCGCAGACCGCCATCGCCGGTCGGGTCCGCTGACGGTCGGTTACGGCGGGAGCGCCGACAAAATTGGTCCTGAACTGGGCTTCGGTATGTCGATGGCGAAAAAACTTGATGCTCCGATTCTGCTCATCAAGACGTCGTGGGGCGGCAAGTCACTGCACTACAACTTTCGCCCGCCGTCGGCCGGAACGTATGTATTGAGTGAAAAAGAACAGGCATCCGACAAGGCTGCTCAGATCAGTGAGAACGCCGGTTTGAACTACCGCATGATGACCGAGCAGGTGAAAAGCGTTCTTGGCGATTTGAAGTCCCATCATCCCGCGTATGACGAGAGCGCAGGCCATGACCTGGCCGGCTTCGTCTGGTTCCAGGGATTCAACGACCAGTTCTCGGATGCGTTTTGTGATAACTATCGCGACAACATGGTCACGTTTGTGAAGGATGTTCGTAAGGAGTATGACGCTCCGGATATGCCGTTTGTTATTGGTGTGATGGGCACGGGCGTCACCGCTGAGAAAGTGGGTGAAAACCGTGTTTCAGTCGGACAGAGAGAAGCCGCCAGGGCTCCCGAATTCAAAGATAATGTGTCCTCGGTCGAGAGTTATGAGGTGTACGACCTGAGTGCCATGGAAGTGTTTAAGAAGGGCTGGCAGAACCATTTCGCCGAGTGGTGCGCCGTCGGAAGCGATCGCCCTTACCACTATCTGGGCAGTGGCAAGTTCTTCGTTCGATTCGGTGACGCCCTGGCCACGTCAATGGGGACTCTGATCGAAAAACAGTAACTTGGTACCAATGCAGCGGTCCGCGCCAGTCGACGGTAAGCAATGGTGCTTGCCGTGAACCGACGGACTAACTTCGGACCAAATGGCACGCGACCGCGACGATCCGGTCAGATACGACTGCAAAGTGCCGTGAGGAATGTTACGCCCTGGTGAGTACCGTTACGAAAGGCCGCGGGTTCGGCGGCAGGCTGCGAACGGTCGACCATTGTTTGGAGTCGCGCCAGTAGATCGTCGAGGTTTATGACCAGCTCGTAATCATTCAGCCTGGCCTGTTGGCGGTCATAAAGACGCTGTCGAGCAAATGCCAGAAGCGGCGTTTGTGTGGCTCGGGCTTCGGACACCGTGTTGTAACCGCCCGCGCCAATCAGGACGTCGACTCCAGCGTACAGGCCGAAAACTGGCCAGGATTCTCTCTGACGATCTTCCGCTCGATCAGGACTGGTGAAACAGACATGAGCTCGGCCCGCAAGATGCTCACGCAACCAGTCTGCAAGCTGTCCCATCTGATCGATTTCATCCGAGCGTCCACTGCCTGAGACGAGCACGATGGGGTTCTCGTCAAGATCTTCGCCGATCAGTTGGCGCCGAGCGTCAGTGCGCGACATCAATTCATCCGAATCGCGGATCAGCCACGGTTCCGTGTGCAAGGCCGCGGGATGGCCACCCAGAGGCCCGTCTTCGCCAGGAAGAAGCACGCCGTCATAGAACTGCACAAAGTCCGTTAGCTGATACGACTCGACATAGCGGGGATTCAGGTCGCGATGCACGAGTGCTTTGGGAACACTCATCGATGGAAGCAGGTCAGCGAGTTCTCCACCCAGACCCCGAGGAAACGTATCAACGACCAGGAGACCGAATTCGGTTTTGCCGAGGACATCACGGACACGGGCGGCTGTTGCATCACGATCAAGGTCCGGCGGAATGATGATCAAACGATCGTCCGCATTCAGCTCGCGCGTGACAGGCAGGCATTCCGCGTAGGGCGAGTTTGCCAGAAGCGTACACGGCACTCCTCGTCGTCCAGCAGCGCGGGCCAGTGCGACACTGCGAGTGAGATGTCCAAGTCCACCGCCCAGTGCGTAGATGAGCCACCTCATCCAGATGGTCCATTTCTCTCGACGGGTCAGCTTTCGGACATGTCTGATTCAAAGTCGGCCGCGTCGCCGTCATCGAGTCCCGCGGAATCCGCTTCGGTGAAGTCGGCATCATCCCGATGCATTGCATGCTGATAATTTTGATGGCCCCAATAGCCGTGGCCGTAGTGACCCCAGCCGCCGTAGTGATAACCGCCGTAGAAGTAGGGGTCGTGATCATGCCAGCGTGAATGTCGTCCAAACCCGCGTTTGCGAACGTTCTGGTTTCGACCCAGGTCCTTGAGTTCTTTTTTTGCACACGTGATGCAGACCGGTTGCCCGTTGTCATCGTCGCGCAGGTGATCGTTACAGACGGGTCGTTCGCAACGGCCGCAAGTGGCGACCGGTCCGTACTTACATGCATGATCGAACAGGAACCCGGACTTTTCGTTGCATCGGTGCGGGTCCCAGTTTGATTCCGTCATGACTGTCTCGCGAGTTCGTGTCTGAGAATGTGAAGTCTTATCGGGCAGCGAGAAGCGTTACCTGGCAAACAACAACACTGTGGCGGCAAGGCCGGCTCGAACCGGAAGCGACTCGATCTGCTCAAGTCCCAGACAGGCCACGCTCAAGGGAGTGATGTCGTCTTTGGAATACAGAACTGTCTCGTCTTTCGCATCACGCAGCGATCGCTTGTCACCTTTGAGTTTCGACTTGAACAGGCTGTTCTCAGCACCGTCTTCAATCTCGTAGCCGTAGTCCCGCTTCTTGATCACGGCCAGCAGCTTGTCATCGCCATCCTTGAGTTTCCAGTCGCCGTCAGACTGGCTCTTCAGTTCGAACAGCTCGACTTTCTGTGATTCGTCACGAACCTGGAATTCACCGTCCTTGACGACAACGTATGCTGCGACCGATTCGTCAGGCAGTTTCACTTTGACCTTCTGGCCGTCGATTTTGAATCGGGCAATCTCCTGTTCGTCGGGGTCGACCAGCTTGGCACCATCATCCTTGAATTTGATTTCGTAGAGCCGCTCGCCGGAGCCCGTCTTGAAGCCAATGTTCTCACGGTCCAGATTGAGCGTGACCGCCTGTGGCGCAGAATTCGATTCGACCGGGGCGATCGAACTGGTATTTGAGGCAATCTCCGTCGCCGGAGTCGGCTGTGTTGCGGAAGCAGCGGGAGCCGGAGGAACCTCCCGATCTGAACTGCATCCGAACGCGGCACAGAGCGTCAGAACTCCAGGCAGGCACAGCAATCGGAACATAGTTGGATTCTCCCAGGCGGCAGTGGGTGTCTACGACTGAGCCTTGTCGATTTGACGCGACAGATTGAGTACCTGATACAGACTCAACAACATCTGCGAGAGCAGCTGCACGCCACTGTCGACGGTCCAGTTCGCCTTGGATGCGGCCTTCAGTGTCAGGACGTTGTTCCACGCCGACAGGTCCTTGAGTTCAACCATCTGAGGCAATTGTACGGCTCCGCGAGCCTTCGCCCCCAGTTGTTCGGCGTTCGGATATCGCTTTTCTTTCGGCTTCAGTGACACAACGGCAAGCACTCCCGACTTTGTCTTGCTCTTGTGCTTAATCTTGCCGCTGGCACTGCGTTTGGTCCGCGACCGATCCTGGTGCTTCTCAGTCAGACTGACGGTGAATTTCGTGCCATCGAGGAGCTGGCCCCGCAGACTCAACCATGTGTCCTCGTAGAATTTGACGTTCCACGGTCCGGCCTTGCCCTTCCGTACGAACTTGCTTTTGGCGTTCACTTTATCGAGATCAAGCTGCAGTTCGATCGACGCGTCCGGGTCCATGTCGGCGCTAAGTAGTCGCGTCAGCTGGCTCAGTAACTGATAGCGGCGATCCTCGAAATCAGTCCGGCCCGCAGCACTGCGGATGACGATCCCCCAAATGACGACTCCAACACCGACGATCGCAAACGCGCCGCCTACTGGTGGCATCTCCGCAGACATGACAAAGCCAGCGCCAAGCAGCACGACTCCCCCAACACTTGCCAGGCACCCTTTGGACTTCTTCTTTTCCGACGTTTTGTCGAGGTCTTCGAGATCTTCGAGTGAAGACGTCAGTTGCTGTGTGGTGAGTTGGCCCTGAAAGCGGCGTGACTGGGACAACTGTTCAACAAACCCGGGCATGGCAGACTTCCGTCGACGAGGTGGTTCGACCGCGATCGCCGACTAACATAGCGACGCGACCTGCGGATCAAAACAATCCTGGAATTTTCTAAGGCCTCAGCCAGCCGTGCGGACAACTGATGACATTGTGAGCCTGTCGTTCGACCGGTTTCCGTCTGCCAAAGGGGCCGCGACTCATATCGATGCGTTCGCCCGCGCGTTGGGTCGAGAATTCGGTCATGTGCGACTGGTGACAATCCCGCCGCTGGCCGACGAATTGACGGGCGAGCCACCGGTCTGGCAGGCACCAGGCGTGACACACTGCCCATTGCCGGCCGATGGACCATCGCTGTTTGAACGCGTCATTGCCTACCGCGCTCAATGCTGGAACTGGTGGAAACGCGAATTCGGATCGCGCGATCAGCGGCCGCGCGTCGTGCATGTGCGTTCGATTTTCGAGGGCTATCCGATCGCTCGAAACAAATCGGATTTCTGTGAGCAACTGATCTACGAAGTGAACGGCCTGCCATCGATCGAGCTGAAGTACCACTACCCGGCCGTGGCCGATGATCGTGAATTACTGCAGAAACTTCGTGAACAGGAACGCGTCTGCCTGACGGCAGCAGATCGGATCGTGACCGTCAGTCAGGTCAATTTCCGTCATCTGGTTAGTCGTGGAGTGGACGCGGAGAAGATTCGAGTCATCCCCAACGGCGTTGATCTGGCGCAGTTCCCGTATCAGCCGCCGCAATCGTCTCGCCCTCAAACCGACGAAGAGCCGTCGTCCGTCCGAATGCTCTACGTGGGCACGCTCTCTCCGTGGCAGGGGCTCGCGCAGGCTGTCGAAGCGCTTGCTCTGTATCGACGGGACTGTCCAGCCACTCTGACCGTTGCCGGTCCCGTACGAAATCACGAGCGTAAGGCACTTGAGAAACTGGCGTGGAGCCTTCGCGTGTTCGACGCGATCGAACTGATCGGGCCGGTTTCCAAGGACGCACTGGCTGAGCTGTATCACACCGCGGACGTCGTTGTCGCTCCGCTGACCCGTAACGATCGCAATTGCGATCAGGGCTGCTGCCCGCTCAAAGTGCTGGAAGCGCTGGCTGCCGGCACTCCACTGATCGCCAGCGATCTTGAGGTTGTTCGTGAACTGTGCCAGGACGACGAGCACGCTTTGCTGGTTCGACCGGGATCAGGCAAAGCGATCAAGGACGCAATGCTGCGGCTGCGTGCGGACTCGAGCCTGGGACCACGGCTGAGCATCAGCGGTCGGAAGCACGTCCAAGAGCAATTCGGCTGGGAGAAGGCGCAGCAGTCACTGATCGAAACTTACACCGAACTCCTCAGCCAGATGTCGACAGTGTGAGGTCACGATCTGGCCACAGTCGCCCCAGGATTCCGGCGAGCCGCTCAGCTTCGACTCCCGAATGGAATCGACTCAGAACGCTGCTCCGGGCGCGACGACCGATGTCATTACGCTCTTCAGCGGTCAGCCCCAGGACTTCGAGAATCCCCTCGCCCAGTCGATGCAATTGTGACTTCGGGATGATGAACCCCGTCCGACCGTGTGTGACCGCTTCCGGAATGCCGCCAGCATCGCTCGCAATCACGATCCGCTCGCACGCCATCGCTTCAAGAATCGCGTTGGGTAATCCGTCCCAGACGGATGGCTGCAGAACGACGTCACACAACTGCAGGTAGTTTGCCACCTGTGCCGGCTCGTCCTGATGACCGGTGACCGTGATGCGGTCACTGAGTTCCGGGTGATCCAGCAGGAAACTGGTAATGGTCGACTGTTCGCGCGGTCTGACATCACCGATGACAAGCAGCCGAGTCGGGCGGGCGGCCTGCACGTCGGCCAGCGCCTGCAGAAGAAAAGGCAGGCCCTTCTTGTGACGCAACTCGCCACAGAAACCCAGAATCGCGTCATCCGGGGCGATCCCGAGTTGCACGCGCAGCGACTCGGTTGAATTCGCGGCGGGGCAGAACGTCTCCGCATCGACGAAGTTTCCCAAAACAACACCGTCCGAGTCCCGGCCCAACAGCAGGTCGATTTTTGTCGTGAGATCGCGAGAGACCGCACTGACCAGCGTGGCTCGATCGAGTGTCCATGTCAGCCGTGCAAAATCGCCAGGTGGAAACGTCAGTCGATCGATGTCGTTTCCACGCGCGCTTACGGTCGACGGCAGACCGACGGTTTCCGCAAACAGTACCGCCATGAATCCAGCCGGATAGATGTAATGTCCCCACACGCCGTCAAATGCATACTCTTCGTGCAACCATTCGAGCACGTTGAGCGAATGCTGCATCGACATATCCCAATTGGAGTACAGACCGAGTCGGTGCAGCGTCAAATCGGAGTCGTTCCCGGTCTCCTCGGCCGCGATCGACACGAGCTCACCGGGTTGCAGCGTGCGCGTCCAGGCGAGTACATGCATATCGACACCCAGCCGACTCAGTGCGCTCGCCGTCCGAGTCGCGCTGCGTGCGACTCCACCCAGATCGGGAGTGAATCGTTCGGAAATCAGGAGTATCGCAGGTTGATCAGGCAACGATCTGTTCCAGTATCGGGTGAATCACGACTCGTCCAGCAGTCCGCTGAAAAGTGCGCCACTGGCTCCGCCAGTGCAAACGGTGTTGCGAATCCGCTTGAAGGAAGGCACTGGCGGAGCCAGTGGCACACGCCGCACCGTGGGATAGTGTGTATCAGTTTTTCCCGCCTCTCGCCTGGTAAGGTCTTCATGTGTTGATGGATGGTCTGCGAGACTGGTTGCGACGACGAACGATCCGACGCCTGCGTCCTGTCGTCGTCGGCGGATGCGCGCGGTCGGGGACATCGCTGCTGTTGTCTGTGCTCTCCGCGCATCCCCATATTGTGACGATTCCGAATGAGACGCAGTTGCTGTGCCCCGGCGCGTATTGGCCTCCAGCCGGTGGGATCGCATTGCCCGACATTGATCAACTGTATGACGTGCTGACCAATTTGCATCGGCCGCTTGGCTGTCGAGCGTGGTGCGAGAAGACGCCGCGGAACGTTCTGAACTTCGAGGCCATCCTGAAAGCGTTCGGGCGTCGCGCACGACTCATGCACATCGTTCGGGATGGCCGGGATGTCGTCCTGTCCCGGCATCCGAACAAGCCGGACGACTTCTGGGTTGAGCCCGATCGCTGGGTCAACGACGTTCAGGCTGGACTGAAGTGGCGGGAGCATCCACAGGTACTGACTGTTCGGTATGAAGACCTCGTTGAGGATATGCAAAGCAACGTTCATCGGCTCTGCAAATTCCTGTCGCTGGAACATGATGCCCGACTCCTGGACTATCCGCAGAACGCCCAGATCAGGGAGAGCGACTCATGGTTCGAACCGGCGCGACCGTTGTCGACAGAGTCGATTGGACGCTGGCGACTTTCAGAGAACGCGACCCGCGTGCAGCAACTAATCGACGAACCTGGTGCAATCCAACTCCTGGAAGAGTTCGGCTATGACGTCTGAAACAGACGCGGGACAGGCAGCGCAAGCCGATGGCCGACCGAACAACGGCTTCACGGTGATTACGTACTTCACACCAGACTTCGCTGGCTTCGTCAATGGACTGAGCGCCGATTGCGAGCGGCTGGAATATCCACTGCACACGCACGCCTGTCCGCACACGTTTGAGAATCTGATCGCCGCGTTCGATTACAAGATTGAGTTCATTCGCCGGGCAATCGTGGAATTCGGTCCTGTGCTATGGCTCGACGTGGAGTGCCGCATCGACCAGCCGATCCCATCCGACTGGACCAGCCCGTTGATCTCGTGTTACTCGTCGGGCACATCCGCGGGACTGTCTTCCGGTGTGCTGATGCTGGATACTGATCAGTTGTGGTTTGTCGAACTGTGGAGTCATTATGCACAGAGATACCCGCGTTATCCCGACGACTTCGTGCTCGACTTCCTGGCAACACGCGTCGACATGCCGTTCCGCACGATTCCATTTGAGTTCTACAACCGAGAGACAACGTGCGCTATCTCACGCGGCGAGTGGCTGAATGAACACACCATAATTCGACACCCGACCACGAACCGCTGGCCGCAGCCGCTGGAGTATCGCCACGCATTCAATGGTCGGCGCCGCGAAAAACGATCGACGGCCGAACTGTTGGAACGGGCGCGGAAGACGATCTTCTATCGCAACTTCGCCGGTGACTTCGACGTGGTTGATCGAGAGATGAATGCCGGGCAGCACAGCGAGTTTCACTACGCTGACTGGGTCTTTGATACGCAACTTCGCTACTACGCTCCGGAGCAATTCTGGCCGGACATCAAGGCTGACTTCACCACGCGACCGCACAGTTTTCAGGACTCCTGGGAACAGTTTCAGAATCCGCCGGCAAGACGACCATTCCGCCAGGAGGCGATCGCGAAGATGCGGCTGGACCGCGCGGATGCGAAACGGTTTGCGGCCGGGGCGCATTGATATGAGAGAACGTGCGTATCTTGAAAACTCACGCAAAGTCGCAGAGACGCAAAGTTCTGGACTGGCATACTTTGCGCCTTGGCGGCTTTGCGTGACAATTTCTCGTCTAACGGCAACGCCAAAGGCCCACAGTGTCGCTGTCTCCCTGATTGAGGATTCGTTGCATGCGTATCGAGCACGTCGCGTTCAATGTCGAAGACCCACTCTCCATGGCCCGCTGGTACGTCGAGCATCTTGGCTTTGAGGTGCGGCGGCGTGTGATGGAGGCCCCGTGGGCACACTTTCTGGTCGACTCCGAAGGCCTGACGATGCTGGAAATCTACGGCAATCCGGATGTCCCATTGCCGGATTACCGGGCCATGCACCCGGGGACGCTGCATCTGGCACTGCTGTCCGACGACGTTCAGGCTGACATTGATCGATTGAGTGCGGCTGGCGCGAAGCTGGATGGAGAGGTTCAGCAGACACCGGCCGGAGATACGCTGGCTTTCCTGCGCGATCCCTGGGGGTTCACGTTGCAGCTCGTGAAGCGCGCACAGTCGATGCTCGATTGAACGGCCGTCGCAGACTGATAGTTTCGTTCAGTCGATCGCTCCGGTGTTTGAGAGATGTGCCACACGCTATCGTCTGAGGTTGCTGACCGAACAGGCGCGGTGACCCGTCATCGCACTCCACCTCGGCTTGACGGATTGGCTCGCGATGTCTCTGGCAGACAACTACCGGCAGCGGACCACGATGCTCTGTGCCATGTATATGGCTCAGGGGATTCCGTGGGGGTTCATGACCATCGCGCTGATCAGTTATCTGACTCAGCAGGGTGCCGACGCGAAGGAAGCGGGCGACCTGACGGCGATTGTGCTGATTCCCTGGACGTTCAAGCTAATCTGGGGGCCGATCATCGACTCGATGACCATTCGGTCGATGGGTCGGCGACGGGCGTGGATCATCGGGGCGGAGCTGATGATGGCGGTTTCGCTTCTGGGACTGCTCCTGATGGGGGACCTCTCGGGCGACCTGCAGCTGCTGGGCTGGATGTTCTTCATCCACAACTGCTTCGCATCACTGCAGGACGTGGCCACCGATGCGCTGGCCGTTGACGTGCTGCCGGTTAATGAACAGGGGCGAGTCAACGGGCTGATGTGGGGCAGTAAGCTGGTTGGCAAAGCGATTGGAGCAACCGGTTTCGCACGCGTCATGGACGCATGGGGATTGCAGAACGCTGTGCTGCTGCAGTTCACAGTGCTCCTGTTGATCATGCTGTTTCCATTGCTGCTGCTGGAGCGATCGGGCGAGAAACGATTTCCCTGGAGTGCTGGTGAGGTGAGCGGGGACGGTGGCACGACGAGCTTGCGCAATCCTGTATCCGTGATCAAAGACCTGATTCGCGCGTTCTCGCTGCCCGCGACCTTTGCCTTCTTCATCTATGGCGTCTTCCATGTTGTCGGCTGGGGACTGGTCGAGATTTTCTCGAAGATTGTGTGCATGCAGGAACTCGAGTGGGATTACGTGGAGTACTCGGACGTAGCGGGATACGCCGTAATTCTTGAACTGGCGGCGGCCCTGGTGGGCGGCTGGGTAGCAGACCGATACGGTCGCCGCAAAGTGATTGTGTTCGGATTCGGATTGTACGGGCTGCTGGCGATCGCGTTCGGTGTGTGTAGGCATCTGTGGGAGGACCGCAGCTTTGTGTGGATGTATCTGTTTCTGAATCCCGGTGTGCTGGCGATCGGTTCGGTCGGATTTCTGTCGATGGGCATGCAGGTCTGCTGGACTCGTTCCTCGGCCACGATGTTCACGATGTTCATGACCATGTCGAATGTCGGACACGTGATCGGGAACAAGCTGGCAGGCCCGCTGCAGGACTGGGATGTCTCGTACGAGAACTGCTTCGTGATCGCAGGTCTGACGATGATCGCGCCGCTGTTCCTGCTGCCCATCGTCAAGCCGGAGCGAGTGGCGCTGGCGCGGGAACGTGATGTCGAATCGACGGCATGAACCGACCGTGTGTGGTACGCTGGAAATACCGCGGTCGTCTCGGGCGAAGAGCTCGCGCGGACACAACCGGCACGTGACGAAGTTGCCAGGCTTGAGAAACAGGTTGCCGAATGGAAAAAGCATTCGACAGAACTCCCGAAGAAGATCGCCGAACTGGAAAAACAGCTGAAGGAGCAAGCGGTGAAATCTCGGAATCGCCGGATCGAAGCCATCCATCCGCTGCTGCTCGATGACCTTACCGTTCGGTTTGTCGAGAATGGCTGGTCGCTGAAGTGGCTGCACCGGAAAACCATGCTGTCGGCGTCGTTCAATCGTAATTCGGAAGAGCAGCAGTCGGTCGATCCTGACAATCGACTGCTGACACATTTCAATCGCTGCCGGATTGATGCGGAAGCATTGTGTGATTCCGTGCTTTCCGTCAGTGGTCGTGCTGCCGCCGCTCCCCGCAATGCTTCGGCGTCGTTGGAATCCGACGACACGGACGCGTCATCGCGCAGAGCGTAAGTCAGGCTGATCGGCAGCAGTGTCCGAAACACGACCAGGGAATTGGCAGAAACCGATGCTCCGCAGGTACGAGTCTTAGAAGCGCTTTGGCTGCACGAATCGCAGGATGCGGCGCATCAGGCCCTCGCCGTCCTGGACGGGCGGGTCGACGGCTTCCTCTGATACGTCGAGAACTCCACACGCTCGCAAAGCCGACTGGACTTCGCCCATTGACTGCGGTCGGTCGTCGGGAGACTTACTGACCATCTGGCGGAAGAGCATATCCAGAGTCTCGGGAGCGTCGTCGCGTAGTTCTCTCAAGGGTGTGGGTGGCTCTTCCCGGTGAGCCACCATCGTCAGGACAGGCGTGCGTTTCACGAATAACGGGCGGCCTGTGACCAGATAAAACAGCGTGCAGCCCAGACTGTAAATGTTGGAGCGAGCGTCGGCGGTCTTCGAGTCGCGAGCCTGTTCGGGAGGCATGAAGGCCTCCGTGCCCATCGCCAGTCCATCCTGTGTCATCGGCGTGGCGATTGTTATCCTGAATGACGCCGATTTCCGAAAGCGGTCTCGGAACAACCGAAAACAAGAACTTTTGATAGATTTGGTATGATGTTAAGAAACATGGCCACGATTCCGGGTGGATTCGTGGCGATAGCCGTGTGGTTGAACTTGTTCGTTCAGCCTGTCGGCCACGCAGAGCTGGAATCAGCGCCCTCTGAGGCTGAGCCAGAACAGCAGAAGCCCCAGAAAGCAGAGCTGACTGCGCCAGAGCTGAACCCTACCGCTCTGGGGGACCGGGCAACGCAGATCATCAGTCGCTATTGCGTGTCGTGTCATGGCCCCGACAAGCAGGAAGGTGAGATTCGGCTGGGTGCCCTGGAGACGGTCGATCGCAGAACGCTGTTCGACAAAATGCAGGATGTTGTTCACCTGGGCGAGATGCCGCCCGAGGAAGCCAGACAGCCGAGCGACGCTGAGCGCAAAATTCTGCTGCAATGGCTGAACAGCCAACTGACCGGCACGGCGGCGAAGGCGCTCGCGGAAAAGCTCCGGCGGTTCGAGTATGGCAACGTCGTTGATCACAAGGGTCTGTTCTCCGGCGAGTATGCCGAACTGCCAGGCGACACTCCCGACCGGCGATGGCTGATCAGCGAGTTTATCTTCAACGAGAGGATCAATCGCCTGCTCGATTACCATCCGACGCGCACGATCTACGGCACCACACAACAGGTTCAGGGAGATAGCGGCGTCCACTGGAGCCCGAAGACCGAACGCGGGAACAAGTTCCGCAGGACGATTACCAACCCGTACCTGCTCCCGGAGAAAGTCGGCGTTCGCTACTCCGCCCATAAGCGTCTGACGACCGGTCACCTGCTGACAATGGTCGGCAACGCCAAGAGTGTCGCGGGGCACATGTCGTCCGAGGCGACGATGAAGGCGCAGTACCCCTCGATGTACGCGCTGATGAAGTCCGAACTGGATCACCGTGAGAAACTGCGTTCGCGCGAGCAGTTCCTGCGAACGTATACATTCATGCATAGGCTGCTCAAGAGTATCTATGGCGACCAGCACGAGGTGCTCCTGCCCGAGCTGGTTCGGAAAGAGATTCCGTACCCCGGGCCGCCGAAGCATTCGACAAACGGTATCCAGAAGCGGCACGGCAACCTCGAATTCCTGGGCCGCTTTGACCAGGAAGATATCCGGGCCATCCTGCTTGGTATCGCAACCTGGAAGCGCACGGCCTATGAGGTCGAAGAAATCACTGCAGAATCCAAACTGGATCGCAACGGCAAGCCCGTTTGGGCTCCTTACAGCGACGCCAATCGCGCTGAGTTCGACAGCATCATCCTGCAGAGCGAGCGTGACTGGTACATGGAAGGCGTGACCGACTACCGCATCCAGAACCGCATCATCACCATGAAGCTGTTCTACGACACGTGGGACATGGACCGACTCTATAGCCACATCGAAGGGGGCAGCTTCGGTGCGCCGAAATACATGCCGCTCAATGATGCCGAGATGGCGGTCATCACCCAGACGATTAAGAAGCACCGTAAGCAGGGCGACCGGCACCACCAGATCATCGACAAGTGCATGGCAGACTGGAACACGTCATTCAAGGCTCAGCGTGAAGCCGCGGGTGGCGCTGATGAAACACTGATGACTCAGTTGATCATTGAGTTGTACGCGGAGATCTTCGAGCGGGAGCCTCCGGATTCGGAAATCGCAGAAAATATCGAGCAGCTCAAGTTGTATATGGGCAAGCTCGATCGGCAGCAGGCCATCGCGAAGCTGATCGAATCGCTGGTCTTGAGCACCGAGTTCGCATACCGCCACGAGTTCGGACAGGGCGAGGCGGACGAGCACGGTCGACGCATGATGTCGCCGCGAGATGCGAGCTACGCGATTGCCTACGCGTTGACGGATTCGAGCCCGGACGAGGAGCTGGTCAAGGCGGCAGAAGGGGGCCGACTGACTTCGCGCGAGGACTACGAACGCGAGGTCCGCCGTATGCTGACCCGCCGCGACCGCTGGAACCTCGTCGACGAAGGTGTCCAAGCGGCCAACCTTAACGCGAGTGTCACGAACCAGCCGATCCGAAAGCTGCGGTTCTTTCGAGAGTTCTTCGGGTATCCGAAGGCGATGAGTGTCTTCAAAGATGACTCGCGTTTCGGCGCCGGCCGTCATGAGCAAGCGGTCAGCCGTTTGATCGACGAGGCCGACATGTTGGTCGAGTACATCCTTGAGCAGGACGAACACGTCTTTGAAGAGCTGCTCACGACCGACAAGTTCTTCATCTATCACTCCGGCAACAATAAGGCGATGAAGGCCGGATCGAATCAGCTCAAGCGCGTCTACGAGTACTTTCGGGAATTCGCATGGGAAACGTGGGAGCCGGACGACATCGCCCCTCACAAGCCCTTCATGCTGACGATCTGGGAATTCCGCAAGGCGCGCGGCGGTGATAACAAGTCGCTGCTGAACACGCTAAAGAGAATGATGCCGGCTTTGGAATTCCACTTCAGCGAAGGCCAGGCCAACGGCATGCCATACATGAAGATGGCTATGGGCTTCTGGCATGGTGGCAACGTTTTAGGCCGGACTGGCCAGCAAATGCGTGGTGAGCAGGTCACGTCGTACTGGAACATCAACTGGAAGACATGGGACTACCCGACACAGCAGCCGGCGAAGATCTCTAATCGCAAAGGCATGCTCACTCACCCCGCTTGGCTGATCGCCCACGCGCAGAACCTGGAGACGGATCCGATCCACCGCGGCAAGTGGATCCGCGAGAAGCTGTTGGCCGGGACCATCCCAGACGTGCCGATCACCGTGGATGCGGTCATTCCGCCGGACCATCACAAAACGCTTCGCCAACGGATGGAAGTCCGGACGGGCGATGCTTACTGCTGGCGATGTCATCAGAAGATGGACCTGCTCGGCTTTCCGTTTGAGTCCTACGACGACTTCGGCCGGTTCCGCACGGTGGAAACACTTGAGCACCCGGACAACCTGATCAAAGAGGCGAAGCGGGGCGAGACCAACGAATTTGGAGCCTCGCTCGCGGTTTACAAGACTCTGCCGGTTGATCCGCGTGGCGTGTTGAAAGGTACCGGCGACACAACGCTGGACGGCGAAGTCGATGACGCGTTTGACCTGATCGATCGCCTCGCGAAATCGGACAAGGTCCGCCAATCGATCATTCGCCATGCCTTCCGCTACTTCCTGGGCCGAAACGAAACGCTTTCCGATTCCAGGACGCTGATGGACGCTGACAAAGCTTACCTTGAGAGCAACGGAAGCTTCGACGAGGTGGTTGTTTCGCTGATAACCTCGGACTCCTTTATCTATCGCAAACAAAAGACTAGGGAATAAACGTCCGTAGCTGGATTCGTGAGAATTCAGTCGCGTCATCTGAACTCTTACGAGTTCAGCTACTGGTATTAACTCCAGGGAATAAACGATGTTGATCAACCGGCGAGAACTCTTGAAGACGACCGCTCTGGGGACTGCGAGCCTGGCGCTCACGCCTTCCTTCAACCATTTGATGGGCGCTTCGACTCAAGCCACGCCGGCAGGCGCAAGCGGTGTTCCGCACCGTTTCGTCTTTATTCGCAAATCCAACGGCAACCTGACCAAACAGTTCGGGTTGCCTTCCTTTTCGTCCGAAGAGCTGAAAAAGCACGAGGAGAAACAGCCCTTCGAGGTGGACCTGGCCAAGCATGAGCTACCCGACTGGCTGAAAGGGCTCGACGAGCACAAGGAAAACATGACCATCCTGCACGGCATCTCAATGTCGGTCAGCGGTGGCGGTCACTACTCGTATTCCGGTTGCATGGGCGCGTACAAGGCTGGGCGCGATATCCTCAGCAACATCAAATGGGCGACCGTGGACTTTGAACTGGCCAGGCTATTCCCCTCTCCGTTCGGCCATGTCGAGATGTCGCTGGCCGTCCCCCATGGGCGCGACCACAGAACCGGCATCGTCTCAGGCTATTCCGCCCCGGCTCCAAAGCAGCGCAACTACTGCTACGCCGATCCGATGACCGCCTGGCAGGAGTTATTCAAGTCCGTCACCAACACCGACGAGGCGGACTCCGATACAGCTTTGCTGGACTACCTGCACGATCAGGAGACGCGCCGGCTTAACGGGCTGGATGGTGACGAACGCCTTAAGATCAGCGATCAGGTCGAATCGCTCCAGTCGATCCGCGACCGCAACACGAAGGTCGCGGCTTTTGGCGATAAGATCAAGCAGCACCTGCCCGAGATCGATCCCGTCCACACCAACGGTGGAGAGGATGCAACGCTGCCCCAGAAACAAGCCGCCTTCACCGAAATCATCGTTGCTGCGCTGGCATCGGGCCTGACGAACGTCGTCACTTACACCATCGACGACCTGGGCACCGACATCACCTCCCTGCCCGAGAACAAACAAAAAACCAGTATCCACCAGATCGGGCATGGCGGTCAGATTGCTGGTGCCGCCTATATGAGGAATGCGATCAAGACTCATCACATGAAGCAGGTCCACACGCTCGTGACCAGGCTCAAGACCATCCCTGAAGCGGGCGGCACGATGTTCGACAACACGACGATCATCTACATGCCTGAAACCGGCGCCGGCCACCATAGCCCAGACACCGAGGCACCGATGGTTCTCATGACCGGCTGGAATTCTAGGCTCGATCTGGCTGGCCGCTACATCCGCCTGCCTTTCCACGGCACTGAGGGCCACAAGACGCTGAGCAACTGGTACACAACTCTTCTCAACGCCTACGGCAACCCGATTGAACACTACGGTGACATGGATTTGACCATGCAGCGCAACCGCCTGGAGCAGACCGGTTCGATCGACCCGTTCCTGGTCTGAGCCTTCGCGGTGTGCGTTCATGAGAGCCATTGTTGACAGGTTCGGTAGTGTGCCGGGTTTCTGCCTTGAAGTGGGGAGACCTGGTTATGGCAAGAACGATCGATCGAGGTCTGTGGGAGCAGTGGCGGGCTCGGCTGCTGCGGTTCGAGAGCTGGGAAGAGTCCTCGACACGGTGTTCTTTCCCGCGGCGCTCGTGTTCCTCCGGTGTGTTCACCGTCAAGCACTATGTCGAACCGACCTCAGTCCCGAGCCCTGGTTGCTGAGGCGAGTGAAATGTGATCGTGTTGGGAGCAGTTTGCGGCCCTGGACACTCCACGCGAAAACCGCATCCAGTTCGGTCTGCAGCTGATTCTCAGGCAACCCGCTGTTCGCCCGAGAAGGCAGCTTTACTGAAGGCTGAACTCATGATCGTAGACGACTGTTTTCGTGCAATTCCACCTGATCCTCGCGACATAGAGCTGCCGGGCATTCGGGCCGTACTGGTGAGATACTGGCGGAGACGCGGAGCTGATGCCCGCCGGGCAGAAGCCTTTCAGCCTGTGATAATGGGGTCTTCGCTCGAAATTGTGTTCCGGATTGGAGACCACCGAATGGCGGCATTTCATGCCTCGGGAACGGACCTCTGTTTCCGTCAGATTCGCCTCGCTGCAGTCCGGCAGACTGGGCGGTACTGGATTCGAACCGAATCTTGTAACCGATGAATCAGCAATTACTTACAGGGATAACGTGTACGATGACGTATTGAGTGATGCCGTAGATGATGCCATTTCTGCCGATCTGGCCGAACTGACGGCTCTCTGGCCATCGCTCTCAGACGAAACCAGACAGGCCGTTTTGGCTTTCGCTGAAAAGTCTGTGACATGCACTTCAGTGGACTGACAGAACTGACAAAGGCCACGTGGCGGACGGCTGGGGCGTTCGTGCGTGCTGCGTCCAGCCTTTCGTAGCGGGATCGCCGGAGTTCTCGTACCACACGACAAGCGGCTGCTCGCGCGCCGATCCAACCAGATCGGGATCGCCGTCGCCGTCGATATCAGCCGCGCGGATCATCCGAGTTTCACTGACATCTGCTTCGACGATCCGCATCGTACATTCGCCGTCCGCCGGCGAGCCATCATTTTCGAACCAGACAAAGTTATTGCCCAATCGCCAGCTCGAAGCCGCGACATCCAGATCGCCGTCGTAATCGGCCAGTGCGACGTCATAGGCACCACGAAGTTGTCCCTTCGTAATCTCATGGCGTTTCCACAACATGCCGTCTTTGGGAGTGCCGCTGTTGCGGAACCAGAGCACGTCGCCGAACAGGTTTTTCACAATGACAACGTCCAGCCGACCGTCCCCGTCGACATCGCCGATCGCGTGTCGCTCCAGCCGTTCGGGATCATTCTTCTGGATGAAGTGTCTGGCGAAAACTCCCTTCCCCGTGTTCTCAAACCAGTACAGTGAATTGTTCGGCAGAGCGTCGGCGCTGGTCAGGTCGAGGTCACCATCGCCGTCGGTGTCCGCTGCGGCGATCCCGAATGAGTATGTATAGCCATCGGCGATCAGGTGATCGTCAAACACGACCGACGGCACGTCAGCGGCAAAACTCAGCCCGGTCACTGTGATGAGAAAGGCGACGATCAGCCGGCGGGAAGAGGGGGCCATATGTGCTCCAGATACCGTAGTCAGTGATTTCATCGTCGCGACTCGACAAGCAGTCGCCAGTGTGGCAGGGATCATGGATCACATCCGTCGTCTCAGGGATGCAAAGCGTTCCATGCATGGGACCCAACGCCATCTATTGGGGATCACCCACTCAGGACCAGGCATTGGCTGTCCATTCCATTTTGGCGCTGAATCCACACATTCGCATCAACGAAGACTCAAAATCCTGTGGATCAAAGATGATAAAGCCGTGACGCCCGCCGGGATGAGTAACGAGATCGCAGTGATTGTTACAGGGTCAAGAAACTCAGGCGAACTCCAAACCGCTTTGAGCACTGGGTCTGCGGTCACGCCGATTCTGCCCTCTTCAGCTGCTGGAATTCACGTATCTCGACACGGAAGCTGGTTGCTTTTCCTTCAGTAAGCGTGAGAGATATGCAGTTCATTCCTCAGCCCTGCCACATTCTGCTTGACGCGCTCGTTGGATGGGTCAACGAACGCCAGCAACAGGCACGGCTCACTGGCTGATCGAGTCATGTACGTTGCCACCACGCCGAAGGCAGAACCCTGCGTCAGCCGAATTGTGGACTGACTCAGTCGTTTTATCTCTGATTGCCAAAGCACTTGACGGCTGACTCTCTTGTTTGACCTTGCGGGCTTTGCGTTTACCCGGCTTCCGCTATGCGAAACGGGACGAGCGATCAGCAGACCACACTCGAAGTGCAAAGATGCTCTGCCCTGACCTGGAGCATCAACGTCTGCTGATGTACTGTGGTGTCGGATACTCACACACGGAGACCGTCGGAATGCTCTCGATTTCTGGTACACGATGCTCGGCGACCTGCGATGGGTCGCGGCGGCAATTCCTGAAGATCGGCGGATTGGCGCTGGGAGGACTGGCGCTGCCGCAGATTCTGCGCGCGGAAGATGCCGCTCCCGCGACGCCAGGGAAGAAGCTGTCGCATAAGGCGACCATCATGATCTACCTGTCCGGTGGGCCATCGCATCAGGACATGTACGATTTGAAAATGGACGCTCCGAAGGAGATTCGTGGGTCGTTCCGTCCGATCAACACGAACGTGCCGGGGATCGAGATCTGCGAGCACATGCCCCGGCTGGCGAAGATGATGGATAAGTTCGCGATCATTCGGTCGTTGTACGGCGGGCCGGATCAGCATGCGTCGGACATGTGTCTGAGCGGCTATCCGATTGGGCCGAATGGGCGACAGAGCAATCATCCGTCGCTCGGTGCGGCGGTCGCAAAGATTCGAGGGGCGGTCGATCCGGCCGTTCCGTCATTCGTCGGGTTGACGACGAAGACCAGGCATGCTCCGTATTCCAACCCCGGTCTTCCGGGATTCCTGGGACAGGCTTACGCACCGTTCCAACCGGACAGCGACGGCATGGCCAACATGAGGCTCAACGGAGTCACGTTGGACCAGCTTCGGAATCGACAGTTGCTGCTGTCGAGCTTTGATCGCTTCCGTCGACATGTTGACGCCAGCTCGAAGCTGCAAGGCGTTGATGCGTTTACTCAGAAAGCGTTCGACGTGCTGACCTCAAGCAAGCTGGTCGAAGCGATGGATCTTGAAAAGGAGAATCCGGCATTGCGAGACCGCTACGGCCGCGGCGATTCGTCGCCCGCATTCGGTGAAGACGCGGGGCCGCACTGGATGGATCAGTTCCTGATGGCTCGACGATTGGTCGAAGCGGGCGTTCGTTGCGTCACGCTGTCGTTCGGCAGTTGGGATCGGCACGGTGGGAATTTTGAACGCTTGCCTGTGCAACTCGGCAAGCTCGATCAGGGTGTGACCGCTCTGGTGGAAGACCTGCACCAGCGCGGTCTCGATCAGGATGTGAGCGTCATCGCCTGGGGCGAGTTCGGACGCACGCCCCGCATCAATAAGGGCGGAGGCCGCGACCATTGGCCGCAGGCGTCATGTGCGTTGCTGGCCGGTGGCGGCATGCGCATGGGCCAGGTGATCGGATCGACAAATCGCCTGGGCGAAGTCCCTCAGGATCGGCCGATCCATTATCAGGACGTATTTGCAACGCTCTACCACCAACTCGGCATCGACGCGAATACAGCCACAATTAGCGATCCCAACGGCCGCCCGCAGTATCTCCTCGATCGCCGTGATCCTGTTCATGAACTCGTGTGAAGACTGCGAGTGCGATTGTGAACTGGTGAGCAATCGACCGGTCTCGCCCGCAGATGCATCCGCTGCTGAAGAAGGAAATGAGCATGCGACACACGACACCGTCAAAAGTCCCTCGTCGCAGCCTCCTTGTCAGCGGTGCGGCCATGACGGCGGCCTGCGCGTTTCGGTCACTGCCCATGCTGCGGGCACAGGAACAGGCCGGGAAGGCGCACGGCCGCTTGAGAATTACCAACATTGAGACTCACGACATCACCGTGCCGTACGAGGACTGGATCGCCTATGAACTCAACCATTTCTATGGTCCCACGCGGCGTACGATTTACATCGTTCATACCAACAGCGATCTGATTGGTCTGGGTGAAAGCGGTTCGCGAGAGTCGGACGCGATTCTGGAAAAATACGTCGGCTCGAACCCCTTTGACTGGGTCGGTGACGAAACCAGTCTGGGCCTGGGAATCGCCATGTATGACCTGATGGGGCAGGCGGCAGGCGTGCCGGTCTATAAGTTGTTTGGTCAGAAATATCGGTCGTGGGTGCCGGCGGCGGCGTGGACCGTCTCGACGCATCCCGGGCGGATGGCCAACGCGGTCCAGAAATATTCAGCCCGCGGCTACACATGGATGAAGTACCACTTGTCTCCGTTCGAGAATGTGATCGATCAGATGGAAGCGATGCAGGCGGTCGCGCCCGAAGGATTTCGGATTCATCACGATCTGACGATGGGAGGCACCGACGACCACACCTTTGAACTCCTCGAGAAGATCTCCAGGTTTCCGATTGCCGGTTGCTTTGAAGATCCGTTGCCGGAAAAGGACATCGGGGGCTACGTGGAGTTGCGGCGGAAGTGCCGTCTTCCGATCCTGTACCACCATTCGCCGCTGGGGGCTGGTTTTGAAACACAGCGACGAGCAGCGGACGGCTACATCCTCGGTCATGCAAAGATCGGCGACGCGATTCGCCGGGCCGGGTTGTTTGCACAGCTCGAACTTCCCTTCTCGCTGCAAAACGTCGGCGGCACAATTACGCAGGCAATGACGGTCCACATGCAGGCGGCCTTTAAGACTGCACGCCTGCACTTCAACAGTGACACGGAAACGTGGAAGGCCGACGTCGTCAAGGAGCGTCTCGAACCGGTCAACGGCCTGATCCGCGTGTCGGAACGTCCGGGACTGGGGCTGACGCTCGATCGCGCCGAGTTGGAGCGGCTGAAGAGTCTGAAACTCCCCGAACAGCCGAAGTGGATCATCAAGACCAGGTACGCCAACGGCACGATGATGTACAACATCGGTGACACGCACGATTCACTGTTCATGGTCCGACCCGACAAACGGCGTCTGGTCACGCTCAACTACGACGCCCCGCTCACGACTGAATACTGGGATCCGGACGGGACACCGGCGTTCCGCGACATGTTTCAGCGTCTTGAGAAAGAGGGCATGGTCCTGGAGCGGCCTTAGGAGCGTCCTGGAATTAACTGTCAAGTCGTGGGGCAGGATTGCATCCTGACTAGGCAGATTACAAACCTGCCCCACGACACTTATTCCCAGGCGGACCCTTAGCGGCACATTCAATAAGGGAAAACGATGCCAGAATCCGAACCCGGATCGCACTACATTGATGTTGTAAATCTCCCCTGGCAGCCCACGCGCTTTCCCGGCGTGGAGATGAAGATCCTGTGGCGCGACCCGGATGGTGAAGCATTCACCGCGCTGTTTCGTACGGCTCCAGGGGCGACGCTCCCGAAGCACCGTCACCGCGGCGTCGAGCAGACCTTCGTGCTGGAAGGGAGTTTGCTGGACGACGACGGAGCCTGCACAGCAGGCAATTTTGTTTGGCGCGACGTCGACTCGGTGCATGCGGCCCACTCGCCCGACGGCTGCCTGACGATCGGCATTTTTCAGAAGGCCAACGAGTTCTTCGACGCAGAATCAACGACGTGCAAAGACTGATCTCGATATCGATACTTGTCGCATTCGACTGACTGCGTTGAATTGCCGGAGTTCGATCGAGACAGACTGTTGGTGACTTGGCAGGAAGCGGTGTTCTCGCTGTCTCTGGCCGAGGACAAGATCGAACCGGAAGCCGTCGAGAGCATGCGCAGTTGGCCCGGGCACCGTCGCGCAGCGATGGTCGGCGGAATTTCCAGATTCTCCCGCCGCTGGACTTCCTGACGCCGCCTCCCCTGCAAACTGGGCACGCAGCACATTCCGGCGAAGGGCTCGCATCTGATTCGCGGGCACCGACCGAAGGTTGGTCGCGGCTGGTACTCCAACAAGTCGCGCGACATGCGCAAGAAGGCAGACGTTGAAGCATCCGCCGAGCTGTGGACCGCCAACTGCGGCTACGGCCAAACCGCGACGACCACACTCGCACGCATGACGCGCGACAGCTACGAACCCGCTCTGACCCTGCCCAGCGGCGGCGACTGCAGCTATCCTGGACTCGTCTGGCACGACGACTCGCTGTGGATGAGCTACTACTCGCCGCACGAAGGCAAGACGCGCACCTACCGGGCAAAAAATCGTTTCAAGAACTAACGACTCGCACGAAGGGAGATGATGATCATGCAACGAGAGGGGCCAGGACTTTTTTGATGTGAAGTTCCGAAACAAAGATTCCTGACCCCTTTTGTGTGCTCAAATGACCGGGCGTCCGACATCGAGCATTCGACTGCGCCGATCAGCTATGCTTGGCTGAGTGGCCAAATGATGGCGAGATTCTCATCTACTCGACCGTATTCCAGCACGTGTCGTCTGAGGAACGTTTTTTGAATTGGCCCGGATGACCGTTGCTTGTTGACGTGACCGAATGCAATGACTGCCGCTTCGCCGTCATCGTCTGCGCACGAGGAGTTTGACGTGACCCATGAGCCCGGCGGGGCCTGCATGATTAATCACGCGCACGCTGACCTGATTGCTTGCGCCAGGTTTGATGAGCTCGGAAACATCCGTCAGGCCTGTCTTCATCCCCAAGCCGCTCTTCGTGTTCATCAGCGCGACGATTTCCGGGCGCAGCCCCGGTCCGGGTGAAGTGCCGGCGGAATGTCCGCCGAATGCGAGCACTATCTCGTCACGCTTAGGATCAAGGTCCCGAGGCACGTCGAACCGGATCCTGTAGATTCCCACGCCATTTGCCTTGGTGCCCTGTGACTGCCAGCACTTCAGTGTGCTGATCAGCGGCCAACTTCCAAAATCGAAGTCATTGTTTGGCCGATACCAGTGCTTGTTGTATCGGATCTGAAGCTGCGTATCGAAACGGAAGTGCCAATCCACTGGCAGTTCCGCGACGACCCGCCAGCCGTCCTGCTTTGCCTTGGCCCAGAACGCGGCATCCTTCGCCGCCATCTGTCGGTCGTGCTCGGTGTAGTCTGTCAGGTCCCAGTTTGGTGTGGGCTTCCATGAGAGATCCTGCGGAAGGTGGGCGTCGATGTTGGCCTGCCAGTACTTGCGCATCAGCGGCGTCGGTTCCGCCATAATCCACGGCATTTCGCCGTAAAGCCACGCGTACTTATCTGACGCCGCCAAGGCGTTGTGTGCCGCGTGTTTGTGCCGCAGGGGGTTGCGCTGGTTGGCACGCACGTCCGTTGGACTAAAGCGATCTTCGCCCCATCCGGCGTCCGTCCAGATGGCAGTGCAGAAGCTGATTCGCTGACGGGCCAGTTTTGGGGTCATGCTGAGGCTTGGTGCCAGCCGGAGGGCGTGATCGCGGACAACCAACATGTCCTTGTAGGTCGAATCGAGATAGGTGGCTTCGCAGGCCGATACGAGCGATGCCCGTTCGTCCAGGCCAGCGAGCAGTCCGTCAAAGAACGCCGGCATGAGCGCGAAGCCGGTGTCGAGCAAGCTCCCCTTTGATTCCCTCTCCAGCTCTTTCCTCAACGCGACTCGGTAAGCGCCTTCATACAGTGACGCGGCGACCATGAGCACGATCTGCGGGTACTCGCTGGTCAACGCCTCCCCATACTCCTGGCCCCGCTTTCGCACTTTTGCGGCAACCTCGTCAAACGACTTCGGCACGGCCTCGCCCGCAGCATTGTAAACCACGTCGGTATAGACATTGTAAAGGGACGGATACTTCCAGACGCCTCTACCGCGTCCGCCGTACTGCTCCAAATCAAGCATCACGCCCTTGAAGCCACACTCCCTGGCGACCCTCGCAGCCAGACGCGTGTTCGTACACACCGCCCCCCAGTCTTTATCGTTGAACCAGTCCGGCACGCGGCCCTCGACCCAGAGTGTCGAGCTGGTCCAGAGGAAGTTGTCCGTCAGGCGTCCCCAGTCCTTGACGGATTGGAAGGCGTCTATCTCCGGCTTGATGTCTTCGTATGTCAGCGCCGGGACTCGCCACCACTGTCCGTTCCGCAGGACGAACATCACGCCGTCGATTCCCTTATCCTGCCACGTCGCGACCTTCTCGTTCAGGAACGAGGCCTTCTTCCCAGCGTCTTCGATCCCCTCAAGCTCTCCGCAGACATGTCTGATCTCCCTCGCCCCACGAATAAGCTTCTTGCCTGCTACATTGGAAAGAGGGATCCTGCCGCCCTCGGCAGGGCTGAGCGTCTCTTCGCAAATCGATGCGGACGGCGTCGATGTTACCAGCAAGCCCACTGTCAGAAGGATCACACCAAGCCTCATCGATCGTCTCCTTTGCCTGAAGGCGGCAGCGTGTCACTTCGGCAGCGTTGACGCGACGTGTCTCCGCCGGCGTGGAGACAAGAACCATCGGAGACTTCTTTCGCCGTCAACTGCCAAGCTATGAAACGACAGGCGGCAACAGGAAGAAAATGATCGTCCTGAAATTAGTCCTGAGCGACCACACCAATCTTAGGACTCACCAGAGGACTCAGCAATTGAGTCCTTCAAAGATCAACAGTGAACAACCAGAAACAACGACTTATCGGAAGCGGTGTTCTGGACTTAGTTTACGTCAAAACCCCGACGGACAGACTAGGGGGGGGGTAATGGGCGATACAGGATTCGAAGACCCTGCGAAAACTCCGGGAAATACGCAAATCTCGCCGGATGTGGTTCTACGGGTGGTTCTATCTGCGCTGGAGAAACTCTCGCCGCGTGACCGGGCCGACGTCGTTCAACAGCTGGCAACCCTGACCCGGCGGGAACCATCGCAACCATGACCACCATCACCACCGTGGGACATGTCACCGCGCCCGTGGGTCCTTCCGATGATCTGAATCGTCCCGTAGGCCGTGGGGAACTGGCGAATATCGCGACA
>CAYSJO010000616.1:0-11612 GCA_964431285.1 uncultured Planctomycetaceae bacterium
AGATGGAAATGCGATCTACACAGCCAACGGAACGATCGCGGTTGCGTCGGAAAACAGCCGGGACCTGTTCGATACAAAGGGCATAGCCGGTTTCCAGAAGTCTCAGAAAGAGAAACCGGACGAATACGGTCCGCTGGATTACGACAAGCCAACGCTGTTTTTCCCGAAGAAGCTCGTTCTGGATGACGGGACTCAGCGCGTCGAGTTGCTGCACTTCGGTCATGCCCACACCGCTGGTGACGCGATTGCCTGGATGCCAAAGCTGGGAATTGCGTTTACTGGTGATGCGTGCGTCAACGGCGCCTTCAACTACACGGGCGACAGCAACACAGAAAGCTGGATCGGCGTGCTGACAGAAATGAAGAAGCTGCCGATCAAGACGATCGCACCTGGCCATGGTGAGATGTCTGGCGCGAGTCTGATCGACACTCAACGCCGCTACTTTGTTGAGTTGCGTCAGTATGTCCAGAAGGCTCTCGGTGATGGCAAGTCGCTTGAAGAAATCAAAGAATCGATCGACCTGCCTTTCTACGAAAAATGGACAGGGGTCAATGTGAAAGAACGCGTCGAGAACATCGAGCACGTCTTCAGCGAGTTTACTGCGCAGTAACAGACCGGACGGTCGAGATGTCCGATTCCACTGCACCACACAGGGCTGACAGCACCGTTCAATCCGCGCGTCTGCTGTCGGCATCTATTCTGCTTGCAACCGGCGGAGTCTGCCTGTCTCTGGCGTCGGGAGACTTTGGGATCCTGGCTGGACCAGTACTGATCGTCGTCTCTGTTGTCATCGCAAAAAGCTACCTGAGGGATCAATGACCGATTCGCTGCAATCGCTGCTTGACTCCGGCGACTCGTCATTGTTTGACATCACGACGGTGGGCGAGGGGCCTTCCGGCAGCCTGCCATTGAATGACGACCTACTGAGGAATGCACCCAGTGGCGACCTGTTCGGTCTGACGCAAAGCGCCGGGATGGGCTGGGATCCGCAGAACCTGCTGTGGGACCAGGTGCTGGTCCTGAGCACTCAGGGCGGCATCCGCGGAGAAGACGGCCGCGCGATTGCTCTGGGTTATCATACAGGCCACTGGGAAGTTGGTCTGTTGATGCGGGCAGCGGCGGAAGAATTGACACGGCTTGAGCGGATTCCCTTTGCAGCCTAC
The DNA here is from genome assembly GCA_964431285.1 of uncultured Planctomycetaceae bacterium. Classification (GTDB taxonomy): domain Bacteria; phylum Planctomycetota; class Planctomycetia; order Planctomycetales; family Planctomycetaceae; genus CAUZFZ01. The sequence continues at coordinate 1,164 of CAYSJO010000616.1, forward strand.
TGCAGTGATCCGTGTGACGGTCGTTCGCAGGGTACGACCGCGATGATGGACAGTCTGGCGTATCGCAATGATGCCGCCATTGTGCTCGGTCGCCTGATCCGTTCGCTGCCTCTCCGCAGGGGCGTCATTGGAGTCGCGACATGCGACAAGGGCCTGCCAGCGATGATGATTGCACTGGCCAGGCAACACGATCTGCCGACGACAATCGTGCCTGGAGGGGTCACGCTTCCCGCACGTGATGCGGAAGACGCCGGCAAAGTACAGTCCATTGGGGCTCGTTTCGCTCACGAAGAAATCACGCTGGAGTATGCGGCCGATCAAGGGTGTCGGGCCTGTGGTAGTGCCGGAGGCGGTTGCCAGTTTCTGGGAACAGCAGCAACGGCACAGGTCGTGGCCGAGGCGCTGGGAATGAGTCTGCCTCACAGCGCGCTGGCACCGTCGGGACAACCGATTTGGCGTGATATTGCGACTCGATCCGCCAGGGCCATTGTTGAGATGCAGTCACAGGGCGTGACGACCCGCGACATTCTGACGCCTGATGCTTTTCATAATGCGATGGTCGTCCATGCGGCGTGTGGCGGATCCACAAACCTGCTGCTGCATATTCCGGCAACAGCGTTTGCGGCCGAAGTTGAACGTCCGACGGTCGATGACTGGAATCGATTGAATCGTCAGGTGCCGCGGATTGTCGATGTCCTGCCCAACGGCCCCGTTGGCCATCCCACCGTGCAGATGTTTCTGGCGGGTGGTGTGCCGGAAGTCATGTTGCGTCTGCGAACGCTCGGCCTGTTGCAGCTCGATGCACTGACCGTTTCGGGTCAGCGACTTGGAGATGTGCTGGAGTGGTGGGAGACATCCGATCGCCGCGAGCGATTGCGTGAAGTCCTGGCGAGGCAGGACGACGTTGATCCGGATGATGTGATCATGTCGCCGGACAAAGCGCGCGAGCGAGGTTTAACCAGCACAGTGTGCTTCCCCGTTGGCAACCTTGCCCCAGAGGGCTCGGTCATCAAAAGCACGGCAATCGATCCGACTGTCGTGGATGACGATGGCGTTTATCGCAAAACCGGTCCGGCCCGAGTTTTTACATCCGAGCGTGATGCGATCGCCGCCATCAAGGACGGAAAGATTCATGCAGGCGACATCATCCTGCTGATTTGTCGCGGCCCGCTGGGAGCTGGCATGGAAGAGACCTATCAGCTCACTTCAGCATTGAAGTACCTCAAGTTCGGTAAACAGGTGGCGATCATTACCGACGCACGGTTTTCCGGCGTGTCGACGGGCGCCTGCATTGGACACGTCGGCCCCGAGGCGCTCGCTGGTGGCCCAATCGGAAAGGTCCAAGACGGAGACCAGATTCGGATCCGAGTGGATCGCAATTCACTGGAAGGCAGCATCGATCTGGTGGGTGACGGTCAACGCGATCTGTCCCAGGAAGACGCAGAGCGGTTACTTGCGGAGCGCACGCCGTCTGTCACGCTGAGTGGCGATCCGGACCTTCCCGCGGAAACACGTTTGTGGGCGCTGCTGCAGCAGGCAGGCGGGGGCACCTGGGGCGGCTGTGTTTACGACGTCGATGCGATTGAAGCCGCCATGCAACACGGACTCAATCAGTGACGGCCGCGGATTCGCTGCACGATGTGATTGCGTTTGATCAACCCCGCTTTCTCGGCGAGCCAGGCCCCCGGGTGCAGTTTCAGGCAGAGCTCTGCGACGTCACCGACAAGATTGCGCGTGTCCTGCACGGCCGGTGCCAAAACACTCGGAGCAGAACGGTGCGCGTGGCCCGAGACGTAATCGAATGACATCGACTGGGAGGCAGTAGCGTCTGCCGATCGGTAGTCGACACTCTGGCTCACAGGCACGTAATACAGTTGCCCAGCCGAATCCTGCACCAGCGTGTAAGAGTTCTGTGTTGTCCTGGAAGTCTGTTGAGCGGAATGCGTCGATTGCGGATAGACATACACGGCCGAATCAGCGGAGACCGGCCAGACATATGCAGAGCCATCGGATGTCACCAAATAAGCGACTCCCTGCGCGTTAGCACTCTGGGACCACACGAGTGCGCACGCCAGCCCGATGAGCACGAATTTAAGTCGACTGTTCATGTTGATCTCCTCAATCGTTCTTGCGCATTCCCATGCCAACGATGGAGCGAAATCAGGTGAGCGGCTGTAATGATTCGCTGCGGCGATCAGATTGAGTGCCTCGTCAATCCTGTTTAACCAACTATCACACCTGTGCCGGTGATTTGGATTGTGACGGTCATGCACCAGTACGCTCCTTTGCGGCTGGAATGCATCGGACGCATAATCCGCCACGTATTACGTTTTCCATTCCTTTCGAGCCCCTCATGCCGCGATCACTCAACGAACTGGCTCTTCGTCTGCTGGACGACCTCGAATCTGGTTCTGACGACAGACTGGGAGTGGCCCGACATCAGCTCTCCAACGGTGCTTCATTGTTTGACTTCGGTGTCAAATCGACCGGAAGTCTGGAAGCCGGAATCCTGCTCAGCCGGATCTGCATGGCCGATTGCGGACGCGTCTCGATTGTTCCCGACAACGCTTTTTCATCGGGCTGGCCGATGATCCAGATCGAAACAGACCAGCCCGTCACAGCCTGCCTTCAGAGTCAATACGCCGGCTGGAAAATCAGTGTCGGCGACTACTTTGCGATGGGGTCCGGTCCGATGCGAGCAGCGGCAACCTCCGAAGAATTGTTCACGCAGCTTCCCGTTGACGAAACGACAAACCGAATCGTCGGTGTTCTCGAAACTGGTCAGCTTCCAACTGAAGCCGTCGCCGCAGACATCGCCGATCGCTGCCAGGTGACCACGGCTGACGTCACGTTGCTGGCAGCGCCCACTTCCAGCCTGACAGGCACAATGCAGGTGGTGGCGCGATCCGTCGAGACATCGTTGCACAAACTGTTTGAACTGGGTTTCGACGTGCGGCGTGTGCGTCACGGGTTCGGGATTGCTCCATTGCCGCCCGTCGCCGCGGATGACCTGAGCGGAATTGGCCGGACAAACGACGCTATTCTCTATGGAGGCCAGGTCACTCTTTGGGTCTCGGGGGATGACGCATCTCTGGAGGAAATCGGGCCCCGCGTACCGGCATCGGCGGCTGACGGTTACGGAAAACCGTTTCTGGAGATCTTCCGCGAGGCTGACCACGACTTTTATAAGATTGACCCTCTGCTGTTCAGCCCGGCTCAGGTCGTGTTTCACAACGTCGAAACCGGTAAGGCGTTTCGGTTCGGCAAGGTCAATCCGTCCATCCTCGATCAGTCATTCGGCCTTTGACGGATGCGATGGTCTGTTCCGGGTCCAGTCAGGTGGCTTTGAGGAAAACCATGTCCCGAGACGACGAAACGATTTGCTCGCGTGGTGGCTGGGCCGAAGACTTTACGACGCGTCCCAGTAACCCGCCGCTTTATCAAACGACGGCGTTTGATCTGCACGGCATCGAGCAGTTGGATGCTGTCACTGATCACAGCGAACGAGGCTACATCTACACGCGCGATGGAAACCCGAATCATGCAGCGTTTGCGAGTGACGTCGCCGATCTGGAACGCGCCGAAGCTGGAGCTGTGTGTGCCTCCGGGATGGGTGCCTGTTCAGCGATTCTGCTGAGCCATCTGCGTTCCGGTGACCACATACTGGCCGCGCGAGTGCTGTACGGTCGCAGTTCCCAGTTGCTGTCCGAACTGGAACGCTGTTTCCGAATTGAAGTGACGTTCGCCGATGCCTCGGATATCGAGGCGATGTCGGCGGCCGTGCGTGACAACACAAAGCTGTGTCTGATTGAAAGCGTGTCCAATCCGTTGCTGGAAGTCGTCGACCTGCCTCGTCTGGTCGAGGCGATGGGCGAGGTTCCAGTCGTCGTCGACAACACGTTCGCGCCACCGTGTCTGTTTCGCCCGCTGGAACATGGAGCAAAGCTCGTGTTTCACAGCGCGTCGAAGTACTTGAATGGGCACGGCGACGTGATGCTGGGCGTTGTTGCCGGGTCGCGGACGACCACGACACGCGTACGTCGTGTGGCCAGTCTGTTTGGACTGAACGCGAATCCGTTTGAGTGCTGGCTGGGTTCACGAGGTCTGCGCACGTTACCGCTAAGGATGCAGCGAGTCTCTGAGAACGCGACTAAAGTCGCCGAGTTTCTGGCCGGTCATCCGGCCGTGTCGCAAGTCCATCACCCGAGTCTGCCCGACCACCCGGACCATGAACTGACTCAACGACTGCTGCCCGATGGAACCGGTGGCATGTTGTCGTTCGATCTGAAATCCGGTGAAGCAGGCATCCGGCCACTCTTTCGGGCACTGGCCGAGACAATTCCATTTTCGCCAACGCTGGCAGATACGCGGACAACCATTTCCTGGCCGGCCGGAACGTCACACAAGTATGTGGACGTCGACGAGCGACGAAGCTGGGGAATCACTGACGGGCTGGTACGTCTGTCTGTCGGCATCGATTCGGCGAATGACGTGATTGCCGAACTCGCCGCCGCTCTGACGGGATAGTTTCGGAGTCAGTCGAGCAACGGCAGAATCACGCCAGCGTGCCAGTAATCCTTGAGTTCTCGGACCAGGTGCAGGAACTTGTCCAGGTCGACCGGTTTGGTCATGTAACCCTCGACATGCAGCTCCTCGCTGGCCCGATAGTCGTCGTAGTCTGTTGACGCGGTGAGGACGACAACCGGAATCCCTCTGAGTGATTCATCAGATTTGATTTCCGTCAGGATTTCTCGGCCGTCTTTACGCGGCAGGCCCAAATCCAGCAGGATCAAATCAGGGCGCGGGGCACGCGAGAAACGGCCGCGCTGGTGCATGAAATCCAGTGCGTCGATGCCGTCGGACAGCCAGGTCATGCGGTGCTGGACGTTGCCGTTCTTCAGAGCACCCATTGTGATGCGAGCGGACACGAGGCTGTCTTCGACAAGCAATATCTCGATCGGACGTCCTACGGCTTGTGATGCAGACATTGCGACACCTCATTCCGCGTCAGGGTCGGGTTCGACAATGGCAGGACGATCTTCCAGGTTCTCACTGATCTTGGGATAGATCACATGCACGACGACCCAGTAGACGCCGACCAGTACGACAACGACAAGTGCAAGGTACACGATCAAGCCAAATCCACCGAGCACGCTTTCGGTCATGTTCTTTAACCAGCGCCATCGCTTCCGTCTCGTCTGCTCCTTGTCGAGTTTTGCGTACATGTCCTTCATGTGGTCGGAGCGGACATGCTCGGTGGTCTTCGCCAACCGCTTCTTCATTAACGCCTGAAATTCGTTATAGGCTGCCAGTGCGAGGAATCCACCACCCTGCCCTTTCTTCTGAGCCTGAGCTTTGACGTCAAGTGCCTCAGCCAGGATCCCCTGCTGGACCTGGCGAGTCGTCATTTCCTTAACCTGTGCCTCGCCCTTTTTGTTTGTGAAGCGGACGTACCAGACGACCTTGTCCTTGGTTGACGACTTCTGTTCGGACGCAGTCGCGTCTTCTTCGGAAGTTCGGTATCCCCGAACGGTCTGTCCGGCACCACCGCTTGTAGCGCCGGCTCCGGTCGCGGAAACGGTTGATCGTGACCGCGTACGAGCCGAACGTCCCCCTCCAGCGTCAGCACCGTCAATGATGCTCAGCGTTTCATTCTCAAGGCCAAGTTTCTCCAGGTCAGCTATCATCTCGCCACAGGATGCATAGCGGTGCTTCGCTTCCTTCTGGATCATCTTGTCGATCATCAGCGCCAGCCGATCGGGTACGTCCGAATTCATCTTGCGGACGGATTCATACTTGCCCTGCTCTTTGGCAATGATCAGCTTTAGAACCGAATCGCCCTTGAATGGCAGCTCACCAGTCAAAAAATAATATAACGTGCAGACCAGGGCGTAGATGTCCGTCCGATTGTCAACGTGCTTGGCATCGCGAGCCTGCTCAGGCGGCATGTACAGCGGCGTGCCCAGACCTGTGCCGCTTTGCGTCATCGACATATCTTCGTCGTCAAGCGCTTTGGCCAGGCCGAAGTCCGCCACCTTCACAACGCCCTTCTTGTTGACAAGGATGTTGTCGGGCTTGATGTCGCGGTGGATGAGATTCATCTCGTGCGCATGATTCAGAGCATCGGCACAGGCCAGGACGACGTTCAAAGCGTCACCCACAGAGAGCTTGCCCCGATCGTCCATCCAGTCCTGCATGCTTTGACCGTCGATGTACTCAATGGCGACGTAATGCAGTCCTTTATCGGACTCGGCCGCGTAGACCTTCACCGCGTTGGGGTGATCGATCTTGGCCATCGCCCGGGCTTCACGCACAAATCGTTCGACGAAACCGGCCTTCTTGGCCATCTCCTTGGACAGAATCTTCAATGCCACAAGGCGATCCAAGCTGACCTGGTTGGCGAGATAGACTTCGCCCATGCCACCCTGACCGAGTTTCTTCATCAGCCGAAAGTCGCCGAGTTGCGTGACTTTCTTCTTGCTCGAGCGTCGTCCGTCTTTGTCTTTCGACGAACCGGCAGACGACTTCTGCCCGGACTGCGTGCCGACGGCGGGAGGCTCAGCCGTCTCGCCGAGCTGGTTGACCGGTTTCTGCTCCGGATCGGACATCGCTCAGAATCAGCCTGAAAGAAGAGGAAACATCGAATAATCAGAAACTGTCGATTGGATTCCGGCATGAGTGGCCCGCGAGCCAGCCATTGTGTGAAGCCAATTTCAATGACGCAAACATTAAGGCCCGCACGGATCTGAAGACGACCTTCGACCGGTTGGCGAATTCGGGTTCTCCACAAGAGAACCGAAGTCCGTCTGCCCAGACGGTCGAGACATTTCGTTACCCGCCCGACGCGAGCGTGACAAATTCCAGTTTGTCACCCGCGTTCAGCACCCGTCCTGAATAGCCCGTCAACGGCAGCTTCTCGTCGTTCACGAACCCCGGTAGATAGGGATACATCTCGCCACGGTCATTCACGAGTCGGATTTTCAGGTCCGGAAACTGTTCGAACAGCTCGGTCATCACGGCGCCGACCGTTCTGGCTTGTGTGTCGAACTGGTATTCGCCGCCAGCGAAGCGGGCGAAGCTTTGAGGAAGTTCGACGGAAACGCTCATGATGTGGACCTCCGCTGTGTGTGATGACGTTCTACCGGTCGGACATGGTATCGAGTCCGTGAGACAGTCCACAGCGAGGTCGAGCTGGATCCATGCGACAACGACGAGCGGGCGATAGAATCGAAATCTACAGACAATTCATGATCTTCAATCGATCGAGTCGTGTAATTCGTCCGCAGTGAAACTCATTCGGAAGCGGCATGTCCAAAGTCAATGCGATTGCCAAACGGATTATTTCCAACGTCGAAAACGTGATCATCGGCAAGCGTCAGGAGGTTCTGCTGGCACTGACATCGGCGTTCGCCGAGGGACATCTCCTGTTGGAAGATGTGCCCGGAGTGGCCAAGACGATGCTGGCCCGGGCTCTCGCGATCAGCTTCGGGTGCGACTTCAAGCGAGTTCAATGCACTCCCGACCTGCTGCCCAACGACATCACCGGCGCATCGATTTTCAATCCGAAAACGACCGAGTTTGAATTTCGCGCCGGACCGTTGTTCACACACGTGTTGCTGGCAGACGAAATCAACCGCACGACACCGCGCACCCAGGCGGCTTTACTGGAAGCCATGGCCGAACGTCGCGTTTCCGTCGATGGCGAGACGTACCTGCTGGATCAACCGTTTCTGGTTGTAGCCACACAAAACCCGGTTGACCAGGAAGGCACGTTTCCGCTCCCGGAAGCCCAGCTTGACCGTTTTCTGATGCGGTTGAGCCTGGGCTATCCCGCGCGCGAGCAGGAGGGCGAGATGCTTGATCGCCTGCAGAAATCACATCCCATCGAATCGCTGCAGCCGGTCGTGTCGGCCGAAGAAATCGTCGCGTGCCAGCTGGCCTGTCGCGATGTGAAAGTCGATCCCAAGGTGCGGAACTACATTCTTGACCTGGTCCACGCGACGCGCGATCACGACGACATTCTGCTGGGCGGAAGCCCTCGGGCATCCATCGCGTTGTTCCGTGCGTCGCAGGCACTTGCAGCAATTCGCGGCAACGCGTTTGTCCTGCCCGATGACGTTAAACGTGTCGCTCCGCCTGTGCTCACACATCGGATCATCCTGCGCCCGGAGAGCCGACTGCGACGGATCACGGCGACAAAAGTGATCGAGGAGATTCTGGCGGAATCATCGGTACCGACCATGAAGGGCGGTTCAGATTTGCTGTAAGGGTCGCTCCTGATCGAGTCCTTCGGACGGGTACTCGAGAGCGGGCGTGGGGAGCTGTTGCTGATGCGGTGGCTATTGGGGTCCATTCTGCTGTTGCTGATTGGGATCGCCCTGCAACTGGGGCTTCTTGTCTATTCGATGTACGCGCTGCTGGGCGTCATTCTGTTGAGCCGATTTCTGGCCCTGCAGTGGATTGAAGGGCTTACCGCTGAGCGTGAGTGCAATAGAGTTGTGGCGGAAGTTGGAGATCGCGTGGCGGTTGTGGTCAATGTGCGGAACTCATCCAGCCTGCCCGTTCCGTGGTTGATCATTGAAGACTCCCTGCCGCGATCCGCACTGACTCAAAAGCCCGCGCGGCTGAAAGTTGAGGGGCGTCGTATTCAACTGGCGCAGATGGGTCCGCGCGGCACGATGCCTTTGCTGTATCAGGTAACGTGTCAAATGCGGGGCTATTACCAGATTGGTCCCTTGATGATCGAAAGCGGAGACCTGTTCGGGCTGCACCGACGCTATCGAATTCTGACCGAGCCGCAGTTTGTGCTGGTGTTCCCGAAAGTCATCCCACTGGTCGGCTATGACCTGTCTTCGCGGCGACCGATTGGTGAAATCCGAATGACGCATCGGTTGTTCGAAGATCCGACACGAATTGCTGGCGTGCGTGAGTACCAGCGTGGAGACGCTCTCAACCGCATTCACTGGAAGGCGACCGCCCGTACGGGAACGCTGCACAGTCGCATCTTTGACTCGTCTACCGTCGCGGGTACGACGATCGTGCTCGATTTTCACAAAGACATGTATCCGGCCCAGGGCGAGCCGCATCGGTCCGAGCTGGCCGTTTCGGCCGCAGTTTCGCTGGCGAATGCTGTTTGCCAGCTCGGACAGCAGATCGGGTTTGTGTCCAACGGACGAGATGCCGCCGATCGGATTCGTACCGAAGGCTGGAAGCACGAGTTTCGCACACGTGATGCAGCAAAAAAGGACTTCGGCATGCAGAACGAAAGCGATCGGCTACAACCGGTCGTCGTTGAAACACAGCGCGGCGTTGAGCAATTTCAGCGCATCCGTGAAGCTCTGGCCCGATTGGAACTCACCGACGGTCTCACATTTTCGCAACTGCTGATCGAGGCCACCAACCGTATCCCCCGGGATGCGACCGTCATCGCTGTTATGGGTGACGTGTCGACGGAATCTGCCATTGCCCTGGGGAATCTGCGGCGCAACGGGTATGCCGTGACCACGATCGTCGTGCTCCAAGGTGGCGGCGGTCCCGAGTCATTCGGCCACGCCAGCGGAACACGGTTCCTCGACGCGGACGGGGCAGTTGACAAGATCGGCCGGCTGATCGCTGAGGGCATCGAGGTTCGTCACGTCGATCACGAAGCAGCGATCGGGCAGTTGTGTTCCGAACAGCTCGTGCGGTGAGTCACGAAGCGCGAATTCGTGAGCGTCACTTCACGACAACCTCGCGGGCGAATTGCCGCGCGGCCTTGTACGCATGCCGCATGACAAACAGGCGCGTCTCGATCTGCTCTTCCGTGAAATACCGGCCTGGTTCGCTCGGTGGCAGGCCCGCCAGATTCAAAGTCAACGGCAGCAGGTCCAGGAATTCTTTGTAGCGTCTCTGTACTTCGTTCGGGTCGGCCACGGTGACTCTCCTTGCGCAATTCTCCGGGCGAACGACGGATTCGTTACGCCAGGTCACTCTCCAGAATGATCAGCGCCGATTCATGTACTTCTTCAGCACGTCAGCAGCTGGATTCGGCGGTGGTGGTTTGGCGGCCTCATCTTCACCCTCGTTCTCAGACGGCTCCGGCTCCTTGAGTCCCGTTTCTCCGGGCTCAGGCAGTTGCGTCTGCGGGGCGTCGACTGAGGTCGCCTCGGGCTCGTCGTCCTCATCCTCCTCTGCAGGCTGAAACAGCGGCGCTTGAGCTGGATATGCCGGCAGATGAGGTTGAGGGTATTGCGGCATGCCATAACCAGGTTGCTGTGGCACGCCATACCCAGGTTGTGGCATCCCATAGCCGGGTTGTGGCGTTCCGTAACCAGGTTGTGGCATCCCATAGCCGGGTTGTGGCATTCCGTAACCAGGTTGTGGCACGCCGTAACCGGGTTGAGGCATTCCGTAACCAGGTTGTGGCATCCCAGGATACGGCTGCTGTGGCATACCGGGATACGATTGCTG
>CAYSJO010000617.1:0-27778 GCA_964431285.1 uncultured Planctomycetaceae bacterium
CGAGCTGTCGACCTATCTGCATTATTACAACCAGGACCGCCGTCATTCATCGCTCGGCTACCTCACCCCAGCCGAGTTCGAAACCCAAACGACCGTGCCGATTTAAGGACTTGCACTCTCCGCGCAACCTGAAGCACCCCAACCGCCCAGAGATCAGCACGACGCGGAAGCCGGTGTGCTTTAATGTCATTGTCCGACGATACCTGCATTCCAATCAGAGTACGCGGACACACGAAACATGTCTCGGACCACTTGCCGTTTCGATTTCACAACATTCGCAGTCAGTGACGTTGATACAAGAGTCACATCGTTCGACAAGTTCCGCCAGTGACAACTTTGGAGGTGACAGCGGGCCCAGGCACGATGCGGGTCGGACGGATCACGAGACTGGATCCGAATAATTCAGAATCTCACCCGCACCGTCGGCCTTCAATCGAGATGCCACTTCGAGACCGACCATCGCTGCCTGTTCCGTCGTTCCGGACGCTTCGGCTACGATTCGTTGCTCACCATCGGGCGTCAACACGACGCCTTCGAGTTGGACTGTGCTGGAATCTTCGACTCGGCTACGGACTCCAACGGGCGCATGACAACCGGCCCGTAGTTCCCGCAGCAAACTCCGCTCGGCCGCAACTGCTGCCATGACGGGAGCACACGAAATTGCTGTGAGAACGCGAACCAGAGCATCGTCATCCGCGCGGCATTCGATACCGAGTGCTCCCTGGCCGCCCGCGTGCAGCATCAACGGTGGCGTAAGCAGTCCGCTGATCCGGTTCGCCAGGCCCAAGCGGCACAGGCCGGCTTCGGCAAGGACAATTGCGTCGAATTCACCTTCGTCGAGCTTGCGAATGCGAGTCTCCACATTGCCGCGAATGTCGAGCAGTTCAACATCCTTTCGAGCAAATCGAATCTGGGCCTGACGCCTCAGACTGCCCGTTCCAATGCGACTGCCACCTGTCAGCGATTTCAACAGTTCAGTACCGTCGCCGGTTGCCTCGTGACCATTCGGAAGAATCAGGGCGGCGCGTACCGCAGCCCGTTCTGGGACGGCTGCGAGCGCCAATCCTTCGGCCGCCTCGGGCGGCAAATCTTTCAGACTGTGAACAGCCAGGTCCGCGCGGCCATCCAGCACGGCAAACTGCACTTCGCGCGTGAACACACCTTGTCCACCCATCGACGCCAGAGTGCTGAAGCGGTCGCGATCTCCCACCGTCGACACATCGACCAGTTCGATCCCGCAGTCGGGAACCGCCGCACGAAGCAGATCGGACACATGATTCGCCTGCCACATCGCGAGGCGACTGGTTCGCGTGGCAATGCGAATGACATCACGATCGAATTCGGACACGAGTGTACCTGACAGGTTGTACGGCACGGGATGCGGCTGGCGAATGCCGTGCTTAAGTCTACGAACCAAGCGCAGCGAGTACGTGATCTCCCATCTCGCTGGTGCTGATGGATGTTCCGCCTCGGGCCAGGTCCTTTGTGCGGTGGCCCGCCGCCAGAATGGAATCCACGGCCGACTCGATCTGTGCCGCTTCCTCCTCCAGGTTGAGCGAATGTCGCAGCAGCATGGCTGTGGCAAGAATTGTTGCCAGCGGATTGGCGATTCCCTGACCGGCGATGTCCGGAGCTGAACCGTGAATAGGCTCATACAGTCCTGGTCCCGATTCACCCAATGATGCCGACGGCAACATGCCCAGCGATCCAGTCAGCATCGAGCCTTCATCAGTGAGAATATCGCCGAACATGTTACCGGTCACCACGACATCAAAATCGGTGGGTCGCGAGATCAGGTGCATGGCCATCGCGTCGACCAGTACGTGCTCGTATTCCAATCCGGAGTATTCTGATTCGACAACCTGCTGGGCTGCCTGCCGCCACAGTCTTGAGACTTCCAGCACGTTGGCCTTGTCGACGGACGTCAGTTTGTTGCCGCGTTTGCCGGCTGCTTCAGCCGCCAGACGCACAATACGTTCGACCTCGCCGGTTGAGTACGTCATGACACTCGATGCGACTTCGCCACTCTCGTGCGGTCCACGTTCCGAACCGCCGAAGTAGATGCCGCCTGTCAGCTCGCGGAAGAACAGAATGTCGACGCCATCCACGATGTCGCGACGCAGCGGCGACGATTCCAGGAGCGCGGCATACGTTTTGATTGGACGCAGATTGGCAAACAGCTGCAGTTCCTTGCGCAGCTTCAGCAGACCGGCTTCCGGACGAGTCTTCGCATTCGGGTCGTCCCACTTCGGTCCGCCAACAGCTCCGAGCAGGATCGCCTGTGACTGTCGGCAGGCATCCAGAGTGCTATCCGGCAAAGGGTCGCCATGGCTGTCGATGGCATTGCCACCCATCGGATGCCGTGGCAGCTCGAACGAATGATTGAACCGCGTCGCGATGTCCAGGAGAACTCTCTCGGCCTGATCCACGACCTCCGGGCCGATCCCGTCGCCCGGTAGAAGCACAATTGTAGCATCCACTGTGTTGATCCCTGTCTGTCGACGCTGAAAGTCACTGCCGTTCGTAGTCACCGCATTCATGCGGTTCGTCAGCAGCCACGGGCCTCGATCCCAGTCACTGGCTGGGCTGTTCCAACTCGGTACTCTCTACAACGCCGGATAAATCCGGCTACTACGAGCGTGCTTCGATCCACTCGCGGACTATACGGGACGCTCGCCGCCACTCAAGGCAGCCGCAGCGCCGACCGTTCTGCGAGTCGGACGCACAGCGAGTGTTCAGAATTCTGAACACCTCGCGCTACGTCACGTTGAGCAGGCTTGACAGGTGATCCGGGTGAGCTGCCGCTCAGAAACTGTGGTGTGTCGTGACGAGACAGTGCAACCTCTTGATCCTGAGTCACTTCCGCCGACAGACGGGTTGTATCAGTCATGTTGGTTGTACCAGTGGTACGGATTGTGCTGGTTTGTCACGTGACTCCGGTTTGAGACCCGGAGCCCCAACCATACAGCGAGTGTGGCGAGGGAGAGAGAGACTGATTGCCGCAACGCCGTCCGGTGACCTGAGAGACCACCGGACAAGTGGAGCTATCCGACAGTGTCGGAGAACTCCGCGTGATGACTGCTGTGGGACTGCGATTACAGAGTGGCTCTGTGCTGGATCGATTCAGCACGGTGATGCTCTTGTCGGAAGTCGCTGACTTCCGGCCAGTCCCCTGTAGTCGCCATTTGCGTAGCGACAGAGAATTCAGCGCAGCCAACAGACGCGACCCTCGAGTGCGAGTCACGCTGGTTGTCACTGTGCTGGGATCACTCACGGCGACAACGTTTGTGCAGGTGCGCTGGTGGCGGAACAGTGCCTATCTCTGGACTCGCGCCGTGCGTGTCACAGAGAGGAATCCCGTGTCGCATTGCCAACTCGCGAACGCGTTTATGGAAGCTGGACTGAGCGACCGCGCCACAGCGTTGTACCGTGAAGGACTTGAGCAATGGCCTGAGGACTATTATCTCAATCTAAATTTGGGGATGTATTTCATCCGACACGGTGAGGGCGAGAAAGCGTTGCCGCACTTGCGCAAGTCGGTTGAAATTGATCCCGAAATAGCGTCGACAAAACATTTGCTGGGTCGCGCACTCTGGAAAACCGGAGCGCTCGTTGAGGCCGAAGAGGTATTGCACCAGGCAATCGCAGATGATCCTGGATTGTGCGATCCTATTACTGTCTCGGACGAATTCGGTTGGCGCAGGGGCGGCCGGAAGCCGCGAAAGACTTCTTTGAACAGGCCATCCGCCTGGATCCGACCTACGCTCCGGCCCGCAAGTTCCTGACACGCATTGAGCAGGGATTGCCAGTCGATGAACGAGTTGGTGGCGACGGCAACGAGCGAACGCGACAGCAGGGGAAGAACCGGCCTGCGATTCCGTGCGCAGTACTCGCAATTACAAAGAGTATTCCGATGACCAGGGCGCGTCGGGGGACCGGGCCCTCACTCAACCATGGAGGCCTGGGCGGTTGGGTTTTGTCGTCAGGCATGTTCCGTGTTCCGACTCAGAATGTTCGTCAGAATCCACAGATTTCCGGTCTAACATACAGACGTCAGCAAATCATGATGTGATCGATTCCACGGCGCCGTTTTCATTGAGCGACGCTGTTATTGTCAGATTTGTCAGGCGGTAGTGAGGCACCGGCACAGGAACTCGCGCAGTTGCGGCGATTCCACCTGATCCAGTTTCAGGAACCTCAGTCGAATCGCAGTTCGGCCGTCGCGTGTCTGAGTTGTCTCGTGCTCGGCCGCGATGCCGGCCATGTCACCGATTCCCGTCTGATCGGAATCTGGCACGATTGTCATGTCAATCCCGGCACGTCGTTTTGTCACAACGACGATACGGTCGTCCTTTGAACCTGACCGGCGATAGCGCACGAACTGGCGTTCGTTCCACACGACGTCCGCTTCTGGCAGCAGGTCGTCCAGCAGCGTAAACAGCGCTTCGAGGACTTCCATTTTCCACTTGGGACGCTTCTCGGCGGGAAAGCCCTTCGACTTTAAATGCCACTGGCGACCGAGCACCTTCCAGGGTGAGACATCCCTGGGGTCCGTCGAGGCCTGCTCGACTCGGTTCTGATACGACTCCCGAGCTTCGCCGAGGAATTGCCAGAACTCGGGCGTATCGATTTCCTTAAGCCAGTGAACGGAGATCGTGATGTCCTGGAACCCGGCCGGTTTGTTCTTCACACGGACGCGTTCCGACCGACCGTAAACGGGAATCTCGTCGATGTCGTCAATCGACTTCAGTCCCAGTCGTGCTGCCAGGTCGGCCGCATCAAATCGTTTCTTTTCGACGCGGATGTTCAGCTTCAGAAGCCACTCGTCCCGAGTGAGAGCGTGCAGGAACCAGCCAAGTCGCTGATTCTCGCCAGTGACTTCAACGGTCGACGGATCATTCCAGATGGTCTTGAGGCTGAGGGCTGGCTGAGAGCTGAGAGTTTCAGTGCCGCTGTCCTTCAGCAGATCACTGGCCCGCATGATGGCGGCTCTCTTCGTGGCTCGTTTCTTTCGCGCCGCTTTCTTTCTGCCGCGTCCGGGCGGAGTTTGCTCTGCGAGATTCGCTGGTGGTGACTCCAGGAATTCGACAATTCGCTCCAGTGCGGCTCCTTCCCACCTGCATGATTTGCCGCTGTGGGCTATGCGTCCCTGCAGATGCCAATGCCGGCCATCGACATCCCAGGGCATTTTTGCCTCTTTGCCGACGTCTGCGAGCGTCAGATCACCCGACCGCTTTTTCCCCTCGGCCCTGGCATCAAACGCTGCACGTTCACCTCGTGTGCCTGAAGACAGGACGGCAGCCAGTTGCTCACCCGTGTGCGATTGCCGCTGGCTCTCGGTTTTTTGTCCGTTCCTCGCCGCTGCAACGTTCTCTGGTGTGCCCTGAGCCACAATCCAGCCGCCGCCGCTGCCAGCTTCCGGGCCAAGGTCAATGACCCAGTCAGCCGTCTTGATCACATCCAGGTTGTGTTCAATCACAACGACGGTATTGCCGGCTTCGACCAGACTGTTGAGCACCTTCAGCAGTTTGTCGATGTCGTCGAAGTGCAGACCGGTTGTCGGTTCGTCGAGGATGTAGATGGTCTGCCCGGTACTGGGACGGGCGAGTTCAGCGGCCAGCTTGACGCGCTGTGCCTCGCCCCCCGAAAGCGTTGTGGCCGACTGCCCCAGTGTGAGGTAGTCGAGTCCGATCGCGCACAAAGTTGACAGTGTCCTGCGGACCCGAGGGATGTTCTCGAACAGTTCAAGACACGCGCCGATCGACATCTGCAGCACGTCGGCCACCGAATGTCCGCGGTACTTCACGCCGAGCGTTTCGCTATTGTAGCGCTGACCGTGACACTCATCGCACTCGACCCACACGTCGGGCAGGAAGTGCATTTCGATCCGCTTCTGACCATCTCCGTCGCAGGTATCACACCGTCCTCCCGGTCGGTTGAAGCTGAATCGTCCCGGGCGATAACCACGGACCTTGGCATCCGGAAGTCGAGCGAAAAGCTCGCGGACCTGATCGAAGACTCCCGTGTAGGTTCCGGGATTCGACTTGGGCGTATTCCCCAACGGCTGCTGATCGACCACGATCGCCTTGTTGACCAACTCCAGCCCGCGCAGTTCGTCATACGGTCCCGGCTGCTCGCTGGACCGGTGCAGTTGCCGGACGAGTGCTTTGGCCAGCGTGTCTTCAATCAGCGAACTCTTACCCGAGCCGGATACGCCCGTGATCACAGTAAAGGTTCCAAGTGGGATTCGCAGATCGACGTTGCGCAGGTTATTGCGCCGCGAGCCGATGAGTTCCAGACAGCCTCCGCCGGGAGGGATGAGGGGGGGAGAAGGGGAGAGGGGGAGAGGGGGAGAGGACTTTCGACTCCCCTTCTTCCGTTTTGACTTTGTCCCGTTCTCGCCCTCTCCCGTGATCCCCAACCTTCTTTTGTCGGGAATCACGATTTCCCGTTTTCCGCCAAGGAATTCGCCGGTCAGTGATTTCTTTCGTCGCGTGATCTGCGCCGGCGTGCCCTGTTCGGTAATTGTTCCACCAAACCGACCGGCGCCGGGACCGAAGTCGTAGACTCGATCGGCCGCTGTGATCACTTCGCGATCGTGTTCCACCAGAATCAGTGTGTTTCCCAAATCGCGAAGTCGTCTGAGCGCACCCAGCAACCGGGCGTTGTCGCGTGGGTGCAGACCGATTGTGGGTTCGTCGAGAACGTACAGAACACCCGTCAGCGCGCGTCCGATCTGACCTGCCAGGCGAATGCGCTGTGTCTCACCGCCCGAGAGTGTGGGCAACGACCGTGACAGCGTCAGGTATTCCAGGCCGACCTCGACCAGGAAGGACAGTCGGCTGCGGGCTTCTTCCAGTAAGTCACCTGCGACCTTTCGGTCAGAGCCCGTCAGGCGGATCTTCTTCAGCAGGACGAGCGCCTGTTCGAGTGGCATCTCACACACCTGCTGCAGTGTGACCGTCCGATAACGGACATTGGCCGCGTCGTCTCGCACTCGACTTCCATCGCACGTCGGACAGGGGATCTCTCCAACGAGTTCCGCCAGTTGCCGCCGGTGCTGGTAGGAAACTCGCGATGCCTCCTGGACGGCGGGAAACAGTCCTTTGAACTGGTAGCGGAAGGCCGGCTGCGCGCCGAGAGCTGAGGTTCGAGAGCTGGTCTTCTTCCCCTTGCCCCGCGTCCCTTGTCCCCTGGCCTTCACTTCAAACCATCGATCACCAGTGCCGTACAGAACCATGCGTCGGTGCAGCGGATCGAGTTGGGCGAAGGGCACGTCCAGTCGAATTCCGACTGTGTCGGCCATCGTTTGGAGCATGGACGCAAACAAGGGTTGCGTCGCCGGATCGGGCCAGACAGCGACTGCCGCCTCCTGAAGTGAATGCTGTGGATCATCGATCAGCACGCTTAGATCGGTGCCCTGCTGGACTCCCAGACCTTCGCAATCGTCACACCAGCCGAGCGGGCTGTTGAAGGAGAAATTATTCGGGGTCAGTTCTTCGAAGCTCCGCCCGCATGTTTCACAGGCGCGGAACAGGCTGAACGACTCGACCTTCCAGTCAGTCTCGTCGCGCGTGTCGTCCACCGTGGCGACACGCATTACGCCGTGAGCAATTTCCAGTGCCGCTTCAACCGAGTCCGTGATGCGCGAACGTTGCCGGCTGCGGACCACCACGCGATCAACAACAACCTCGACATTGTGTTTGCGTTTGCGATCGATCTCGGGGACTTCTTCGAGTCGATGAGTTGCTCCGTCGACCCGCACGCGAGCGAAACCCTGCTCGCGAAGATTCTCCCACAACCGTTCGTATTGATGGCCGACACGAACTTCCTGCGGTGCCAGCAGCAGCAGTTTCGTGCCTTCATCCAGTGACAACAGTCGTTCGATGACCTCGTCCGTTGTCTGCGTTGCGACAGGAGTCTGGCACTCAGGGCAATGCTGTGTTCCCAGGCGGCACCACAGGATGCGAAGGTAATCGTAAATCTCGGTGACAGTTCCCACGGTTGAACGAGGTGTCGCTCCGACAGTCTTCTGTTCGATCGCGATGGACGGTTGCAGACCGTGAATGTGTTCGACGCGAGGCTTGGGCATTTGTCCAAGAAACTGCCGAGCGTAGGCCGATAGTGACTCGACGTATCGACGCTGACCCTCGGCATACAGAGTGTCCATGGCAAGTGACGTCTTGCCACTGCCGCTGGGTCCGCAAAAGACGTTCATCTTTTCACGCGGCACGGTCATGTCGACGTGCTGCAGGTTGTGCTGCGCCGCGCCACGTACGGTGATGCTTCGAGTGGGGGAGACGGGGAGACCCGGAGAAAGGGAGACGCCATTTTTCTCCGCCGCTTTCTTTCTTTTCGTCCTCCGCGCTTTGTAATCCGGCAGGGCTTCGCGTAACGCGGCTCCGGTATGCGACTCAGGACACGCTGCAATCTCCTCCGGCGTTCCGCACGCGACGATCGTTCCGCCGCCGGACCCGCCATCGGGACCGAGGTCGATCAGCCAGTCGGCCGTCTTGATCACGTCGATGTTGTGTTCGACGACCAGCACGGTGTTCCCCGCGTCCGCGAAACCGTGCAGCACTTCCAGCAGTTTTTCGACATCGGCGAAATGCAGCCCGGTTGTCGGTTCGTCGAGCAGATAGATCGTCGAGCCTGTCGATCGTTTGCCAAGTTCGCGGGCCAGTTTGATGCGCTGCGCTTCGCCGCCAGACAACGTGGGCGAAGGCTGTCCGAGTTTCAGGTAATCGAGCCCCACGTCATGCAGTGTCTGCAACAGCCTGTGAATCTTCGGAATATTCGCGAAGTGCTCGAGTGCTTCCTGCACGTCCATGTTCAGCACTTCCGCGATGTTTTTGCCTTTGAAACGCACCTCTAACGTTTCGTGATGAAAGCGGCGTGCGTTGCAGACGGGACACGTCACCCAGATGTCCGCGAGGAAGTCCATTTCGAGCTTTGTGGCGCCATGACCCTCGCAGTTCTCGCACCGGCCACCAGTGACGTTGAAGCTGAAACGTCCCGGTTTGTAACCACGAATCTTCGAATCCGGCAGCTTCGAATAAAGCGTGCGGATCAGATCGAACAGTTTGACGTACGTGGCCGGGTTCGACCGCGGCGTTCGGCCGATCGGTGACTGATCGATATCGATTGCCTTGTCGACGTGTTGCAGACCATTGATTCGTTTGTGCTCGCCCGGTGTGCCTTTGCCACCGTTCACATCACGGTTGAGCGACTGCCACAGGATGTCATTAACGAGAGAACTCTTGCCCGACCCGCTGACTCCGGTCACACACACAAACAGTCCCAGTGGGAACTCGACATCGACTCCCGTGAGGTTGTGATGAGTGGCGCCGCGGATCGTGATCTTTTTCTTTGTGTCTGGCTGACGCCGCTGTGCAGGGACGGCGATCTGCTTGCCTCCCGACAGGTACTGCCCGGTCAGGCTTTGCTTCGACTTTTTCACATCGGCCAGCGAACCGGCCACAACGACCTCGCCGCCACGAACACCAGGGCCGGGGCCAAAGTCGATGATGTGGTCGGCCGCCTGCATCGTTTCTTCGTCATGCTCAACCACGATCACCGTGTTGCCTTGATCGCGCAGGTCGCACAAAGAATTGCGCAACATGCGGTTGTCCCGCGCATGCAGCCCGATCGACGGCTCGTCGAGGATGTAAACGACATCCACCAGTCCGCAGCCAATCTGACCGGCCAGACGAATTCGCTGACTCTCGCCGCCCGACAATGTTGGCGCCGTACGTTCCAAAGTCAGGTAGTTCAGTCCACAACGAAGCAGAAACCCGAGACGCCCGCGAATTTCTTTGATCGCCTCTTCGCCGATGAACTGCTGTGTTTCTGTCAGCTCGAGTGACTCGAAAAACGTGGCGGCGGATGCGATATCCAGCCGGCAGACGTCAGGGAGCGTGAGTGCCGAAGTCTGAGTGCGGAGTGACTGGTCCGTTGTCGCACCGCTTAATGTCACGGAGATGGCCTGACGGTTCAGTCGGTCGCCGTGGCAACTGGAGCAGTCCGTGAACCGCATGTACTTCTCAAGCTGACGGCGGCGCATCGGGTTGTTTGTCTTGCGGTAACCTTCGAGCAGTTCGGGGATAAACCCATCGAATGTGCCGCCGTGTTTCCAGATGCCGCCACGGTATCGCCATTCATAGGTAATGTGCCGGTCGCCCAGTCCATACAGGAAGAGTTGTTTCGCTTCGTCGCCCAGTTTCGCCCATGGCGTTTTCAGGACTGCGTCGTCATCGAGACTGAGGTCCGTTTCGATCGCCCGCGCAACGCCCCGGTAGATGTGTCGTCGCCAGCGACCGATCCCCTTGATTGCGCCAGGTAGTGCGAGGGCTCCGGTCCAGAGCGACTTTTTCTCATCCACTACGAGCGAATCGAGTACAAACTCGAATCGCTCTCCCAGACCGTTGCAGTCCAGACACATGCCCTGCGGGCTGTTGAAACTGAACAGTTGCGGGGACGGTGATTCGAAACTGATGCCGCACGCCGTGCATGAGAAATGAGCGGACAGCCTGGTGTCGGCCGAGGGCTGGGAAGACGGCTCCGAATCTGGACCCGTAGCTCTTAGCCCTTGGCCCTCAGCGGAGACAACCAGGTTTCCGTCGCCCAGCTTCAGTGCCTGTTCGACGGCTTCTGTCAGACGCGTGCGCGAGACCTTGCCCGCCACCAGGCGATCGACGACGACTTCAATGTTGTGCCGCATCTGGCGGTCGAGTTTCAGATCGTCGGCAAGCGGGACGATTTTTCCGTCCACGCGAGCCCTCACGAAGCCCTGTTTCAGCAGGTCCTCGAACAGGTCGCGGTACTCACCCTTCTGGCCCTGGATGACGGGAGCAAGAACCGAGAACTTCGTGCCAGCTTCCAGCCGCGCGATTGTGTCGATGATCTGTTCGGTGGACTGCGCTGTGATGGGCTGGCCGCACTGGTAGCAGTTCTGCTGTCCGACCCGGGCGTACAGCACGCGCAGGTAGTCGTAGATTTCCGTGATCGTGCCGACCGTGCTGCGTGGATTGCGTCCGCTGGCCTTCTGCTGGATCGAGATCGACGGGGCGAGCCCTGTGATCGAATCGACGTCGGGCCGTGGCATCTGTCCCAGAAACTGCCGGGCGTAACTGGACAGCGATTCGACGTATCGACGCTGGCCTTCGGCGTAAAGCGTGTCGAATGCGAGCGAGCTTTTGCCGGATCCGCTGACGCCAGTCATGACAATCAGCTGGTTTTTCGGCAGCGTCAGCGAGACGTCTCTGAGGTTGTGTTCGCGGGCGCCACGGATGACGATTTCCTGCCGCTCCGACCGGTTGTTTCCCTTACGAGGTCCCCTGCGAGCCATGGACGTGAGATTCTGTCTGAAGTTCTTGAGCCAGGTTCAGCGGGCAGAAGTATAGAAGTCGACCGGAATCCGCGCAATCAACCTGCGTCGAACCGTTGGACGCGCTTGCAGTTCAAGGCGGTCGTTCGTAGTAACCGCATTTGTGCGGTTCGGTGAACGTTTTCGAGCGTCGGACCAGATTTCGATTTGCCAGGCGGCGCGGTTCCCGGAACCGCACAAGTGCGGTTACTACGAGCAACGATTGTCTCACAATGACCTATCGCGAAGTTGTCATTCTGATTCCCAGCCACTCGCTGGAAGATTTTCCCACGGATCTCGGGGACGGACCGGCGGCGAGTCTGCTTAATTCGTTCTCCGCGGCCTGGCATCCGGCTTTGCTGGCGACGACGGAAGTCATTCCCACCTGGCACCGAGCGGACGATCCGCCGGATGATTTCGAAGGGCGACTGATCTTCGTCCCGACGGCCGTCGATGATCAGCTTCCCCCAGGTTGGATCGATCGAGCTCGGGACGAAGGGGCTGCGATCGTTTCCGGGACCGATGATCGCCAGGAAATGCTCCACGCCGCGCTCGTTCCGATATTGCCGCCTGCCGAAGCGGAAGAGAGTGAACAGGGCCCGGATGCTGACGGATCGGGCGGCGAGGCCGAGGAAGTCAAAGAACCACCCGCGGAGGATGACGACACAGAACCGGACGATTCAGAGTCCGAAGACAGCGAAGCTGTCACCGACGTGGAAACTGAACCCCCGGAAATCCCACTGGATGCAGACCTGAACGCCGCACTCGCGATCGATTCGGAGCTGGCTGCGGACAGTGTGGCACTCGGCACGTGCTGGATTCTGCTGGAGCTGCTGACACGGCACATGCACCACTTCAGCAGTTATGACGAAGTCTTCTTCGAGAAAACGGCCGTCTCCGCTGCGAAGGCGATCATGGACGGCGACAACGAAACCGGCAGTCAGCGACTGCGGGCGTGTTTCGATTTGCTTGCCGAGGCGCGCGAGCGGTTCTATCCGGTCGACTGTTACCTGCTCGACTTCTGCCTGCTGGCTCCCGACATGGTTGGTGAGCCGCTCAACGAAATGCTGAAAGGTTCCGAACCGGTCAATTTCCTGCTGCGCGTCGCCGATGCCGAGGAGATCAATGCATCGAGCCCCGACACGATCCGGCTGATGTCGGAAGCTTGGGCTCGCGGAACTGCGGATGTTGCTGGCGGCGATCTGCTGGAATTGCCAGTGCCGATGATCCCGCTGGAATCCACGCTGCATGATCTGGCTCGCGGACGCGAGGTGTTTCGACGTCTGTTTCGCCGCGAGCCGACAACGTGGGGGCGTCGCCGTTACGGGCTGTCAGTCATGACACCGCAGATTCTGCAGAAATTCGGGTATCACTCAGCGCTGCATTTTCTGTTGGACGATGGTCTGTATCCAGATCGTGAACAGAGCCGCATGCGGTGGGAAGGTTGCGACAGCAGCGCGGTCGAATCGTACTCACGCATCCCGCTGGCAGCGGACAGCGCGACCACGTGGTTGCGGTTTCCGGAACGCATGGGCGAGACGATGGAATCCGACCAGGTGGCTGCTCTGATTCTGGCGCGCTGGCCGGATTCGAAAAGTGAGTTCTTTGCCGATCTGCGGCGCGTGAATGCGTACGCTCCAGTACTCGGCCGGTTTGTGACATTCAATGAGTTCTTCCTGCACGCCGACGAACATGGCGGTGGCGGCTGGGGAGGGCACAGCGACACGCTCGATTACCTGTCGCCGTTCTTCGTCCAGGCCGTTGCCAGGCGGGAAACGCGGCCGATCAGTCGCTTCGTCCAGCACACGCTGCGTTGTGCCCGTTTCGAAGCGGCCGCCTGGCAGGCCAACATGGCCAGCGCATTGATGGGTCGGCCGGTAGACGACGCGGCTCTTGCATCAGCATACGACACGCTGAATGCTGCGGGGCCGGATGTCTACGAAACCGACCACGATGACCCGCAGGGGAAAATCGACGCGGCCGAACTGGTTGTTTCGGAAGGCGCCGAGTCCGCGGGCAAAGCATTGACCCGCGTGATTATGCACGGAGCCGAGTCTCAACTTGGCTGGCTGTGTGTGAATCCGTTGTCGTTCACTCGTCGTGTTGTTGTTGATCTTCCCGAAGGCTCTGCGCCGCCAGCGGTCGCCGGTCCCGTCAAAGCCGTCCAGTTTGATGACTCACGTCGACAGGCACTCGTTGAAATTCCCGGAGCGGGTTTTGCCTGGATTCCAGAGATTGAAGGAATCGCAAAACCACCTGCCACAACCACGCCACTGGCCGCTGACGGTCGCCTGCAGAATGAATTCTTCGAGGTTTACGTCAGTGACGTGACCGGCGGCCTCCAGCGGATCAAGAAGCATGGACGACAGCCAAATCGACTCAGCCAGCAACTGGCATATCGGTTCGCGCGTGAGCTGAAATTCAAGCGACGAATCAGCGAAGACGAAGTCGAAGAAATCAGTACCTGGTATTCGGACATGCGGTGCGCGTCCATGGAGGTCACCTGCAGCGGACCGTCGATGGGTGAGATCGTGACGAAGGGTCATCTTGTCGATCCCTCCACGGAAACAGCACTGGCGGAGTTCCGGCAGACGTTTCGCATCTGGCGCGGACGTCCATTTTTGGAAGTCGAGATCGAATTGGACACGCAGAAGAATCCAGACGGCGATCCGTGGAGCTGCATGTATGCGGCGCGGTGGGCATGGAATGACAGTTCGGCGTCGATTTCACAATCGATCTGCGGAGCGGCTCAACCCGTTCAGATGCAGCGGATCGAAACATCCGAGTTCATTGAACTGGCATCATCCGACACCGATCGCACGACCATCCTGCCTGTCGGCCAGCCGTTTCATCGCAAGACGGGCCCGCGGATGATCGATTCCCTGCTGGTCGTCGAAGGTGAGCCCGAGCGAAAGTTCCGGTTCCTGATTGGGGTCGACCAGCATTTTCCCATGCACTCGGCCCTCGACAGTCTTTCACCAGTCGTTCCGATTCACACCGAGACCGGTCCACCGCAAGCGGGGCAGACCGGCTGGTTCTATCACGTGGATGCGCGGTGTGTGCAGGTCACGCGTATCAGCGGTCTGAAGTCCGAACCAATCGACCCGGAAGACGCTGCTTATGACCCGGACCAGGTCGATGCACCCCCATCGGGCAACGGATTTGCGCTGCGGCTGCAGGAAACCGAAGGCCGCTATCAAAGCACAAATGTCTCCTTGTTTCGCACGCCGACCAGCGCCCGCGTCCGTGACTTCCGTGGCCACACCATTGGCACTGCCGAAGCCGGCGCCGACGGAGTCCGAGTGGAACTCGGCCCTTTCGCCATTGTCGATGTCGAAATCCGCTTTGATTGATCTGCGAACGTCCTAATTCGTGGGCCGTGTGGCACTGAGAACTTCTACCGGTCATGACGATTGATCGGATGATCTGTCGCGATCGGGATATCGGCGTGGATGCATCCTGCCAATTGCGACGGTTGAGCCGTGCGGCAAACCGATACAACCGTTGCCAGCTGAAACGACCCTGAGGTCGATCAGCCCCCCTGTCCGCATTGTCGGGGAATGACAGATGCATCCTCGATTGCTCCTGCTGATGACCGTGATGTTCGCCGTCATGCCTCACGAATCGTTGTGGTGCGCGGACAAGGATACGTGGTCGTGGCAGGAATCCACTCCGTCGAAATTGTCCTCGGCAACAGAGCCCGTGCGACTTCGGACGGTGACCGTCGATTCGGGGAGATGGTCTGACTCAACGCCGCCGGTACGACCAGCCGCGTCCGTTCCCGTTCCCCCGGAACCGTCGTGGGGACCCCGCGAGGTCGTGGAAACAACGGCGACGGAATCGAACATCCAGCTCGTAAACGGTGTGGGCAATTGGACCTCCGAACTTGCAAACGGCATTCCACCTGCACCGCCGTGGCATGACTGCGGACCGAGCTCCATGGACTCGCCCGACGAGCCTGACAGCGCCTTCCGTGCGGCTATGCGGGAACTCTGGGATGATCACCGCGCATTCTATTCGCGCGACAGTCTTCTGATGCTGGCACTGGGAACTGCCGTGGCAGCACCGATCGCCAACACATCCGCAGACCGGGAAATCCGAAACTGGTATCAGGACAAGCTGCGCAGCTCGGCGACCGATGATTTTTCCGAGTCAATCAGAGACTTCGGTTATCAGTGGGATGTGCTCCCCCTCTATGTCGTGGCCTCGATGAGCGGTCGATTGATTGATTCGTGGGCGTGGCACCCGGATTACGGATCGTCGCTTACGCTCTGGGGCGATCGAAACATGCGGGCTCTGGCAGTTGGGACGCCGCCGCTGTTGTTCATGCAGAAACTGCTGGGAGCCGGCCGCCCTGAGGAAGGCAGTTCTCACTGGAGTCTGTGGGATGACATGAACGCGGTCAGCGGCCATGCGTTTGTGGGGGCTTTGCCACTGCTTACGGCGGCCGAAATTACCGACTCACCGTTCCTGCGTCGGGCGCTGTACATTGCCTCCCCGGCGGTCGGGTTCACGCGAATCAACGACGACGCGCACTACTTCTCTCAGGTAGCACTGGGCTGGGGCCTGGCCTGCGTCACGACCCGCGCCGTCGCTCGCAAAGAAACCGGTTTTGGCTGTGTGCAGTTTCTGCCAGTCGGTCCGACGGGTGGTCCCGGTCTTTCCTTTCTGGCGGCGTACTGAGTCGCCGCCGACATCCGCTGAACGCGCGGTGCTTGAGACAGCGTGTGAAACACGTCATAGTCAGTTGCACCGGTCAGTGTTGATAAATCCGGTAACGTCGCGGATCGACCGCCTGCGACCGGTCAGCCATTCCTTCAGTTTCGGAGAAATCTCCATGCCGAACCGACCTCATCTCAATCGTCGTGACTTCCTCAGAACAACCGGTGCCGGCGCGGCTGCCATTTCCGCTGGCGTGTGGACAGGCGGGGCGCGGGCGGAATCCGTTTCAGTCAGCGAAAAGCTGAACATTATCTGCGTCGGAACGGCGAATCGCGCTTCAGCTGATATCAGTGGAGTGAGGGGCGAAAACCTCACCGCTTTTTGCGACATCGATCAGAACTATCTGGACCGAGCCAAGTCGCAATTCAAAGATGCCCGCACTTACGTTGACTACCGGGAGATGATTGAAGCCGAAGCCGACAAGGCCGATGCCATCGTCATTGGAATTGCCGACCACAATCACGCTCCGGCATCGATCCGTGCCATCCGGAAAGGCCTGCACTGCTATTGCGAAAAACCGCTGACACACACGGTCCACGAAGCTCGCGTCATCGCGGAAGCTGCGAAAGAGCATGGTGTCGCCACGCAGCTTGGCACGCAGATCCATGCGGGTGAGAATTACCGCCGAGTGACCGAGATCATTCAGTCTGGAGCCATCGGCGACGTGACCGAAGCGCACGTCTGGGTGGGCAAGCACTGGGGTGGTGGCGACCTGCCCGAGAACACGCAGGAACCGCCGAAAAACCTGGCCTGGGAATTGTGGCTCGGACCGGCTCCCGAACGTCCCTTCGCGCCGGGACGATATCACCCGGCTCAGTGGCGCCGGTGGTGGGCCTTCGGCCAGGGCACGCTGGGCGACATGGCATGCCACTTCATGGACCTGCCCTTCTGGGCGCTGAATCTGCGGCATCCGGTGAAGTGCGAAGCCGAGGGCCCGGAAGTCCATCCCGAGACCTGCCCGATCGGCCTGACCGTCCGTTACGAGTTCCCGAAACGCGGTAATCTGCCGCCGGTCAAGTTGACCTGGTACGACGGAAACCAGATTCCGAAAGAAGTCGCTGGCGAAAAAGTTCCGGGCAGCGGAGTCATGTTTATCGGCACCGAGGGCCACATGTTTTCGGACTACAGTCGTTATCGCCTGTATCCGCAGGACAAGTTCAAGGACTACGAACCGCCGAAGCCGACAATCCCGCGATCGATCGGTCACCACGCCGAGTGGATCAAGGCCTGCAAGGACGGGTCGCCGACGACCTGCAACTTCGACTATTCCGGAGCCCTCACTGAATCGGTTCTCCTGGGCAACGTCGCCTATCGGACGGGTGAGAGTCTTGAATGGGATGCGAAGAACCTGCGGGCTCCCAACTGTGGACTCGCCGATCAGTACATCCGCAAGGAATACCGCAGTGGCTGGGAAGTGAGCTAAGCAGGCGCCCGCTCCATCATCTGACATCACAATGCCCGGTTCCGTCTGGAGCCGGGCTTCTTTTTTGGGGACAGGTTGGACTGAAAGAGGATCGTCGGAGTGCCACAACCGCGGTCAGCCTACATTCACGTTCCGTTCTGCGCTCACCGCTGTGGATACTGTGACTTCACGCTCGTCGCCGGACGCGACGACCTGGCGGACGGTTATCTGGATGCCCTGACACTGGAGATCGAGCGGACATCCTGCTGTGACGAACTCGACACTCTGTTCATCGGTGGCGGCACGCCCACACACCTGCGCGTTGAGCAGCTTGATCGACTGATGCGGATTCTTCGCGATCGATTCACTCTGGCATCCGACGCCGAGTTCAGTGTCGAAGCCAATCCGGCCGGTTTAGGTGACGACAAACTCGACGTGCTGGCGAACGCGGGGGCAAACCGGATCAGCCTTGGAATTCAGTCGTTTGACGATCGCGATCTGCTTGTGCTGGAACGTGACCACACCCGTGAAGAACTCGGGCCGTGCATCGACCGAGTCCGGCAGCGATTCAGTAATGCCTCGTTCGATCTGATCTTCGCCGTGCCAGGCCAAACACTTGCCGTCTGGAACGACTCTTTGCAGTCAGCACTGAATCTGCAGCCGAATCATCTTTCAACGTACGGTCTGACGTTCGAGAAGGGCACCAGTTACTGGTCGCGTCGTAACCATGGTGCGATTCAACAGGCCGATGAATCACTCGAACACGACATGTACGCCGATGCGATCGACACGCTGACTGCCGCGGGCTTCGAGCAGTACGAGATATCGAGTTTTGCCCGACCCGGCTTTCGCTGCATCCACAATCAGGTTTACTGGAGTGGGCAACCATATCAGGGATTCGGTCCCGGCGCGGCAAGCTACATCGACGCACTCCGGACCTGCAATCACCGCAGCACGACGACCTGGCTCAAACGGACACTTAATGGACAATCGGCTGTCGCCGAAACTGAGCAGCTTGAACCGGATGACCGGGCCCGGGAGTTTCTGGTCCTCAGTCTGCGACGACTTGATGGCGTGTCGTACGCGGAATTCCAGGACGCAACTCAGCAAAACCTCACGGAGCTGGCCGGCACAGCACTCAGGCGAATGGAGGAGCAAGGTCTGATTCGCGACGACTCAATGCGCGTATGCCTGACCCGTCAGGGACTGTTTCTGTTCGACACGGTCGCCGCGGAATTGCTATGAGCCGATCTTGTTGGTGCGTGGCGGACTACCCGGTATACGAGGCGGCGAGTGGTTCCGGGAACCCGGTGTCCCAACTGTCGTCGTCGTCGATGCGTTCGACGAGTAGAGAAACGTCTTCCGTGCCGATGTTCAGAAGGCTGACGACGCAACCGTCGATCGTCAGTGATTCGCCAATGCTGATTTCGACGTCGTATGAATAAGTTCCGTGTCCGTGGTCCACTCTGGTCCTCCGTGCAGGTGAGAGAAAGCGGGTCGCGGTGTCGTTGGGTGAGACAACCCATCTCCGCGGAAGGACGCGAGTTTACCGCCGACGCCCATGGAATCAATCAAGTCTCTGACGGTTTTATGGAGACTTGGGAGACAACCACATGTCACACCGGTGACACGACGTCATACGTCTTCTGTGTGCCGACCAGTTGCGGGTTTTCCTGCATCAGATCACTGCACGAAATTGCGATGAGTCGTCCGCTCAAATTCAGTCAGTACTTCAAGCAGGTGGTTGCGAATCTCTGCCTGACCGAGTTCCGACTCAATCTGTCGGCCATCCTGGTCCGTGACATAGAAGATGTCCGCAACCTGATCGAGATGCGTGGCAATCCGAGCCTGTTCAATGGACAGCCCAAGCTGAAACAGCGTCCGAGTGATCGTGTACAGCAGGCCGGGCTGATCGAGTGCGAAGACCGATACCACGGTGCTTCGGTCTGATGTCTCGCTTGAGATGTCGACGCGTATCGGTTGAATCACTGCAGATTCTGCGGGCGAGGCAGCGGCAAACCTGCTGTACCGACGAAACAGCTCCGGAACGGTCACGCGACGATGTAATGCTTCTGCAATGGAATGACAGACTTCGCGAATCCGAAATTCAGGCGGCTCGCCGGAATAGTCCTGGTCCAGTACGTGAAAGACATCGACGACCACATCTTCATGACTCGTCGTGATTTCGGCGCCCAGAACTTCCAGATGTCGCGCAGTCAGCACCCCAGCGATGCGGTGGAAGCAGCCGCGAGACAACTCCGGCCCAATGATGATTCGATAATCCACCCGGTCCAGGCGTTCGTCGTATTCTGCTTCGACATGAACATCATCCGAAGGAAGTGAATGAATGATGCTCAGGTCGGTGGCGATTCGCATCGGCTCCGTGCCCATCACGTACGGCGATGAAAACGCATCCAGTTGCCGATCAATCCAGTCCCCGAGTTCGTCGTCATCGTCGTTCGATGTGAGCGGCACGATCGAACTTCGAATGTGCTCGCGCACCTGCTGCAGGCGTTTCTTCTCGTGGAATCTCGGGTGATCCCCGCTGAGGATCATCATCAGACGACCGTACAGATCAGTCAGGAGCTCTGCCTTCCAGTTATTCCACACGCCCCGTCCAACTCCGCTGACATCGGCGACCGTCAGGACATACAGCATCGTCAACTTGTCCGCCGTGCCGACCTTGCGGCTGAACTCAATCAGCACACGTTCGTTGCTGATGTCATGCCTGAACGCCAGGTCCGCCATCTCCAGATGTCGCAGCACCAGAAACTGCACGATGTCCGTCCGGCTTGCGCTCATACACAGTCGTCGGCAGATATCACCCGCCAGGCGCGCACCGACAGTGCTGTGATCTTCCGGATAGCCTTTGCCCGCGTCGTGCAGAATCAGGGCCAGATGCAGCAGCTCCTTCGACTGAAGGCGTTCATAGGCCTTGCCCCACGAAGTCTCTGCTGAAAAACCAGCGCAGATTTCAACGCACTGCAGAGTGTGTTCATCAACTGTGAAGTGATGATACTGATTGAACTGCAGCAGGTTGCGCACGTGCTGCCATTCGGGAATGATGCATTCCAGAATTCCCGTGTCATGCATGTTGCGCACAGTGGCACCTAACCGTCCGCGTGTTTTCAGCACTTTGAGAAACCGTCGAGAGACATCTTCGGATGGCGGAGGTTTCAGCAGACGGGCCGCATTCCTGATCGCTTCGGACAGCTGGGGAGCCACAGCGACGTCCAGATCGATCGCCGTCTGATAGATTCGCAGGGCGTCATCGAGCGATGAGCAGACCTCGTCAACCCGCGACGGAACGATGTCCAATTCGTCCGTTCCCAGCACAAGTCCGTTTCCGATTCGATGAGACAGCACGATCTGACGGACGACTTGCGTCAATCGACGCGGTCGATGGCGGCCCACGAAACGCCGGCTGATTTCCGCGACTGCCGAACTGTGCTCGAAATACGTCCGCATCAGTAATTCCACCGGACGATGGACTCCGTCGTGTTCGATTCCCCGCGATTCGGCAATCCGCAGTTGCTCATCGCGAGTCAGCACATCGTTTCCGCGACTGGTTACCAGGTGCAGTTCGATTCGGATACGGGTCAGAAACTCGACCGCGCGCTTGAGACGATCAATGTCCTCACGTGACAGCGCATTCTTGGCCAGAAGCTCGTCCAGGTTGGGCGTCTGGTAGTGGGCAAAGGCGACCCACTCCAGAAGATGCACATCCCGGAGCCCTCCCAGAGACCGTTTCACGTCTGGTTCCAGTTGTTGGACAGTGGCACCGTGCTCGCGGCGCTCATCTTCTCTGGCTGTGATGCAGTTCCTCAGGAATGCGTTCCGCCGCAGTACGACTGCCCGTCGATAGAATCGGCGCCGCAGCGAACTGCCAAGTTCGGGTTGTCCCCACAGTCCGCGGGCATGAACGAGAGATGATGCCAGATGCGGGTCGCCAATCGCCTGGTGAACGGCGTCCTTCACGGTGTGGACGCGCTGACCCAGCTTGATTCCTGCGTCCCAGTATTCCGGGACCAGTCGTTTGATCAGTTTGCCAAACAGATGAGCTGCGCGTGGCTCCACAACAAACAACAGGTCGACATCCGAGAATGGTGACACTTGCCCGCGACCCGATCCTCCGATGGCAATCATCGCAGAGTTCTGCGTGAGCAACTCGCGGTCACCTTCCGGCAGATCTTTGAGCGCGTTTTCCAGTATGTCGACAACGAATGCGTCCATGGCGTCCGAAAGCATGGACGCGATCTGCAGACCCCTGGCGCCGTCATCAAACAGCTTCTGCGCGCGGTGCCGGATCTCGCTGAGTGTGTTCGTATCCAAAGCTGTTGCCACGCCGTCACGAAGAACAAAGTCAACGAGCGACATTGGAATCGCGGTGATGAATCACCGCATCCAACATCGCTCGTTTGTGCCGCAGGACTTTCCCAGCTCCGGAGACAACTTGTCTACAGCGCTTCCCCTCCGGTTTCACCCGTTCGGATTCGGATGACCTCGGACAACGAAGTCACAAAGATCTTGCCGTCACCGATGTTTCCCGTGCGGGCAATCTCTGAGATCTTCTCGATCGCCTTTCCGACATCATCATCAGAGACGACCAGCTCCAGTTTGACCTTGGGCAGAAAATCGACGGTGTATTCGGCACCGCGATACACCTCCTTGTGGCCACGTTGTCGTCCGAAACCGCGGACTTCTGACACCGTCATTCCCTGGATGCCCAACTCCGACAGCCCGTTCTTGACTTCTTCCAGTTTGTAGTGACGAATGATCGCTTCGATCTTTTTCATGATGCCCTTCCTGACCGGTTCATGTTGGCCGGTCGAATCCTGACTGATACTCGAATCCGTCGCTGCCCAATGGAGTGACGGGTGTGAATCAAACTTCGTTTAAGGCTTACAGAGCTGCGTCTCCCTTTTCACCCGTGCGGATTCGGAGCATCTCGCCGATGTCCGAAACAAAGACCTTTCCATCGCCAATCTCTCCGGTGCGAGCCGACTTGATGATCTGCTCGATCACGGCCGCTGCCTGCTCATCCGGAATCACGACTTCGATCTTCACTTTTGGAAGGAAGTCGACGGTGTATTCAGCACCCCGATACTGCTCACGATGCCCCTTTTGCCGGCCGAATCCCCGGACTTCTGACACCGTCATGCCTTGAATGCCGATAGACGAGAGGCCGTCTTTGACCTCCTCCAGCTTGAAGTGCCGGACAATTGCTTCGAGTTTCTTCACGATGTTTCTCCCCAATCATGAACTCAGAACTAACTGGATCCCTGACCATAGAAAACGCCGTGCCGAAAGCCTATCGTTCGACACAATGACTCATAACTCACTTACTAGAAATAAGTTACAATGTTAATTGACCGACTTGCAGACAATGGCCACAACCGACTGTCACATTTATGTGACAGTGCTCGTGCCGAGATACCAATGAATTGCAGGAAAGAACCGCATGTTGTGTGTCATTCAAATGAGGCGCTTGTTCCACAATTGGGGCGCACTCAAGCCGTCGAGAGAGGGGCACTGATCCGCGCCCATCTCACAAGTAATCGCCAGCAGATTCTTGGTGCATCCATGCCGTCTGAGTTTCGACGTGTCGGCCTCAACTCACCAGCATGGATCGTGAATCGCGACCGGACGGGTATTTCGTGCCGGTAAGCACAACTCGGAGAAGCGTTTTGAATCCCGTTCGACTCATCGCTCAAAAGCGTGACGGTCAGGAATTGCCCCGCGACGAAATCGCGTTCCTGATTCGCGGCTTTGTCGATGGTGACGTTCCCGAATATCAGATGTCCGCCCTGGCGATGGCGGTCTACTTTCAGGGGATGACCGACACAGAAACTGTTGCTCTCACTCAGGAGATGTTGCATTCGGGAGTCACGCTGGAATGGAACCCTGGTTCATCGGTCGTCGATAAGCATTCAACTGGTGGCGTGGGTGACAAGGTGTCACTCGTGCTCGCCCCGCTGCTGGCTGCCTGCGGACTGCGCGTCCCGATGATCTCTGGTCGTGGACTGGGACCAACGGGCGGAACGCTCGACAAACTCGAATCCATCGCCGGCTTCCGCACGAACCTGTCGATTGACGAACTGCGGGCGGCGACCGAGCGTGTCGGTTGTGTCATCACCGGAGCGACCGCAGACCTCGCACCGGCGGACGGCAGGCTGTATGCCCTGCGCGATGTCACGGCGACTGTTCCTTCGATTCCGCTGATTACTGCCAGCATCATGAGTAAGAAGCTGGCCGAGTCTCTGGATGCACTTGTACTCGACGTGAAATGGGGTAACGGAGCATTCATGAAGACCCGCGAACAGGCGATCGAACTGGCTCGTGCACTGGTTCGAGTCGGCAAGGCGACGGGGGTCACGACGACGGCGTTGCTGACCGACATGAACCAGCCGCTGGGGCAGATGTGCGGCAATGCCGTCGAAGTGAACGAGTCATTGACCTGCCTCTCCGGAGGCGGTCCGGCAGACCTGCTGAGCATCACGCTGTCGCTTGGTGCAGAGCTGTTGCAATCAGCCGGCTTGGCAGAGACACAATCTGCAGCCGACAGCATGCTGCGGGACCGCCTGTCGTCCGGAGCGGCTTTCGAAGTCTTCTGTGAGATGGTTCGTACTCAGGGCGGCAACCTGGACGAACCTCGTCCGATCGCGGCCGAACATGTCATCGAAGCTCACCGATCCGGATACGTGTCGGCAATTGATACAGAATCGCTCGGTCAGGCGATCATTGATCTGGGCGGTGGACGGCGTCAGGTCAGCGACTCAATCGACCATTCGGTTGGTCTGGAAATCCTTGTCGGCATCGGCGATCCCATTCGGGAGGGCGACCCGATTGTGCGCATCTTCGCAGACCGATTCGCTGTCTCCATCAAGGAGCGAATTACTCACACGGTCAACATCAGCGAGCAACCAACATCCACGCCAACGCTTATCGTTGAACAAGTGGTTTGAAGTGGCCGTGCCGCTCGCCAGCTGGAGAGGCATCGTTCAGCCTGCAAACCAGCCGACTATGATGTTGTTGATCGCAACGGTCTCCAGCTTTGCGCTGGCTCCCGTTCCCGGGTGCTTCAATTCAACATCGTTGAGTGTCACTGAAACGTTGTAGGCCTCCGCGACTGACGGGTTCTCCGCATCCTGCCTTGTGATGCTCAGAGTGCCCGCGACTGCTTTCCACCGATCAGTCGGAGGGTCGGCTGCGACGCATGTGCAGGGCTGGGTCGGGTTGGCACCCTATCGGAGTATCTCGATCTGCACAACGTTGGCATCGGTGTCAACGTTCAGAGTCTCGGGGATCTTTGCGCCGGGCAGTTTCAAGCGATTGACGGTGACCGTCAGTCTCCAGTCACCATTCGAGGACGTGTGGTAGACGAAGAAATCACCGCAGCCGCCCACGTCACCAGTAAACGCATCTGCATCGGGCGGCTGATTCGATGTCGTACACCCAGTGAGAATGGTGGGCACGAGGCACCAGATCGCAACACGCTATAAACAGCGGCGTCGCATCATGATTTTTCGGCCTGTTCCGGAGCCGGTTCGCTGGGCGCGTCCGGTGACTTTCCCGGTTGACCGGCAGGGGGATCGGAGGTCGTCTCAGCACCAGCGTCCGAGTTTGGCGGAGCCGGCTTTTGCAACTCTTCACCCCAGATGTACCAGTGCGGGTACACGTAGACCCAGAAGCCCGGCAGCAGGTCCGTCTGACCGGCATACTCGGTTCCGTCCCAGTAGCCGTAGTCATGGAATCCTCTGAAACGACGGAAGTCGTCCTGAACCTCGATCTTCTTCAGCAGGCGTCGGTATTTACCATCCACACCTGCCTTGATGCGGGCTGCTCCCGAGTCGATTTCGGCCGGACGCGCCACTGGGCCTTTCAGTTCCGGCGCTTCCAGTCCGCCACCCTGTCCTGCAAGCCGAGCGGCTTTCGTAACAAGACTGATGAAGTCCTTGCGACGCCCGTGTTCATCTTCACCGACCGATCGCTGAGCCATCGCCAGCACTTCACGGAACGAGAAGTTGCCCCGGTACTTCGACTCGCGCAGGTTCAGACCGAATGACGCTACCGCCGAAGCCCAGACGAAGTCACCGGTCGGTGCCTGAGCCTGACCTCGAATGGCAATATCCTGCACGGCATAGTCCTTACCGAAAAGCTGGCTGGTCTCTTCATCCGGAAGCTTGTACCTCAGCCGCAGAGTAAACAGTTCAGTTGACTCCGGGTCCGTCGCATCGCCGGCTTCGGCCGGCTTCTTCTTGCTGCCCCCGTACTTCAAAGGCGTCTGCCCTGGCTGCTCCAGAATGGCTGTCTTGGGAACGATCTCGTAAAGAGCCGTGACTGTATGTCCGGCTCCGATGTCCCCTGCGTCTTTCGTGTCGTCAGAGAAATCACGATTCGCCATCACACGGTTTTCGTAACCAACCAGTCGGTACGCCCCAACCATCTCCGGGTTGAATTCGACCTGCGCCTTCACATCCTTTGCGACCGTGTACAGCGTGCCGGTCAATTCTTCGCCGAAGACCTTCTTCGCTTCGCCCTGGCTGTCGATGTAGCCGTACTGGCCGTTGCCTTTGTCGGCCAGCTTTTCGAGTTTCGCATCCTTCAGGTTGCCCATTCCAAAGCCAAACACGCTGAGGAACACACCACTGGCCGCTTTTTCCTGAATCAATTCGACCAGCTTGTCATCGTCACTGATACCGACGTTGAAATCACCGTCGGTGCAGATAATGACGCGGTTGGCTCCGCCGTCGATGTACTTGCAGACGGCCGTGTCGTATGCGAGCTGAATGCCACCGGCGCCGTTTGTCGACCCACCGGCCTTCAGACCGTCGATGACTTGAGTGATCTCAGTTTTCTTCGCACCAGAAGTTGTCGCCAGACGCAGGTCGGCGGTGTTGGAGTAGGTCACGATCGCAACCTGGTCGTCTTCCGTCAGCTCTCGGACCAGAATGTTCATCGACGCGCGGACCAGCGGTAGCTTGCTCTCCGCCCGCATGGAACCTGACGTATCGATCAGAAACACCAGGTTGGTCGGCGGACGCTGCTGCTCGTCCAGGTCCTTCGCCCGCAGCCCAATTCGGGCCAGACGATGCCGAGGCTGCCACGGACAGATGTTGAGTTCGATGTTGACGGAGAACGGGTCTTCGCCCTCGGGCTGCGGATAGTCGTACTGGAAGTAATTGATCAGCTCTTCAACTCGGACCGCGTTCTTCGGCGGGAACTGACCGTTATTCAGAAACCTCCGCACATTGGCATACGAGGCTGTGTCGACGTCGACTGAAAACGTCGAGACCGACGTTTCGGTGTCCAGTGGAATCGGTTGGACAAACGCGTTCTCGGTAATTCTGTCATAGGCTTCGTTGTAGGCACCAGGTCGCGGCAGCGATGTCAGTGACTCTCGCTTCCGTCGAGTGCTGTCCCGTCCGAAACCGGTATAGAACGCGTCGACTTTGTCTTCGAGTTCATCAAGCACTTCTTTTTGTGCGGACTTCAACGTCAGGCGGCTCTCAACTGCCGCGACCTCAAACCCAACAGGAGCACTCTCCTCGGCTGGTGCATCAGCTGCCGGTTGCTGTGGTTTATTGACAACCTGCCCTCCCAGCGCTTTGCTGGCACCGGTTTGCGGTTGGGACGTTCCCAAACGCACCGAATCAACCTTCCTGGCAAGTTCAGACTCGTCCCGCGGTCCTGCTGGACTGGCGGCTTCTCCAGGCTTCGGAGTTGCTGCCGTTTTCGCTTCCGACAACTCAGCAATCGCTCTGCCGGCCGTAGCACGAACTGGTCTTCGTGGGCTCGCATCTCCCGCCGCTGCGACACCCCCGCCAGAGAACCCCGAGCCACCTTCGCCGGAACCTCTTTTGCCTTTATCGCCCCCGCTCTGTCCGTTTTGACCTCGCTGTTGAGCGCCACGCTCCCCTGCACTGCCGGAACTATTCGCAGAAGCCGGATTGGCCGGCCGCGGTTCCGCTGTGGCCGTCAGCACTGCCGAACCATTCTTCGCCCGCTTACGAATGCCCTGCTTGCCCGACTCTTCAGCTTTAGAGCCGACATTTCTGCTGGCAGGCACGGATGCCGGACGCGCCGAACCGGACGCTACAACTGGTGATGGAGAAGACTTGTCATCATCACCGCTGTCCGAACTCGGTGCCGAACGGCCTGGCCCGGCCACTCGCTGCCGCAGGCGATCCGCGTACCAAGGAACGACGTTGCACGAATTACCGTTGACTTCCCCGCCACCCCGATCTCGACTGCCGCCCAGATTCTGCCCGACAGGGTTCTCAGCGGGA
>CAYSJO010000618.1:0-7313 GCA_964431285.1 uncultured Planctomycetaceae bacterium
ACTGAGTGACTGGCGATCCGGAGCTGAGTCCCAGCCAGCTCAGCGATGCGTGCGGCATCAGGACAGTGACCGCCCCCCAGGCCAGGTTGTAAAGGCCGGCGACTGTCAGGATCGTTCGCATCCAAGGACGCGGCTTCAATGCGTCGTTCATTGCCATCTCCTCGAATTCACTCGACCGGTGGTTCACGGTCGGAAGTGGGATCACCTCGCGTTGGTGACCGCCTCAAGAGAGAGATAGCGGTCCAACGAATGGTGCAGTTCGAGCTGCATCCTCGGTGACACCCCATTCGTAGACACGATCATCGCGGAGCAAAGGCAGATTCGAACGGCTTTGCGACTTCGCCGAGTTTTTCGATGCCTTTCTGGCACAGCTGGCGCACTCGTTCCTTGCTGAGGCCGAGCTGATCGCCGAGCGTTTTGAACGTCTTCCCTTCTCCAGTGCCGTCAAGTCCGAATCGGCTGCGGATGATGATCTGCTCGCGTTCGTCAAGCGTCTCGTCGATCTTTGCAATGACAGCGGAAGCAGCCGCCTTGATGTCCTGTTCGGTCGGATCGAAGGGGTCGGTTTCGGTTGTCGGCTCTTCGGGCATCATGTCTGCCTCGCGAGCGTGTTCGCGTTGTGCCCGCTTTCGGCGACGATCAATCACGCGATACAGATGCCGCTGCACAGCGTGTGTGACGTAGGTGCTGAAACGGTAGCCGCGCGAGAAATCGAACTTGTCGATTGCATAAAGCATGATCGCGTTCCCCTCGGCAACGAATTCGTCGAATTCATCACGGGAGATCGACAGTTTGCCGGCAATTGACGCAACCAGCCGCAGGTTGGCCTTCGCGAGTTCTTCGCGGGCTGCCTCGGCGTCGGTCAGCAGACGCTCCATTTCCCGAACTTTCTTTTTCGCGGGTCGCGTTGGATGCAGCGCGGCCTGGATGGCACTCGCCCGGAATCGCAGGAAGTTCAACTGTTTGAACAGGAACTGCTCGCCTTCGAAGGTCAACAGACGACTCTGTTGCAGTGAATTCAGCAGCGAAGCCGCGACCTGGTCGGCATCCAGTGATCCCGGTGTCTGATCTTCCGCCGCATAGAGCTCGAAGTCGATCTCCTGAAAGTCGGCTTCGGCCGTGCTTTCGAAGTCTCCGTTGGCAATGAAGTCGATGGGACGGGTCAGCTGTGCGGCATTTGCATCGGACTGGATGAGAGCACCAGACATCTTCAGGCTCCTGAAATTCTGTCAAAACCTTCATAAGCCTCTGCCAATATCAGTAACGTTATCCATTGATCGGCGAATCAGGCAACTATTAAAACGTTCAAAACGTCCATTCTCTGTAAATCATAAATGCCTTTTGGCTCGTCGCAAACGTTTGTCCTCTCAACAGACCTGTGGGTGCCGCTGAGCCGTCATCGAGTGTTCGGTCTGTTCTCAGATGCGTTCCAGCTGGAGCATTTGACGCCGCGGTGGCTGAATTTCCGCGTGCTGACTCGACGGCCGATCGAAATGCGGCGAGGGCAGCTGATCGACTAACAGATCCGTCTGCACGGCATTCCGATCCGGTGGCGAACTGAGATCACCGATTGGGAGCCACCGTTCCGTTTCACCGACTCTCAGATTCGCGGCCCTTATCGCCGCTGGGTGCACACGCACACCTTCGAGGATGTCGACGGTGGCACACTCATGCGGGACCGCGTGGAGTACGCAGTGCCGGGCGGGTCGATCACGAATCGGTTGTTCGTGCGAGGTGATCTGCGGCGAATCTTCAACTTTCGCCACGACCAGCTTCCGGACCTGCTGGGAGTCCCGGCGGATGAATGCGACCGCGGCGAGGTGTGCTTCAGCACAGAGAAACGAGCTACTCACGTCTCCGTCAGAGGCTGAATGTCAGGCCAGGATTTCAGTCAGATCATTCAAATGACTGCATCGAACTGATCGTCGGCATCCGGACGGGTCCAAAAATGAAGAACCGCGGCAGAATCGAGCGGGACAGGGCCGGTCCCGCTGCGATCACTGCCGCGATCAAGGTGGACGTCTCAAACGTCCGGTGGGTTCTTAGCCATGAGAAACTGAGTGACCACCCTGTTCGGGCGCAGATTCCGAGGCCTTTCTCCGAATCGTGAGCGGTCCCTGTCAGGATGGTCGAATTGGCTGAATTTCGACTACTCTGAGCATTGGCGACGACCAGTTGGTCCGGCGTCCCCAGGACCGGGGCTTCAATCAGACAGCGTTTGATCCGCATGAAGAATCTCATTTCTCCAAAACAGGTTGCCCGGGCCATCGGCGTGAGTGAGTCCACTCTGAAGCGGTGGTGTGATCGCGGGCTGATCGCAATGACGAAGACGGCGGGCGGGCATCGACGTATGGAAGTCGACGCCGTCGTTCGTTTTCTCCGCGACAGCGGCCATGAGATCGTCGAGCCAGAACTGCTGGGGCTTCCGGCTGCGGCTGGACAAACGGGCTGGACGCTCAACCGGGCCCGCGATCTGCTCGGTCAGGCGCTAGTCCGTGGAGATGAGTCGGTTTCACGGCAGGTCTTCTTCGATCTCCTGCTGGCCGGACATTCGGTCACCGCGATCTTCGACGATGTTGTTGCCCCGACGTTTCACGCAATCGGCGAGCAGTGGCATTGCGGAGACGTGGCTGTCTATCAGGAGCGACGTTCGTGCGAACTCTGCATGCGAATTCTGCGTGAGTTGCGGACGACCACGATGACCGCTGAAGCAACTGCTCCGATCGGCATGGGGGCAACGCTCGAACACGACATCTACACAATCCCCGTGACAATGGCCGAGGTGGTGCTGAGGAGCGTGGGATGGCAGGCCACATCACTTGGCACGAATCTACCGGCAGAGACCTTGATGCAGTCGATCTCCGAGACGCGGCCGCGTCTGTTCTGGCTCAGCGTGTCGTTCATCGCAGACGAGGCGTCATTTGTCGCAGCAGTGAATTCTGTCTTCGCAGCGGCACACTCGGCTGGAGCGGCCCTGGCCATCGGCGGTCAGGCGTTAGGCGAATCGCTGCGGAAAAAGATTCAATACACAACCTTCTGCGAGTCGTTTCGTGATCTGGAGCTGTTTGCTCGAACGCTCAATCCCGTTGCCAGCCAGCCAACGCCTCCCGTGGCCAGTGACGGCGATTCTACCGATTGACGTCGGCCTTGCAGTGTCAAAAAGTGCCCTCCCCCCGGGACCGTCTCTGCCTGGCGACAGTAAAACTGCCGTCGGACCGTGTCTGCCCGAGGGAGGGCGCACGCATTGGCGCGCCAAAGTGTTTTAGACCGCTACTTCCGGAGGCACAGTGGTGAAATCCGGAAAATCATCCAGTCTCCTGCAGCGGTCATCTTATTTCTCGAGATTTGTCGGGGATCTGTGGCGGACTCGAACGTCCTGCATGGACCATGCAGCACGCACAGGGAAGTCGGTGCGCTACGACTGCCGTCCGAGAGGGTCAGTTCAATGTCAAAGAACGTTCGCCGAGATGACCCGCAGGATTTAGTTACGCCACGGCAGATCGAGTTGTTGCGTTTGCTCGGTTGTGGGCTGACTCTCGGCGAGGCTGCTGAACGCATGGGGATCACGAAAAAGACAGCCAATGTCCACAAATGCCGGCTCATGCACCGCCTTGAACTTGGTACGCGCGAAGACCTTGTAGCTTACGTGGGAAAAGCGTTCCCGAAGGCAGATGACTGATTTATGTATTCACCAAACGAGGTTGGCGACGACAGCCCTCTACTACGTGGGGGATAATCCCGTCGAGTTCGGTACTGCCTATCGAGGAGATGAGACAGCTTCGTCTGATACTCATGTGTGGCGTGGTCGCTGAGGCCGCGGGCAGCAGTCGAGCGGGCACACATCGTGATTCGGTCCGAAGCGCCCGATGCTTGATTTCACGCGGTCGTCTAACCGCTCTTCGATCAGTTTGCGGATCATCGTGATGAATCGGGGATGCGTGCCCACCGTCCTGGCGCGGACCATGGTCAGTCCGATCTCGTCGCAGACCTCACGTGCTTCCTCATCCAAGTCGAACATGACTTCCATGTGGTCCGACAGGAAACCGATCGGCATCACGATCGTGCCTTCTACGCCTTGAGATCGCAGGTCACGCAGGTGGTCGCAGATGTCTGGTTCAAGCCACGGAACCTGAGGCGGGCCACTGCGACTCTGATAAACCAGTTTCCATCTGTCTTCCGGAACGCCCACGGCTGCGGACACCAGTCGCGAGGCTTCGGTCAACTGCTGCACGTAATCGCATGAGTTGGACATCGATGACGGAATGCTGTGAGCGGTATAGGCGATATGCAGGTGCGGTCGCCATTCAACGGGAATCTCGTCGATCGCTGCATTCACACGGACAGCATTGGCATCAATGAAGTCCGCGTGGTTATAGAAGACGCGAATCTTGTCGACCTCCGGTGCGTCTTCGCCAGCTGCGGCCTGAGCCTCTTCGATGTTCTCACGATACTGCCGACAGGACGAGTAAGAACTGCACGATGAGGTCACGAACGCCAGAGCCCGACGGATTCCGTCCGCCTTCATTTCTCGCAGCGTTTCTGGCAGGAGCGGAACCCAGTTGCGGTTGCCCCAGTAAACGGGCAGGTCGATTCCGTGCTCATTCAGTTCGGGACGAAGCGCATCGAGCAGGTCGCGACAGTGTGCATTGATCGGGCTGACGCCACCAAAGTGATTGTAGTGTTCGGCGACCTCGAGCATCCGCTCACGCGGCACATTCTTGCCGCGCAGAACATTCTCGAGAAATGGCATCACGTCGTCAGGCCCTTCGGGACCGCCAAATGAAACGAGCAGGATCGCGTCGTAGGGAGTCGCCGGTGACGTAACGTCCTCGTTGGTGGAATCAATGTCTGGCGTCGGCATGCTGATAAGTTCCACAGTTGCGTCTGTACCACGCCCCGCTGATCCTACGAACTTGCCGGTTGGCTCATTCGGCCGCGGAGCTGTCCCGAGAGGCGGATGCGGCCGGCATCCAGTTGAAGACACTCATCGCGTCCAGCTCGCGAACGAAAACCTGATCTCCAGCTACGGCGACATGAGCCCACGTTGGCCGGGTCGCCACTTCACGGCGGTCAATCAGCTCGAACTTCGTCGGGTCCGCGCGAATCAGTAGCAGCTCGCCGCGTTCGTCCAGTGCGAGAATTCGGTCGCCAGCAGCTATGAGACTCCAGTACTTTCCGAACGGGGTCGTGCCCCACGCTACTTCGCCTGTCTCCAGATTGATGCAGGCAAATCGCTGATTTCGCAGGTGCAGATAGACGAAGCCATCAATCGCGACGGGCGATGACATGTATCCCTGCACCTTGTTACGCCACAACTTCGTGACTTCGAAGCCGCCTTCCTTCGAGCCTTTCACTTCAAACAGAAAGCTCCCGCCTCCGTAGCTGCTCGTAAACACCGTGTCGCCGATCACTGTGGGAGTCAGGATGTTCATTCCCCGGAAGGCCTCGATGTCGTGCGACCACAGGACACTGCCGGTCTCCAGATCGACGCCGCAGAGCTGCTTCCGCGTCTGCACAACGGCCTGTCGATGACGGGCAATCGTCGCGATCAGCGGCGACGAGAATGCGCTGCCATACATTCCACCGCCGTCATCCAGCGACTTCCAAACGATGCTGCCGTCTGCACGGTCGAGCTTCACAAAGCCGCCAGCGGCCTGCATGTAGACATGGTCGCCGTCGACCAGCGGAGAGCAGACGCAGCCAAAGGACGGCACGTTCGTTCCCGACTGCTGAGGAAAGTCCGCTCGCCACTTGATATCGCCGGAGTCCGCGTCGAGACACACGAGAACATCCCGTATCCCGGCAACAAACTACTCACCGACACCTAACGCGGGAGTGGAGCGAATCCAGCTTCCGTTCGCTGCCGCAAAGAAAGGAACCGACATCGCGCCGGGCCATTCAGCCGTCCAGATCGGCTTCCCGGTCGCGCGGTCGAGAGCAGTCACGACTTCCGTTTTCTGGCCACGCGTTTCGGTTACGAAGATTCGATCTTTCGTGACCAGCGGACTGGAGTAACTCGGACCAAGGGCAATCCGCCACTGAGACTTGAGCCGATCTCCAGCCAGTGATTCGGGCCAGTCCTGAGCTGGCAGAATGCCCGTGCGGTCCGGACCCCGCCATTGCGTCCAGTCATCTGCACATGCAGTTGCTACGGACAGAAACAACAGACTTACGACGCAGGTGAGCCGAGACACAGCAGTTCTCCAGTAGGCAGAAGACCAATGCGTCACTGTTTGTAGACCGGTGCGACCTGGTGACCACCCGGGTATCCGGGCGATGGTCCAAATTCTCAGCCCAGTGCAGTGCTTCTACGCCTGTTGCTCAGCCACGACGTCGTCGACGGGCCCATGTGGATCAGTTGCGGTTGTGACAAACTCGAGAGTTGTCGTCGCTTCCCCGTCGCGCAGGATGCGTCCATTCAGAAAGAACACGTCCTTCACGCGATCCTCGAGCTGCACATGAACGTCGAGTAAGTCTCCCGGACGCACCATCCGCTTGAACTTCAACCGGTTCGCTCGGGCGACAACTGGCACTTTCTGATCAGTTGAGACTCCTAGATTCGCAATCAGAATGGCCGACGCCTGGAACGCACACTCGCACTGCAGGGCCGCCGGAAATACCGGGAAGTCCGGGTAGTGCCCTGAGAACAGTTCGAGCTTTGGGTCGACGAACTTCCGTGTATGAATGCTCTGACCATCGATCGAGACGACGTCATCAACC
Source organism: uncultured Planctomycetaceae bacterium (assembly GCA_964431285.1). Taxonomy (GTDB): domain Bacteria; phylum Planctomycetota; class Planctomycetia; order Planctomycetales; family Planctomycetaceae; genus CAUZFZ01. The sequence goes on from CAYSJO010000618.1 coordinate 6,721, forward strand.
CACAGATACGGTGGGCGGTTGGGGACCAGATCGAGATAGTCGGACTGGGACATCGAAAGGCCTTATTGGGCGAACGGGCAACGTTTTCATAGACGCCTCAATTCGATTGACCACTCGATCTAGGGCGTGCATTCCGTAGTCCCGTTCCCGGCATAGAACCCGTACTGTTGTTTGTAGAATCGCATCATGGTCTCCGTGGGAAGTGAAGTCGTGAGCTCGTCCTTCGAGCGTCAAACACTCGAAGACTAAGCCACGTCTCAACCGAGTGCTGAGGCCATGATGAGTATCAATCTGATTCTCGGGATCGCCGGAACGCACTCGTCGGGTGCAGTCAACTTGATCTGCGCCCACACGCGTTCGTGCGTCCGGTGGTTGCGACCTGGGGTACGAACGGAATGCCCGGAACTGCCCCCGGTCCGGTACACCGCCGCAGTTTTGGAAAGTCGTTTCCGCAGTGCTAATTCGAGGCGGCCCGTCCGTGAGGAATCTCGAAAATCCCAGGGATTGCGTCGGAATTTCGAGCCCACTCGCCTCGGAATCTCGTAGATAAGAAAGTAGAGGGGTACGCTTTTGTTGTTGGATCCCTGTGTCTG
>CAYSJO010000619.1:0-17849 GCA_964431285.1 uncultured Planctomycetaceae bacterium
CCGACCCCGTCTCGATCCACAGTTCCCGCTGCTTCTCAGTGTTTCGCCGCCGCAACGACATCGTCATACTCCATTCAGAAAACGAACACACGTAGAATAATCATTCCCCGTTACACGGCCAGGTTCTTCAACGGGCTGCTAAGCTGACTTGGACCAGGACGGCGACCCAGACGTAGTTTCCGGCAACCGGGGGCAACCGATTGTTGCGTATCTCTACAACGGAAGTGGCGAGTTTACCGAGATGCTTAAGGTAAGTAATGCGACGCATCGTACCTATTGTGTCGCAGCCGGCGACTTGAATGGCGACGGGTATCCAGACATCGTTGCTGCCAATTCAAATGGTCCTGACATCGTGTACCTGAATAGTTATGGCGGTTGAGATTTCGACCAGCTGGTGTCGAAAGCTGGCTCTCGCAGGAGTCTCTCCAGGCAGCGCGTGAATTGGCCAGGGTGTCAGCTATCACGATGTATCCTTCTGGAAGCGAACACGGGCTGCGGGCGAGAATAACAATTCCCAGGGGTCACTGCCCTCTGCATCTCTCAGGTCGACGACGCACAGGTCTGCCCGCTGTTCAGTGGCGAGAATTCCGATGTGATGTCCCTGCCCCATTGCGTTTGTGGCACCTGTCGTCGCCATTTGCAGCAGCACCGGGCGGTAACGACCGTCCGTCTGCCGGTCGAGAAACTGGAGTTCTGCCCACGGCGAGTAGTCCGGGTTCGATGATCGACCGTCCGTGCCCAGACAAACAGTGGCTCCTCCATCCAGTAGACGTTGCCAGGGATGGTCAGTGTGTCCAAAGTACGAGTGAGTTCTCGGGCAGAAGACAACGGCGATGTTCGGGTGCTCGCAGAGGTATGCGATTTCTTCGTCCGTCAGATAGTTGCCGTGTGCAATCGATGCATGTTCCAGCTCCGCGAGCGGTTGCAGGTAGTCGAGCGGGCGTGTGCCGCGCGGAATGACACCGTTTTGCCAGACGCCGAATGCTGAGAGCATTTCAAACAGCTCGCCCATTCCGTCACGGAGCAAGTGCAGTTCCGCCTGAGTCTCAGCGAGGTGGATGCACAGCGGGATGTTTTCCTGACGGGCCAGGCCGACTGATCGGTGGAAGAGCTCCGGACTGACACTGTAGGGCGCGTGCGGGCTGATGGCTGGCATGACGTGATCTCCAGCGGCTCTGCACGCGGCGATGTGTCGTCGGGCAATTTCGATCTGGTCGTCCGCCTGCTCAGGACGCAGGCCGATCAATTCGCGAAATGCGACGACTGCGGGCCGAGTCGACTGGACACAGTCTGGAGTCCAGTCCCCGGTTACGATGTCCCCCACTAGGCTGACTCCGGCATCGGCTGATTCCTGCCGGCCGCGGGCGATCAACGCGTCCAGTGGTTCCGTTCGTTCGCGGCGATAGGCGAGAAGCGATTGAATCCATTCCGCAAACGGAGCCGACGGTTGAATCGGCTCACTCAGGTCGGCGAATTCCAGATGCGCGTGTGCGTTGACCAGACCGGGAATGATGGCGGCGTTTCCGAGATCAACCGTGTTGGAGTCGGGAGCCCCACGCCGCGATGTGACGTCGGTGATCAGGCCGTCTGTGATTTCGATGAGTCCGTTCTCGATCGGTTCACCATCGCCAGGGAAGATCCAGCGGGCCGTGATGCGAGACGATTCAGTACTGCTCTGCCCTTGCACGCTGTCGGATTCGGGCAACCGCGGGCTGTCACTCATCGTCTTGCCAGATCGCGTGCGGGTCGAAGCTCATAGATGCCAGCATGCTCATAGCGACGCACAGGATGAACGCGATCACCGCCGGGCCGAACTGAAACTGGACCAGGCTGCCCAGTTTGATCAGCATCACGAGAAAAGCCAGCAGCATGACATCCATCATGCTCCACTTTCCGGCGTGCTCCATAATACGGTAGGTCCACGATCGAAACCGTTTGTGGCACAGTCGCAGCAGGCTGAGTTCCATCAGCATGACGATCTTGGTGAGCGGAAACACGATGGAGAACAGGAACACGATTCCGCCAACAAACCAGCTTCCGTGTGAGAGCAACTCCAGTGTTCCGCTGAGCACACTGGATGTGCTCCGATGCCCCAGTTTTTCGACTTCCAGAATCGGCAGCAGGACGGCTGGCCAGAACAGGATGAACGCTCCCATGGCCGCCGCCGCTGTGCGTGAGGCCGAGCGTTCACTGGAACCCGGCCGACAGATCGTTGACTGGCAGCGCACACAAACTGCTCGGTCCCCGGCGAGCAATTCCGGGATGGAGTGGATCAGTCCGCAGCAATGACATGCGTGATGGTGCATTCCCATACTCGCCAGGTTACGGGACCAGGAGTTGTTTCATTCCCAATAGCCAACGGCAGTATAAAGGCCCGGGCGATAGCAGCGAGAGGTCGTCTGCCGTGTGTGGTACGTGATCGCTCGATACACATCGCCAAACATCGAATACGAATCCAGCAACGCTCGCCTTGCGTCCCGAGTGGCACAGCGAAAGTCAGGCGGCCTTCTGCTCGGTCGTTGGGATGCGATAGAGAATGGCGTTGCCAGTTTTTCCGTCTGTCACCACGGCTCCCGTCTTACGCAGGCAGTAGCTGAGTTTCTGAGCCTTCCAGCGGGGGATGTTGGCGCCGCTCGCGATGTCGGCGGTTGTAAACAGCTCGGGCAGATTATCCGGAAGTAGGATTCGCAGATCAGCTGCCGATCGGAGTACCAGTCGCTCCCCAACGTTGAGCAACTGCCGGTCCTGCACACGATACTTCTTCCGAGTCCAGCGGTTGCGGAGTGGCGGCAGTCGAGTCTCTTCCACGTCGACCAGCAGTACTTCGAGCGTCAGGCGCGGGTGCGGGAAAACGTTGACAAAATGGACGAGGTCGACCGCGATGTCGTGAAATGTCTGCCGCAGAGGACTGTACCTCTTCGATACAACACGCCCGCCTTTTCGACTGCGTTTCACAAGGAGCTTGCGTGCAAACAGTGGCTTGGCCACCACGACGTCATGCAATTGCACGAGCCGCCGAATTTTGTCACGGATTGCTGACAGCGAAGCGCATTGGACTTCGAACAACTGATCTCCCGCCACGGCGTCGATGCGAAAACCGTCGATCGTGACTTCACAGTCCGATTCGTCGACCGCGTAGAGCCGTTTGAGTTGCTGGTGAAGCGTGGTTTCCACGTAAACCGCCCAAAAAGTCATGCCGGAATCGTCCGGCCAGAGTGTGTCAGAATCCTCTCCGACCCAATAGACGAAATCCCGTGCGATCGACGCTGCGATTTGAGTGTGCCTGTCGCAGAGCGGCTCGGCCCGTATGCCAATTCTCTTAGTGGACTGCCAGCCTGAGTATGTGTGGTGGCGGTTGCTCTGCAACCGGCATGGCGAAGCCGCAAGAGGCCACAGCCAAGTGAAGATCAGCCGTCAAGCCCTTCAACTTCTTGCCGCGGCGCGGTCTGTTTACGAGCAAACACGGTCACGCAACGTGATCGATCCACACCCACAAGGTTGGCCGTGGTCGCCTGCAAAAGGCGCCACGGCGTGGCACGTCAGTAATCGGGGCTTATTTGAGTAGCTCCGTTCGATTAACCTGACGGATCAGCGGTCGTTTATCGATACTGAAAGCATTGCTCGAAACAGATATGCCATCCCCTGCGTCCTGAATTAGTGGCGCCAGATTGTGACGGAGACCAGAATGCTGAATCTCTTCGGCCCGGGACTGCGGAGCGGGATTGACCGCCGTGAGATGATCCAGGTTGGTGGACTGGCGATGGGCGGCGTCTCATTGCCGGGTCTGTTGAATCGGTCGGTCTCCGCGGCACAGTCGAAAAGCCACGGACCCGGGTTTGGGCGAGCAAAGAACTGCATCATCCTGTATCTGTCTGGAGCGAATCCACAGCACGACATGTACGATCCGAAACCGGATACGCCACCAGAAATCCGTGGTGAATTCGACACGATCGCGACGTCGACGCCGTCGATTCGATTTGGCGAACACTGCCCCGGCGTTGCCAAGCTGATGGATCGCATGGCACTGGTTCGGTCCATGCATCACGACCACAACGATCACGCTCGTGGCTCGTACCAGATGTTTACCGGGACGCGTTACGCGGGCAGTGTGCCGGATGCGAACAACATGTCTCGGCAGGACATGCCACATCTGGGCTCGTGTGTGGCCAAGCTGGCTCCGGGCAACGGTCCGATGTTCCCCTTCGTCATCGTGCCGCATCGCATGGACGTCGCCGGCGGACGTCGTGTCGGGCAGTTTGCCGGCATGCTCGGCGGGAAGTACGACCCCATGCTGACAGCGGGCAATCCGAACGACGACGATTTCAAACTCGATCACCTGCCGCTGCGTCCGCTGGAAAAGCCCGAGGCCATTCGCCGCCGACTGAGTCTGGTCAACCAGTTGAATCAGCAGACCGAGTACCTGCGGGGAGGCAGCCTGGCACAGTCAATCAGTCAGGCGCAAACGAAAGCGGTCGAAGTCATCAGCTCGCAGAAAGTGCGGGATGCGGTCGATCTGTCATCGGTCGATCCGGTCGAGCGAGAGCGATACGGGCGCAACCTGTTTGGCCAGTCGGTGATGCTGGGACGGCGATTGCTGGAAGCTGGCTCGCGACTGGTGCAATGCAACTGGCAGCGGACGCAGGGACGCAACGGATTTGCCTGGGACACGCACTGGAACAATTTCTCGGCCCTCAAGCAGGACCTCATCCCGCCGCAGGATCGGGCCCTGTATGCACTGGTCACCGACTTGGAAAAGACCGGCCAACTGGACGAGACACTTGTGGTCGTGGCCGCAGAATTCGGCCGCTCTCCAAAAGTCACGCTGAAGAACGGCGGCCGCGAACACTGGCCTGACGTGTACACGGTGTCGTTTCTTGGTGCCGGGATTAAAGGCGGCCAGCTGTACGGGTCTTCGGACAAAATGGGAGCCTATCCGGCCGACGACCCGTGTACTCCGGCTGATTTCGTGGCGACGCTGTACCACTTCCTGGGCATCGATCCTCACGAAGAATCCCACGACCAGCAGGGACGTCCCTTCGTGTTATCAAAAGGGAATCCGATTCCGCTTGAGGTTGGCTGAGCTCTCGTCCCGGAGCCCCGTAGGCCGGAACAAGCAACGCGCAGCACCGGCACCATTCGCGTCAGAATTGCCGGAACAGCGTTTCGATTGGTCCGGCCTACGTTGCCTTTTCTGCTCATCGAATCGTGACGAAGTCGTTGTGGTTGAGCATCGCCAGCGCCAACTGATGTCGGGCTGCCGGGCTGCCGCTGAATTCGGCCAGAAACGCCGCGCATTCAGACATCTCCTCAGAAGAGGGCTCGCGGCACAGGATGAGTTCAAACAGCGTGTTCACATACTCGTGGCTGTTCAGCGATGAGTGGGTCTCGGCAAGTTTTCCCCCCTGTTGTGATGCAATGCGACTGTTGAACATCGCCAGCGCCTGTTGTGGAGAAACAGTGGCTTTTCGCTGGTAGCACTCGTTGACCTTCGCTCCGTCGAACAGGCTGAGGAACGTCATCTGCCGTTCCTTGTCCTGGCGGAAATACAGACTGCGACGCAGCACTGTCTGGCCCTGGGTATGTTCGACCGGCGGGCCACTCATCGTGAGGTCCAGGCTACCGCCAAGATACAGCACACTGTCTCGCACAACTTCCGCCTCCATGCGTCGCGCATTCATTCTCCACCAGGCATGATTGTCCGGATCGATCGACCGGGATTTGGCAGATGCCCCCACAGAGGACGAACTCAGGCGATAGGCGCCCGACATCACAATTTGCTTGTGGAGAGTCTTCAGGCTCCAGTTGTCCTCCATGAACTGCACGGCCAGCCAGTCCAGCAGCGCCGCGTGTCGCGGCTGTTCCGACCGCAGCCCGAAGTCGAATGTGCGTTCGACCAGCGGCGCATCAAAGTGCCTGAGCCAGACATGATTCACCAGCACTCGCGCGGCCAGTGGATTCTTCCGATCGGTAATCCACCTCGCGAATGCCAGTCGTCGACCGGAACTCGTTTCCGGATAGGTCGCACCAAGTCGTGCGTAATCACTCGACCCGCTGTCGAGTTTTGCCCTGGCCGTTTCCAACTGCTTGAGCTGAGCCGCGAGCTGTTGCTCGATTTGCGCCCGCACTTTCGTTGCTTTGTCGTCGGTTGGCAGTGTCTGTTGCAGTTTCAGGCGGCTTTGTGCGACCTGCTCTTCGAGCCGGGCAACAGCGAGATCTCGGTCCGCTCGCCCGGCAGTTGCGGCCAGGTCGTCCAGTTTTCCTTCCGCCAGGCCGTACCGGACCAGCTCGGCAGTTGTGCGCGCTGCCAGAGAGACAGACTCAGATTCCGCCACGCGACGGTGCGCTGAAGCCACCTGTTCCGTGCTGATTGCGACCTGCAGGGCTACTTCGAGGTCCTGACGGGTCAGCGCCTTTGCCGGAGCTGCCGACCCCTTGGCAGTCGGCTTCAATTGAAGGCCCGGCGGCAGACTGGAAACCGTGAGTCTGTCGAAGTCGGCAGTGGCAGAAAACGTCCAGATCGAGAATTTGCCTGGCTCCCGCGGCGGCAAATTGAACGCGACCTTTAACTCACCATCGATTGAGACGTTCAACAACTGATCCTTGACTGCCACGTCCAGGACGTGGTCCTGGCCAGCCTTGATTTGATGGGGAGCCATTCCCACTGCCGGGTACTGCCAGGTTCCGTTACTCGCCTGAGTCGTGACCTGCACCTTTCCGCCCGACGCGGAAATGTAGACCGCATTCATCGCCCGGTCATGCACATCAAAGCCCAGCCCGATCGATCGATACTGCGCTCCGCCGGTTATGCGCATTCCCACCGTTGCCTGAAAATCACGCGGGTGATCCATCGAGGAAACCAGCCGATGCTGCTTTGTTTCGCCGAGCGACTGTGAAACGCGTCCCTTGTCGGCCTTCCATTGCCCGCTCTCAACCTGCCATCGATCCAGGTCGAGTTTCGAGAAGTCATCCTCGAACACGGGAGTAGCAGGTGTGGCAACGGTCGGCGGACTTTTCGGCGTGGCATCGGGCGTGCCGAAAGCTTCAAGACGGCTGCGTGCGGTTGTCACTGCGGTTCGAGCGTTTCGTAACGATGCATCAGCCTTGGCGATTTGTGACTCGGCATCAGCCAGAGCCTTTGCGCGAAGCTCTTTGTTCAGCGCCGGGTACCAGGCCGTGACTGGCAGTTGCACGGGTTGAACCGACAACTCACCGAGCAGTTCGGGAAGACCTGGTGTGACCGGGTTGTCCTTATCCGGACGGTCCGCGTCACCCTGAATAAACGGGAACGTCTTGCGGTCCGGATGTGCGTCGTATGTGCGGACGATCTGGGCGGACGCGTTTACGAATGGATCGTCCCGCACGTCGTGAGTCTCGAACACGGCTCGCATGCGGTAATAGCCGCTTTGTTCGAACGGATCGTACTTGTGGTCATGGCATCGGGCGCAATTCACGGTGAGGCCCAGAAACGCCTTGGAGGAATGCTCAACGATGTTGTCGAGCCACACATCGCGATTGAACTTGTACCAGTTCCGGGCCAGAAACCCGGTTGCTCGCAAAGCATCCAGATCGTCCGGCGACGCCTCATCGGCCGCCAGCATCTCGACGACCATCTGGTCATAGCCCTTGTCGGCGTTGAGTGATTCGATAATCCAGTCCCGCCAGCGCCAGATGTGGGCGCGACCGTCCCGGATCTCCTTCCCATATCCGGACGGGTCGCTGTATCGCCAGACATCCATGAAGTGGCGAGCCCAGCGTTCTCCGTAACGCGGACTGTCGAGTAATCGGTCGACGGCCTTCTCGAAGGCAGTGGCCGAGTCGTCGTTGAGAAAACTCCGGCGTTCTTCAGGAGTCGGTGGTAGCCCTGCCAGGGCCAGCGATGCTCTGCGCAACAGCATGGATCGCGACGTTTCACCAACAGCAGTGACCCCAAGACGCTGATGCTCAACGGCAATGAAGCGATCTATGTCATTTCGAATCCACTTTGCGGAAACGCGGGGAGGTGTCGACTGCACGGGCGGCTGGAATGACCAGTGCCTGGAAGGATCCTGCGGGATAGATTCCTCGGGAGCCTTCGCCCCGCCAGAGACCCACTGTGTAAGTAACTCAACCTCTTTGCTTGTCAGACGAGTCCCCGATTCCGCAGGCGGCATCCGGTTGTCATCCGCGGCAGTAACACGTTTCAGCAGCAGACTGTCGCGAGATTCACGCGGCACAATCGCGGGCCCACTTTCTCCGCCTTTCTGAATCAGTGTGGCCGCATCCAGACGCAGCCCGGCCTCCTGCTTACGGGCACTGTGGCAGGAAAAGCACTTGGTCTGCAGCAGAGGCTTGATGTCTCGCAGATAGTCGACGGACTCTGCGGAATCCTCTGCCACAACCCCTCGGGCAACAGAGAAAACCAGAAGGCAAAACCCGAATGATTTACAAAGCGGGTAACATCTCGCAATGTTCATTGCTGACCCTCGAATAGCACGTCTGGCTCATATGCCGGTAGACTGCCTGCAGGCGGAATCGTACTGCAGCTGAGTCGCGACCAGTATCACTTGTTGCAACATTCGCGGTCGAGCCACTTGTTTCCCGTTGATCACACCCAGAGACGTGACATGTTCTCAATCCATGGCGGCGACACCCGCACGTGTGAGGGATTCTCACGTCGCGAATGGATGCGGATTGGCGGCCTGTCGTCACTCGGGATTGGCCTGGATCAGATTCTGGCAACAGATGCGGCAGGATCGGTCTCCGACGCCGGCGTCTTACACGCCCCATCGTTCGGTCGTGCGAAGTCGTGCATTGTGCTCTTCATGTTTGGAGCTCCTGCGCATCAGGACTGCTGGGATCTGAAACCGGACGCTCCGGCCGAGATTCGCGGTGAGTTCGATCCGATTCCCTCCGTGGTGCCTGGCATCACTGTCAGTGAGCATCTGCCGGCTTTGTCCCGGATGACCGATCGGTTCGCTCAGATTCGATCCGTCACGCATCCGGACAACACACACACCGTAGCCATGCACTACATGCTGACCGGTGTCCGACATCTGCGACCGAAGACCAACCCGCAAAACGCGTCGGACGACTTTCCGTGCTTCGGCGCCGTCATGAATCACCTGGAGGGTGGCCGATCGGCACTGCCTCCGGGTGTCAGTCTGAATGCTCCCGCGAATCAGGTCTCGGCGAACAACCACATCTTTCCCGGTTTCTTTGGTGGGTTTCTTGGTAACGGCGACGATCCACTGTTCATCTCCCAGCATGCCAACGACTCGAAGTTCGCACCGTTCCCGCCAGTCGACCAACCGCAGCGACTGCTGGAACGCCAGCGCCTGCTGCGGCAGTTTGATCAACAGGCGAGACTTGCCGAACGATCCCAGGTCGCTGCGAGTCTCGATGGGCACTACGCCCAGGCGCTGGACCTGCTGACGTCGGCGGAGACACGTCGAGCGTTCAATCTCGACAAGGAGCCCGACGCCCTTCGAGAGCGATACGGTCAGACACCGTTTGGTCAGGGTTGTCTACTGGCGCGGCGGCTCGTGGAATCAGGCGTGCGACTCGTGACGGTCAACTGGGAACGGGACGACGCTTTCTGGGACACGCACGCCGACAACTTTAATAAGCATCGCAAGACGTTGATGCCCAATCTCGATCGCGGCTTTTCGACATTGCTGGACGACCTCGAACAACGCGGCCTGATGGATGAGACGTTGATCGTCTGGTTGGCAGAATTCGGCCGCACGCCAAAGATCAACAGCAAAGCTGGCCGGGATCACTGGGCCGCGTGCAATACCGTGCTGCTGTCCGGTGCCGGAATTCCTGGGGGTCAGGTTTACGGCGCTTCCGACCGTCACGCCGCCTATCCAGATCGTGATCCCGTGCGTCCTGAAGACCTGTCCGCGACGATTTATCACATGCTGGGAATCGATCAGCACACGATGCTGAGAACTCCGGATGGACGACCCGTTCCGGTGTCTGCGGGTAATCCGCTGCTGTCCGTCGTGTCGTGACGTGTACGGATGGGCCATTGCTCTATGTCGGCTGATCTTATGTTTTCCCCAGGAAACAAGGCGGTCAGGCTTTTTCTTCTCATTTGTTTGTGGCCGACGGCCACCCCAGCTTGTTCCGCACTCTGTAAACTTACGGGCTGATGGCGCAAACAAGGGACATGGCCCGCACAACAGAACAGGACGGAAACCGATGGACGATTCTGCGGCAGACCATGAATTCAACCCGCGAACAGCATCGCCGGCATTGAATCAGGCGATGTCTGATCTGGCAGAGCAGAGTGGTCGGCCGGAGTCAGAATTCGCGGGCATGCGGCTTGGTGATGCATTCCATCTGGCGCGCGAAGCCTACGGCGACGACCTGCCCGAATTCTGGCGAGTCTGGAATTCGTGGAATGACCTGCCCGAGGATCCGGCGCCTTGGGGCGACTTGTAATTATCGCCGTATTGTTGGCACCGCCTCACATCTCTTCGGTCGGACCTACTTGAGCGACATCAGATACTGAATCAAGTCGGATAGCTGCTGCGCCGTGAGACTACGGTGCTGAAGTTCGGGCATCAGTGAAGTTGGTTGTGCGACCAGCAACTCCTGCTCATCAGCCGGGACCTCGATCAGTTTGTGGTCGCTCGTCCTGATCACAACTTTGTCGTCGGTCTTTTCGACAAGCAGTCCTGTGAAGACGCGACCGGCGGATGTTTCCACCAGCCAGGTGCGAAACTTCGGATCAATCTTCTCCGACGGAACAAGAATGCTCTGCAGAAGCTGCGACCGATTCAGTCGCTTGCCGATCTGCGTCAGATCGGGGCCGAGTGACTTGCCCTTGTCGGCAACGCGGTGGCAGTTACGGCACTGCAACGTCTGACTTTCAAGAAACAGTGTTCGGCCAGAGTCTACGTTGCCATCAAGCGCGAGAATGTCAGCCGCGCTCACCACCGTGACCAGTCGGCTCGACCGCTGATCTTCCGGCAGGAATCGCTCAAACAGGTCACGGATTTCGGGGCGAGTGACGGCAGCAGCCTGTCGCAGAACTTCACTGTAGACCAGTCGTGGAAGACTGCGATTGACGTGGGGCGACACGCGCAGAACTTCGCTGGGATTCTGCCTCGGCAGGTAAGTGCCATCCAGCGATCGCATCAGGAGCAGTGATCCAGATGTTGACGTCAACAGCTCCGCGATGGCGTCCGCTCCGGGTCTGAGGTTGAGCAGCACGCTCGGCTCGCGGGCTGTCTTCTCGAACAGTGAATGACAGACGGCTGATTGTCGCTTCAATGTGCTGGTTAACAGTCCAGCGGGGTCGGTCGGTTCGAGAGACGAGATCCAGCGTGCCATCAGATGAATGGCTCGTCGATCGACTGACGACGAACCGATGTGTGGCATTCGGCCAGGGCCGAGTTTGCTCATTCGGTAGTACAACACCGACTGAATTGGAACGGCCGGCTGGATGATCTTCGCTCGGCTGATGCCGAACGTACCCTGAGTGGGTCTCACTTCGAGCATTCGCGATTCTTCGAGCGGCACGTCAAACCGCAGATCGATCGTTGCTGTGCCGCCGCCACCAAAACGGTGGCAATGAGCACAGTTCACGTGCAGGTACGAGCGCGCACGATCGTCCAGACTGGAATCGTTATCGTGCGGATTGACCAGAGGACGATCGTCACCCAGGCCGACCGCCTTAACGAGGGCTTTGTCTCTAAACAAAGTCAGCTGGTTGACCTTTTTCTTCATCCACGGGAGGCCGCGTCGATTCACCCAGGTGTCGACCGTCCTGTCCAGCTGCGGCACGGTGAAAGCCAGTCGATAACCGGTCCAGGGATTGTGACACGCATAGCACTTCGACCTGCTCCAGACTCTCCAATGGAATTTGCGCGTTCCGCCATCACGTGAATCGAGATCAGCGATGTCGAATTCCAAATCGAGCCCGTCAGCCGGAGCCAGCGTGGCATCGGTCTGGTCTTCATTCCAGACGTACGAATAGCCGGCCCACTCGCCAGAGTTCCCGCGCCATTTCTCTCCACGAATGTGCAGAATCTGCGTCTCGATGCGGCGCCAGCTCTTTGGATCGCCAGGACGCGTTTCAATCGAGATGGTCTTGCCCAGCACGGTGTCACCGGGGAACTCGCCCCAGCCGACAGGAACGCGACCCTCAGGTTTCTTCAACACGGCTGTACCGAGTCCCGGTATGGCCACGAAGCGTTCGGCGGTTGCTCCGTCGGACCACTGCTCAGCATTGATGGAAAACGGCTCGACGCCGACGGCAAGGTGGTGCTTAGGGACGGAATCGAACAGTCCGGTTTCGGTCAGCTTGACAGGGAACTTCGGACGCGGTTCGTTGACGGACTCGTTCGGAACCAGCCTGTGTATGGTGCCTGCGTTGTACGCCATGAATGAAACCTCGCCATTCGCATCTTCGTGAAACGCGATGATTGCAATCGGCGTGTCGCACAGTTCCTGGTGCGAGGTGACTTTGCTGCCGTCTTGCCGTAGCGCCCAGATCTTGCCGGTGACATAGTCACCGTAAATATACGCACCGGTGAGGTCCTTCAATCGACTGCCTCGGTACACAAAGCCGCCAGTGACCGATGCGGCTTCGGACCGGGGATGTGCGATGACCGGAGCGATGATCTCCGTGGGACCTCGCGTCAGTTCGGGGCGCACAACCTGCGGACCTTCTTTGAGGCTCCAGCCGTAATTGCCCCCCCTGGTCACACGGTGAACCACTTCCCACAGCTGCCAGCCGACATCGCCCAGCCACAGGTCGCCGGTCTGGCGGTCGAAGCTCATTCGCCACGGATTCCGCAGTCCATAGGCCCACACTTCAGGCCGGGCTCCGGCAAGTTCGACAAAGGGGTTGTCGTCCGGAATCGCGTACGGCAGGTCGCCATCACGACGGTCGACATCGATGCGCAGAATCGATCCGGGTAGATCGCTGATGTCCTGGCCGGTTGAGTGTTCGTCCGGAGGTGACGGAGGAGATGCGTCGCCGGTCGAGACATACAGAAATCCGTCCGGGCCAAACCTCAGACACCCGCCGTTGTGCCCGCCGGATTTCCATTCGAGGAGAATCTCCTCGCTAGCCGGATCAACGCGCGACATGCCATCTGTTTCGACCGTGAAGCGGGAAACACGAGTTCCCTTCGGCAGTTCCTTCTCGAGGATGTAGCAGATGAAACACTGCCGATTGGCACCAAAGTCCGGGTGAAACGTCAGTCCATAGATAGCGGTCAACCCCGGAATGTCCCGCATGCCATCAAAGAAGACACTGACCTCACTGCTGTCCTGTTCGCGTGGCAATCGCACGATGCGGCCTTCGCGTTCGGCCATGAACGTGTCCCCTGAATGTGGCTCAGTAACCATGGCAACCGGCTGCTGGAACGCAAGTTTCGGATAGAGCCGCTCGGTGCGATACGGACTTGGCGGATCTGGCGACCCGGTGATCTTCGACGTATCCCACGGTGGTCGTGGAGGTACCCGAGAATCCTCAGCCGACCAGACCAGAGGGCCCTGTGAGACCAGCGTCAGCAGCAGTCCGAATCGAAGTCCCGGCATCGTTTACTCCAATCAGGAGATCAGTCGAGTGCTTTTGCAATCTTGTCGCGAGGTCGGACAATGTTCAACGCGCAAGTCCGTGGCACCTGACGATGAATCAATCCATCCTTTTCCGTGAACGAATTCCTGCTTCCTGACATGATTGTCCAAAGAACTTTGCGTACCAGTCGTTGATCTCCTGGCGGGCCTGATCAAGAACTCCTAAGGAGAATCCATGACGCTCGGAATTGTGACATCTCACCGAGTTCCGCTGGCTTTGACTGCCGTTTTTCTGGTCGGTCTTCCCGCATCAGCTCAGAAGAGCAGCACTCAACCTGCCAACCCGTACATCGTGAGTCATCGTCGTACGGTCACGCCAACTGGCTGGAAGAATCGGACGGTCAAACTGCAGTTCGGGCAGGAGTTTTCGATTCTGATGCCTGCCGCGAAGTTCCGGCCTAACAAGTTCGTTCTCTCGCGAGACGTCCTCAGCTTTAACGGCTATCAGCATGTCTCCCCAGTAATCATGCAGAAGAACTCGAACGCGAATGCTCGCGTCACGTTTCGAGCTGTCGCGCCCGGCCGCGACTGCATTTCCATCTATCGTGAAATTGCCGGTGGAGTGATCCAGCAAACGCCGTTCTGCGTGTTCAACATCGTGGTCGACCATCCGAAACGACAGACTAATCCCAACCCGTTCGTTGAAACGACCCTCGAAGGTCACGCCGACCTGCTGAAGATCTCACAAATGGCGTTCAGTGATCCGGCATTTCGCACCGCGTTTGGTGATCTCTACGAGCGACATCTTCATGCTCAGAATGTCTCTCCAGAGCGGCAACACGCCGTGCTGACTGCCATCCGGCACGTCACTCCGGAAGCGATCAAGTGGTTTCGAAGTTCGCCACCCGGTCCGCTCTATCTGCAAATTCGGGCTGCGGGAATGACCGGAAGTCCAGAGCTGGCGAAGCACTTTGGGAGCCGACTCGACAATCTGGACGCCGTCAGGAATGCGAGCGAGTACAACGCGTCTCTCTTGGCATTTGCCCAGCTCAGCGGAGAAGCTTCCGTGAAGAAGATTGCACCACTTGCCGCGACAGCTCGCGCTGGCAATGCAAGGTTCTTTGAGGAGGCTCTTCGGATCGCAACGTGGAACCGTTTTCTCCAGGATGTGCCACCGACCCGACCGTTTCAGAATTCAGGTGGCAGCGAGTCGATCATGACCGTGTGGCAATCCTGGTGGAAACGCGCGGCGTGCGGGTCGATTGGACAAAGGTAAGAGACTCGCAATAACCACACGACTCACTCTCGCCCGTTCGCGGTAACCGTCCATGTCGACGAAGTTGAGCAGAAGTGCAGGAATTGTCTCAGGTGTGGAATACCTCCTGGTCGTGATGCTCATCGCGGTTGCCGGGTGGTCTGCCTTCTCGGACACGACCGTATCGTTGTCGCCGGGCACGTGGCTTGTGCTTCCAGGGAGCATCGAAACGACCGTCAGTCCTGCTCTGCATTTCTCTCCAGGAACAACGCCACTGCTTCTGATCGTTGCTTGTCTGACACTGCTGCGTGTGCAGCGGCGGTCAAGTACAGAATTCGTTGTGCAGGGTGGTCGGCTGGCGCTTCTGCCGTTGGCTGCCTGTGCCACCCTGACAACTGATCTGGTCGCGCTGGTCGTCATTTGGATTCTGCTCGAGGGCGTTCTGGCAGGTGTGTGCTTGCGATCGTCGTTGGATGCCGAGCCCGAGGCTGAACGGAGACGTTCACCGTTGGGAATACTGCGGCTGTCGACTGCCTGTCTGGTGGCTGGCGTCCTGGTCGGTATTTCCCGATATCACACAACGGACTTGCTGGAACTCGCGCGCAGTGCCGCTGCAGATGAACGAATCGACGCAGCTCAAGTGGTGGCCGGTTTAAGTGTGTGTCTTGCCGGCGCAGCGGCAATTCGATGCGGGTTGTGTCCCGGAATCCTGTGGCTGCGGCAGTACTACGCATCAGTCGAGCGGCCCGAGCTCAGTGACATACTGTTGGTGACTGTTCTTCCAGGATTCGCTTTAGTCACGCACCTGGGGACGATCACCGCAACTGTCCCGGATGGCGGCACGTTGATCGCCGGGCTGAGTGGATTGACCGTCATTGTTGCCGCCACGATCGCTGCGACTCAGAAATCGCTGAATCTGGCTGTGCCTCTGTTAAGTGTCTGCGTGGTTGCACTCGCATGCACCGGGAGCGTCGTGGCCGAGCCTGACCACGGAGGCGTCGTCATGCAAAGCCTGTTGATTCAATTGCCGATACTGGCGGCCGTGCTGCTGTTGTCGTCTGATTCTCAACTGAATGTCACGGGGCTGGATATCGCACGATTCAAGCTGAGTGGAATGTGCTGCAACTTCGGCATCGCCGTGCTGATCAGTGGATTGGCCGGACCGAATGCCATCCTGCATCTGATTCGTGCCGAGGCGTTGGCCTCACCGGAAGCACTCACGCTCGGACTGCCGCGCGAACGCGTCTGCAATGCTGTCTGGGCTGCGTGCGTTTTCGGACAATGGCTGTTCGCGTTCGCGCTGATCAGAGGTGTGATGCGACAGCGCCGTGAGGCGGCGCGAATCGAGGAATCGTCGCAAATAACAGTCGTGCGTATCGGGATGACTGCGGTACTGGTGGTCGGCGTGATGGCAGCCGCCAGCCTCTTCCCGATGCATCGTGCAGCACAACAATCGGATGCGAGTGTATTCCTCGGCAGTTTCCTGACCTTTGGAGCTGCGACTCCGGCCGCTCTGTTGGGTGCTGTTGTGGCATGGCTGATGCACCGATCGCTCGAGTTCCAGGAGTCCACTCAGCCAGTGCGCGGCCTGGAGTCACTCTGCCGACTCAGCGGCAACTGGTTCTATCTGGAACACATCTGGAAATTCGGTGTGACGGGCCCAGCCCGAGTTGTGTCAATTCTGGCGACCGCTATTGACCGTCATCTCCTCAGTAGTGGCCGCGAAGAAGCGTGGCGATTCTCAGCATCGGGACTGTCCGACAGTATCGAACACCTCAAACACAGGGGTTCCGTGTACTATGGACTGAGTATCATGCTGGTGATTGCCGGCCTGTTGCTGGTGTTGCAGTAGCGTTCGACTCTCTTCCTGAGGTAAGGCATGGGGGTATCGCGACAAGCTGCCGTCGAAAGTCATGTCGTCCACGGTATTTAAGAATGAGCAGTCAGAATCAGTCAGAACAGTCCTCGAACACGTCGACCGGTGGTCCGAGGCGGATGAATCCATGGCTCATGGCGGCTTTGTGCGTTGTGATACTCGTCTCCGGCGGTGGAGCCTTCGCGTTTCTGGAATCGCTGAAGAAGGCACCCGAGTTGCGGGCCGAGGTCGAGCGGATCCTGAATGTGGAGGTCTTCACAACCGAACCGGCAATTCTGAGAGAAATCATCGTCGGATTCGGAACGGTGCGTGCCGAGCAGGAAGTGACTTACTCCGCCCAGGTTGCGGGCGAGATTGTCGTGGCGAGTCCGCGTCTGAAGATCGGGGAATCCGTGACGGGACCTGGTCTTCCGGCTTCATCAGACCAGCCTCCGTCCGAGTCACACCGCACAGCGGGTGATTTGCTGCTTTCGATTGACCCGCGGACCTACCAGGAGCAGTACATCCAGAGTGAAAACGCGATCGCTGAAGTCGACGCCGAGCTGGCAACTCTGGCCAGTGAGGAAACGAATAACCAACGGCTGCTGACGAAGGTTGAAAAAGACTATACGGAAGCAAAGGCCGAGCACGAACGGATGAAGGAACTGGCTGCCGATGATTCGATTACGAAGAGCCAGCTCTCGAAGTCTCTGCTCGAACTGCAGACGTACGAGGAGTCGAGAATCCGCATGCAAAACGAGCGTGATTTGATTCCGGCTCGCCGCAAGCAGCTTCAAACGAAACGCGATCGGCTGGAAACTCAGCGAAGTCTGGCAGCGATTGACGTGCGACGCACCGAGGTCTTTCCGCCGTTTTCAGGTGTGCTGAGTGACGTGCATGTCGAGAAAGGGCAATATGTTCAACCGGGGACTGCGTTGTTTCACGTCATCCAACTGGACGTTGTCGAAATCGAGATACCACTGCACCCGCTGGACTTTGCCAGCGTCGCCGGATTGCTTCGCGCCGACGGGCAACCCCGTGTGCGACTCGCGGAGAGTGAAAATGGTCAGTCCACGTGGGAAGGTCGAGTGGTGGGTGAGGGGACGCACGCCGACCCCCACACGCGAACGAAAAGCGGCTTTTTAGAGGTGGGCAAAAGAAAACACAAAAAGAAACATAAAAAAAGGAAAAAAGTAAAAGCCAGGAAAGAAAGGGCGGGAAAGG
>CAYSJO010000620.1:0-9947 GCA_964431285.1 uncultured Planctomycetaceae bacterium
GTTTGGCGACGACGGATTCAACCAAAGCTGCCTGCTGGCGACGCGTCTGGTCGAAGCCGGTTCGCGGTTCATCACGATTTCGCTGGGCGGCTGGGACACGCACCGCGATGGATGGACGAGATTGAAGGATCGCAACCTGCCGACGCTCGACAGTGGTCTGTCCGGTCTCCTGAACGGGCTCAAGGCTAAGGGACTGCTCGACACCACGACCGTCTTCGTCACGGGTGAATTCGGTCGTACACCGAAAATCAATACTGAACGAATCGGCCGAGACCACTACCCGCGCTGCATGTTCATGCTGATGGCCGGTGGCGGAGTGAAGGGTGGCCAGGTCCTTGGCGAGTCGAACGAAAATGCGACTCTGCCGAAAGACGAAGTCGGCTACTCACCGGATGATGTGGCTGCGTCGCTGTACCACACACTCGGCATCGACCACACCGCCGAATACCACACCAACACGGGACGGCCGATCATGGTTGTCCGCGATGGCAACGTGATTGAACCGCTGTTTGGCTGACATTTCTCGAATCACGAAGACACCCCGGTTTCAATCAGTAAGCCGGCGTGTTTTTCTCTCGGGCTTCCTGTCTTCGAAGTTTCGAAAATCTGCGATATCCAGCGAGTAGCGAGAAACTTCGCGTTAGGCCCGACTGTTCATGGTCATGTAAACAAGTCTGCCGATTCCGGCGGGCTGCCTCATTTTGGTTTAAACAGACGATGCAAGTCGTCACGGGAGATTGACAGTATGAAGATCGCAAATTGTTTCCTGAGTCTGGCATTGGCCCTCACAATTGCGACCGGTGCACTGGCCGGTGATGGCGAAAAGAGTGCCAAAGGCGAGAAGAAGCCAGCAGCTGCAGGTGAAAAGGGCGCGAAGGGAAAAAAACGGCGTGGTGAACGCAAGGCCCCGTCGCTGGCTGCCATGATGTTGCGTGGGATTGAGCTGACCAAAGAGCAGAAGGAAGCCATGGCTCCGATTGAAAAGGAGTTCGCTCCCAAGTTTGCTGAACTCAACAAGTCCCGCCAGGCGATTCTCACGGACGAGCAGAAGAGTGCTCAGAAGGAACTGATCGCCAAACTGCGTGCAGCCGGCAAAAAGCCGGATGCGGAAACACGGAAGCAGCTCGCCGAAATCACGAAGTTGAGCCCGGAACAGAAGGAAAAGTCGAACGAGATTCGCGCTTCCTTCGGCAAACTGCGACAGGATTTCCTGGCAAAAGTCGACGTGATCCTGACGGCCGAACAGAAGGAGAAGATCAAGGGTAACCGTCGCGGTGGCAAGAAGCCTGGCGCTGGCAAGAAGCCGAGAGAAGGCCAAAAGAAGCCCGGTCAGAAGAAGGGCGAAAACGCGAAGGGCACCGAAAAGTCCGCCTGAGCTGACATGTATGATGCGGATTCAATGCAGGGAACCGAAGTTCGCTTCGGTTCCCTTTTTCGTGCGCCATTCCGATAGCTGCCCCCACAGAGATCACGGGTCTTCGTAGACAGGAGTCAGGCGGCGCATGTCGGCGACCCGTACAACGATCATTCGCTGCAGGCGACCGGTCTCGTCCAGGCTGCGGAAGAAGGCTGAACCAGTGGTCTCAGCACCGGATGACTCGGCTGTGATCACGGCCATTTCGCCCAGATTGAGACTCAGCGAAAACTGCTGGTCGTAGAGTGGCTCGATGTTCTGCTGACGCCGACGCGTCCAGTCCTGCGACGTAGCCACGGGTCTGAGCCAGGCTTTGCCGTGATGGAGTTCAGGAAGAAAGTGCAGTTTCACCCAGCCATCCTGTTGGCGTTCGAGCCGCGTCCGCAGGACGCACTTTGCGTCTGAGTAGGAACGCACATCTGCGGTGTCTGAAACGCGAATCCGCAATTCCGTCAGAGTCTCAGTCACATCGATCGGAAAGTCGGTTCCTGTGGCCAATGCGATTCGCCGGCCGATCAGCCGCTGAGACGGATCGTGGAACTCCTGTTCCGAGGAGAGCTTGAGTAACTCCTCGAGAGCCCTGGGCGGTTGTGAACTGGCATGACCCACGCGCCAGCCGTGTCGCTTCAATTGACGACGTTCGGCGGCCGGTCGACCCGCGATCTGATCGATTTCTCTCCAGAGTGTATCGGTGAGCAGCGCATCGTTCTGCGGCCGATCAATAAACAGCACGTCCAGCTGGACTGAATCGCGCGGTGCAACCATCCGCGGCAACTCAAGAGGGGGCTCCTCGGTGCGATCGTCGAGATTGAACAATCTGCAACCACTTAACATGCCCAGAACAATTATGACACCTGCAGCCAGTCCAGACCGATCTGAACTTGTCTGATTGCCACATTGAATTGGCATCGTTTCAGGAACTCCTGTTGGAGTGGTACTCCAACCAGATTGCGGCTCAGTCATGGATGCAATGGATGCAGTTGAAGCGGGCCCGGGATTGCAGTCGGGACACTACGGAGAATTGTCGTTTCGGGTCAATTCGAGTCTGCCCCATTGAGGTAGCGTCGTGGCACAACATCCTGCTGCGGCTTGACTTGCCGCCGCTTGACTTGCAGAGAGTGCGTCAGTATCTTGCCGCGTCACTGGACACGGCCCGGGAAGCGTCAGTACTGCAGGCGCTTCAATACGGGTTCTCACGTTCATGCAGCGTCCGTGGTGTCAGGCCGGGCCGCGTTGGATTTAGCCTTTGGCCGAGCTTCCTTTAGAGGTTTTCTCTATGTGAGCGACTGAAGACATCACATCCTCGACCTGAGGATACCGGAAGCGACAGGTCTGCATTGCAGAGCTGTTGTGCCGCCGGCGATGCTGGCGTGAAAGTGGGACGTGTGTGTCCCACTTTTTTTTTGGCCCTGTACTTTGCCGGGCCAGGAGGGATGGAGATGAACGGCACCGAAGTACTCCGAGTGGTCGACGCGATTCATCGCGACAAAAACATCGACAAGGAAATTGTGTTCGAAGGAATCGAACAGGCGATCCTGTCGGCGGCCCGCAAGCACTTTGGTGAAGATTATGAGCTGAAGGTCGATGTCGATCGTGAGACGGGTGAGCCCGCCATCGAGTGCAATGGTGAGGAAGTTCCACCTGATGACATTGGTCCGATTCTGGGCCGTGTTTCGGCTCAAACTGCCAAGCAGGTCATGATTCAGAAGATCCGCGAGGCAGAGCGGGATTCACTGTACGACGAGTTTGAAGAGCAGCGCGGCCAACTGGTCAGTGGCTCGATTGTGCGGTTTGAAGGTGGCGCCGCGATTGTCAACATTGGCAAGGTCGAGGCAGTCCTGCCAAGAAGTGAACAGATCGCTGGCGAGTCACATCGTACCAACGAACGCACCCGTGCCGTCGTGCTTGAAGTTCGCAAGGCTGGCAGCCGTGTCAAAGTCATTCTGTCTCGAAGCCACCCGGAACTGGTTCTGCGGCTGTTCGAATCGGAGATTCCGGAGGTCGCAGAGCGCGTGATCGAGATCCGTTCTCTGGCGAGAGAATCCGGTTATCGCTCCAAGGTCGCGGTGTCGTGTATCGACACGAAGATTGACCCGGTCGGCGCATGTGTCGGTGTGCGTGGGTCCCGTATCCGCAATATCGTCGACGAACTGGCTGGTGAGCGAATCGATATCGTGCGTTGGAATGACTCACTACAGGTGCTGGTTCCCAATGCGATGCAGCCGGCGGAAGTCGAAGACGTGATTCTTTGCCCGATGCTCGGCCGTGTCATCGTGCTAGTGCGGGATGATCAGCTTTCACTGGCGATTGGCAAGCGGGGCCAGAACGTTCGTCTGGCATCGAAACTGGTTGGGTGGGACATCGAAGTGATGACCCAGGTGGAGCTCGACGAGCAGCTTGAGAAGTCCGTGATGGCGTTTTCGGAAGTCCCGAACCTCTCCGAAGAGGTGGCAGAGAACCTCGTTTCGCAAGGCTTTTTCAGTTTCTACGACCTGTCTGTGATTGAGCCAGACGAACTGGCCGAACTGGGCGGACTAACAGCTGAACAATGCACTGCGATTGTCGACTTTGCGGATACGGAATCGGAAAGGCAGGAAGCAGAAGACGCCAAACGCAAGAGTGAAGAATCGAAGCGGCGAGCGATTGAACGTGAGCAGCAGGCTGCGGCGGAAGCTGCCGGACAGTCGGCGGAATCAGACGCCGAATCGACGCAAGCTGAAGAAAGTGAATCAACAGAATCGGATGGATCGGAAACGGAAGCGACGGATTCGACCGCGGTGGCGGACGAGGACGCATCGGAAGAGGCTGCAGAGCAGCCCACCGATGAAGATGGTGCTTCGGAGTCACCTGAGGATGCCGACGGGACAGCCGAGGTAGCGTCCGAAAAAGTGACAGGATCTGAGGAGGCTGCAGAAGTTCCGACTCCTGAGAGTCTGGTGGCGGCTGATCCCGCTGCTTCGGAACAGGAAGCCTGATTGGCAACATTGAGCCACATGACGATGGGCCCAATGTTGCCTGATCAAAGCGTTCGGAGTTTTTGTCGTTGGCGTCAGTAGGCCATCTGGCAGGAACAGATATGTGACAGATCGATTGGAGTTCAATGCCCGAAGCAGCGACCAAAATCCGAATCTTTTCGCTTGCGAAAGAACTCGGTCTAGACAGCAAAGTGCTGATTGAGCACTGCCGCGCTGCGGGCTTGACCGTCAAGGGTTCCGCTCTGGCGTCAATCTCGCCTGAAGAGAAAGAACTCGTTCTCAGTCATATGTCCGGTTCTGAGAAGGAAGAGCCGGCTGAGCCTGTGGACACTCTTGCCCCGACGCGCGAGCCTGTCAGCGATCCGGCAAAGCGGATGCGCAACATTCGGGCGATGGTTTCCCAGGAATCACCTCGGACGGAACGGGAACCTGAGCCAACACCCGTGACCGACGACCCAGTCGTCCCACCGGTGGAAGTTCAAAAATCGGACACCGAAGGCGAAGTTGAATCTGATCAAGAGGCGGTTGTTGGCGATGAATCCGATACGGTCGAGGTCGTGGCTGACGACTCGGTCATCGCAGATTCTGCTGGTGGAGCGGAAACCGAGTCGGACGACCCCTCGCAGCCGCCGGGCGAGATCGAAACACACAGCCGCGATGACTACATGCCTGCGCATGGGGGCGGTCCGGCGAAAGAGATGGTGCCTCGGGGAACGCCGACACACTCGGAATTGCAGGCCCGACGAGAGAAAGCCCGGTCCCGTCCATCCATGCCGGGACTGGCTCCACCTCCGAAATTTGAGCCGACCAAGTCCAAGCAGAAGGCGGCAGTCGAACCGGTCGCGCAGAAACCTGACATTCCGCTGGCACCACATCAGCTGGACGGCAAGAGTCCGCTGGCAGGGCGACTGAAGAAAACGTCGGAAGACAAACGCAGCGGCGGTGGAAAAAAGAAAGATGTCGAGTTCACGAATCAGGAAGGTGAACCGAAGCGTGGTGGAGGTTCGCTGGATGCGGCGCGAGCCCAGCGTCGACAGCGACGCCAACAACCTTCCGGCGATGATTACGATTCCCGACGGCGAAGGTCACGGATGCCGCGGAAACGCCGCACCGGCCCGGTGGAACTGAAAACATCGGCAACGCTGGAATTGCCGGCGACAGTTCGCAGCCTGTCGGAGGCGATCGGCCGTCCTGCAAAACAGATCCTCGGCGCTCTGTTTGCTCGTGGCACGATGGCACGCATTAATGACTCTCTGGACGAAGAATCGGCCTGGGAAATTGCTGCCGAACTGGGTGTCGAACTGAAAATCCGGAAAGAGCAGACCTCTGAGGAACTCCTCACGGGAATCGCCGAAACGGAAGACGCAGAGGACACACTGCAAATACGGCCACCGGTTGTCACGATTCTCGGCCATGTCGACCACGGTAAGACGTCGTTGCTGGACAAAATTCGCGAAACGACGGTGGCTGACGGTGAAGCCGGTGGAATCACGCAGCACATTCGCGCTTACCAGGTGAAACACGGAGACCAGAAAGTCACGTTTGTTGACACGCCTGGCCATGCGGCTTTCGGTGAGATGCGTGCTCGTGGTGCCAATGTCACGGACATTATCGTGCTGGTTGTGGCGGCAAACGACAGCGTCATGCCGCAAACAGTGGAGTGTATCGCTCACGCAAAAGCGTCGGGTGCTCCGATCATCGTGGCCATGAACAAGATGGATCTACCGGACATCAACGAGCAGAAGATTCTGACGGACCTGGCCAATCACGGTGTTCAGCCGCACGAGTGGGGCGGCGAGGTTGAAGTGATTCGGACGTCGGCAATGTCCGGCCAGGGCCTCGATGATCTACTCGAAACGATTCTGCTGACCGCTGAAATCGGTGAACTGAAAGCGAATCCCGATCGCCAGTCCCTGGGTGTCTGTATTGAGGCGTTTCGCGACGAGGGCGTTGGACCGATCTCATGGCTGGTTGTTCAAACGGGAACGCTGCGAGTCGGTGACACGATGCTTTGCGGAAGCTCGTACGGCAGAATTCGAGCGATCTACAACGATCGTGGTGAGATGATTCAGGAGGCCCCGCCGTCAATGCCGGTCAAGGTCACCGGGCTGGGTGAAGTGCCCGGTGCGGGCGATCATTTCTATGTGCTCGACGATATCGAACAGGCTCGCGCGATTGCGGATGAACGCGCGGCAGATGGGCGTGCGGAAGTCCTCTCACGCAGTGGTCAGCCGCGCACACTGGAAGATATTCTGGATGCGGCGCGCGAAGGCGAGGTTCAAGATCTCAATCTGATTCTGAAGGGCGACACGCCAGGCTCTCTCGAAGCCCTGAAGGGTGAGATCGAAAAGTTCGAGCACCCGGAAGTGCGTGTCAAACTGCTACACGATGCCGTAGGCGGTGTTAATGAGAGCGACATTTATCTCGCAAGAGCGTCGGACGCCATCATCGTCGCCTTCCACGTCATTGCAGAAGATCGTGCCTTGAGTCTGGCTGAACAGGTCGGTGTCGAGATTCGTCGGTACAACATCATTTATGAAGTCATCGACGAAATCCGCCGGACCTTGGAAGGATTGCTCAAACCAGAACTGGTGCAGGTCGCCACGGGTCGAGCCATCGTGCTGCAGACATTCAGCATCAGCCGCACCGGTACGATCGCGGGATGTCGCGTCCTGAATGGCACCATCGGGCGGAACAATCGCGTCCATGTGATTCGCGATCAGAAAGTCCTCAACGACTACCCGCTGGCTTCCCTGCGTCGCGTGAAGGATGACGTGAAAGAAGTTCGCGAGGGAATGGAATGCGGTATTCGTCTTGAGGGTTTCAACGATGTGAAAGACGGCGATCTGCTCGAATCCTTCCGGATAGACTCAGTCAAGCGATCACTTGACGATTAGCTTCTGTCGGGACGGACTTGTCGCTGAAAGACGTCCCTGAACCGCACGCCTTCCGATTTGCAGCTAATCGAATTCCTCGGGTGAAACCAAATGGCAACACGTCGTGTCGCCCGTGTGTCTCAGGCAGTGCTGGAGTCTGTCTCTTCAACGGTACTGTTTCAGCTGCGCGACCCGCGAATCAAGAATGTCACCGTGGTGCGGGCAGAAGTTTCCGAGGACCTGCGGACGGCGAAAGTCTACGTGGCTGTCCGCGGAAGTGATCGTGACCGGGCACTGTGCCTGCAGGGTTTGGACTCTTCGCGCGGCTTCCTGCAGAAGAAAGTCGCCGATCGAATCCAAACCCGTTTTACTCCAGTGTTGAAGTTTGTTCTGAACGACGACTTGGGAGGCGCCGCCGAGTCCACTCGCATCCTTGCGGAACTGGCTGCGGAGCGAGGCAAATCTGATGAACTGGCTGACAGCGGGCCGCCTGAAGACGACCAATTGACAGAATCTGACGCTGACGACGCGACTTTCCCGTCGTCGGTTGACGTCGAATCCGAAGACTGACCATCCGGGAAGCTTGAACCTGTGGAATCAAGGCGGTCAAATCCGTCCCGTCCGGTCTGCTCACTCGTCCTGCACACTCTGCTGAGAATCCATGGCTGCCGCGAAATCGAAATCAAAGTCATCAGCCGCCGACCGGCAGAAGATCGTCACTCGACTGCTCAAGCAGTTGAAGAAAGAGTTCGGAGGTCTGCCGAAGTACGAGCAGCTTCCCGTGCTTGAGGCGATGATTTTCGCGACCTGTCTTGAGGACGCGATCTTTGAGGCCGCCCAGGCAGCGTTCGATCGGCTGACCGGTGACTTCTTTGACTGGAATGAAGTTCGCGTGAGCACGATCTCCGAGCTCGAACCTGTGTTCGATGGCCTTCCCGAACCAGCACTGCGAGCCCATCGAGTCCGCGGGATTCTGCACTACGTGTTCGACTATCAGTACTCGTACGACTTTGATGCCATCCGCCGTAAGACGATGGAACTGGCTCAGAAGCAACTCACCAAGATTAAGTATCTGACACCTTTCGCACGCAACTGGTTGCTGCAGACGACCCTCGGAAATCATGTCGTCCCTGCAGACGGACACATGATCCGCTGCTCGGTGTGGCTGGGACTTGTCCCACCGGGAAGTGGTGACGACACGGCCGCCGACGCTTTGAAGTCGTACACCCGTAAAGCCGATGGTCTCGAGTTCACCTGGCTCGTGAAGTCGTTGTCCGTGTCGCCGAAAGCGCAGTTCATTCTGGACATGGATTTGTCGCCCAAGGGCATCGAAGACACGGACTGTTCCCTTGCAACGGCGAATGATCGGCTGATCGATGTATTGAGTGGCCGGGCAAAGCGACGTCACGCAGCGCAGGATCGGGCGGCAAAAAAGGCCACCGAGAAAAAGAAGGCTGACGCAAAGAAAAAAAAAGCCGCGCAGGCAAAGAAAAAAGCTGGCCAGACAAAGAGCAAGCCAGCATCGGGAAAAGTCTCCGCGTCCGCGAAGGCCAGACGAAAAGCTGCTCCGAAAAAACCGGCAGGCAAGAAGGTCGCGAAAAAGAAAGCGGCGACGAAGAAAAAGGCCGCAAAAAAAACTGCGAGGAAAAAACGCTGATCCGGCTGTCGCTGTGACGAGTTCTTCAACAAGCGTTATTTCTGACGCGAGCGACCGTCCAGGAAAGCTCCCAGTGCTGTGTGATACGGCTCGGATGTCGTCACTTTCATGTGATCCACCCCGATCCCCCCGCAACGTCGCTCTAGCTCTTCAAGGAATTCGCGGTACTGCTCGAGGTATATTTTCCGGAGCCGGTGTGGATCCACCAGCAGCTGATGCCCGCGCCGTTCCAGACTGCGGAATTGGGTGGGATTGCGAAACGGAAACTCCTCTTCTTCCGGCGCGACAACCTGCATCAGCATGACCTCGTGCTTCGCATGCCGAAACCGCTTGAGCGCGGTCATCAGCCGTTCGACGCGATCGAAACAGTCACTGATGATGACGATCAGGCTCCTTCGCTTAACCAACGGAAGTACTTTCTCGATGACTTTGCCCAGACTTGTTTCGCCGCCAGGCTGGCACGCTTCCAGACCGGACGTCAGCAGTTGGAAATTCTGAGGATTTGTGGCTGGCTGAAACTGCTGTCGGACCTTTGTGTCGAATGCCACCATCCCGACGGCGTCGCGCTGAGCAAGCAACAGATATCCGAGTGCCGCGGCGAGCTGGCGACCGTAGTCGAACTTGCTCAAAGTGCTCTGCCCATAGTCCATGCTGCCGGAACAGTCGAAGAACAGGTAGCAACGCAGGTTGGTCTCGTCTTCGTATTCTTTGATGTAGTACCGTCCGGTCTTGCCGAAGGCCCGCCAGTCGATGTGACGGATTTCGTCGCCAGGGTAGTACTTGCGGTGCTCGACAAATTCGACGCTCGCCCCTTTGAACGGACTCTTGTGCTGCCCGATGATCACACCTTCGACAAGCAACTTCGCAATGACCTCCAGCCGGCCAAACTTTGCCAGAGCGGTGGGATCCTGTAGAGGTGCTGATTCGGGAGCCGGCATTTGATGGGGTTCGCGTCACTCGGGAGTGAGTTGTCATTAGTTATTTGTCATTGGGATGCCGTCGATGATGTAGGCCTTGCAATGACA
>CAYSJO010000621.1:0-7840 GCA_964431285.1 uncultured Planctomycetaceae bacterium
GAGATCACTGACGACACTGCCGATGCGTTCCACTTTCACGGACCAATAGACCGGTTTCCCGTGACGGCCATCATTGCGATTCCGCATGATGACCGAGGTGCGACGCTGCTGATGGGTCGGTATCTTGATGCCGACGACCCCTCGCAGTTGCTCAACCCTGTCGACGTGATTGACGAGTTATTGCAGTTCGTGGTCCGACTTCGGCAGTTTTTCGAAATGGCATTCACTGTTCTGTCCGCGGTTACCGTGCTGTTCTTCATACTCGTCGTGGCACTGTCTGTCCGGCTGAGGCAGCGTGAATTTGCAACGATGCATCGTCTCGGCTGCAGTCGACTTCTGATCATCCGCCTAGTTGCGACCGAACAGCTCATTGTGGTCGTGATGAGTCTCGGCGTGTGTGCCGTGCTGCAAACCGGCATCTGGTTCGCGATGCCGCGCGTTGTGGCCCAATGGCTCGTTGCTTAGCTGGCATCCGTGTCGGCCGATCGGATGAGCCAGCTCAACGGCACAATTGGAGCGACTCGACCGACTGGTAAATGCATCGTAGCTTACGACGTTTGCCGGCATGACGGGTCGACTCGTGAACTGGCTTCAACTTGTGGGTCTGCGCTGTCGATGTCGATCAACGGACGATTCAGCGCGTGTCGTGCTCAGGCAGGCGCCACACACCCATTGATACCCAACCGGATTCCGGATGTCCTTCTCCACACTCGCCTCGACCGAACGTCGAACCACCAACACGTTGGACTGGCTGGTTACGCTGTGCGCCGAGTTCTCTGCAGCGACCGGGTGGGAGCTAAGATTCTTCCCGGAACAACATCAGGAACAGGACGGCTTCGACCGCCGTGAACTCGACTGGTGCTGGCATACCGAAATCACTGACGGTGACCAGAGAATCGGTGCCTTTCATCTGGATGTACCTGGGCGGTCTCAACCCAGCCTTACGTTTGATTCTGCGTACCGGCTGGCCGATTTGCTTGCCATTCAAGTGAATCGTGTCCTTGTGTCGCGGAAGCAGGTCGATGTGCAGGCCGGTCAGATTGGCTCACTGGTCACACAGACCGAACCGGAAGAAGACGAAGCCCATACGCGCCTCGCAGTTCTGCTACGCGCCAGTGTTACCCTGCTCAAGTACTGTGGAGCGGCACTGTTTGTGCTCGATCCGGACGGACGGTCAATTCGATTCCGACTTTCGTACGGTTTGCCCGATCACGAAGTGCCCGCACGTCGTCGCGTTCTGGAATCGGCGCCGGCTGACCTGACGGCCCTTGAAGCGGGACTCAACGTTGTCACAAACCAGGAACCCAGTGCCGTTCTGTGTCTGCCCGAGCAGATGACGACCGGTGTCGTCGTCGCTGTCGAGAATCGGTTCGGCCCGATGGGCACGTTGTGGTTGTACGATCGACGCGTCCGGGAACCCGATACGAATGAACGCGATCTACTGTTCGGATTTGGTCGGCAGATGGCGGACGTTCTTGAGTATGTTGTGCTGCAGCACGACAGTGAGGACCGTCAGCGTCTGTCTCGTGAGATGAGAGTCGTCGCGGCCACACACGGACAGAGTGACGTGTGCTCAAGGTTTCCCGGCTGCGAAGTGGCTCTGCGTCTACGAAGTTGCTGTGAGGTTGGTGGCGACGTCTGTGAACTGCTGCCGCTGGACGAATACCGGACGGCCATTGTCCTTGGCGACGCGTCCGGTCACGGAATCCCGGCAAACTCAGTCATGGCCTCAGCGCGCGGAGCAATACACGCATTGTTCGAAGCGAGAAATCTGTCCGGACTGGAAAACGACGAACTGCTTGCGACTGTCAACCGAGCTCTGATGCGGATCACAGTGCCTCACCAGTTCATCAGTCTTATTCTGGTCGTGTTCGACAGTCGCGATCGAAGCTTCACGTACACGAACGCCGGTCACCCGCCTGCTCTACATATTCACGGTTCGAAAGTCCGTCCGCTGGATTCACAGGGCATGCTGTTGGGAATCGTTGAAGCTGCCAGCTATACCAGTTCGAAGATTTTAATGAAGTCTGGTGACCTGGTCGTGATGTTCAGCGATGGGATCCTGGAAGCGCGTGACCCGAGCCAGCAGTTCTTCAAACAGGATGGAGTGCTCGCTGCCATCAATGGCAGGACCACAGACCCCGTTGGCGACATTCGCGACACTGTCTGGCAGAACTGTGAACGCCACGCCGCCGGTAACAATGACGACGATCGCAGCCTGCTGGTGATGCGCGTGCTGTAGAAAACGAGTCTGAGTGCGTTGGCGACTGTCAGATTTCAACAATCTGTCCGAGTTGCTCTCGCTGAGCAATGGCCAGAATCTCTCGCGCACAAACAATGTCCTGGGCCGCATTGCCAACCGACTTGAAGAACGTCGTCTGTGCTTCAGTGATACGTCCTGGACGCTCGCCCAGAATGACTTCTCCGAGTTCCGCTGGCGAGAAGCCTGTCGGCAAACTGCCGCGTTTCATTGGCTCAGCAAGATCGCCCGCCTCACGGAGCGCCGCCTCGCGGTGGTCGACAAAGACTGTTGCGCGACAGACCGTTTCACACGGCACTTCTGACATGTCCGGCCTGAACGAACCGATTCCATTGATGTGAACTCCGGTTCCCGTTTCCTCGTCGGTGAACACAGGAACCTGGCTGCCGGTTGCTGTCGTGATGACTCCGCACTCGGCCAGGACCCGTCGAGACGGAGCAGGCTCAAGCCGACACTCACCTGCCGCATCGACCTGATCACGGCAGAAGGACTCTGCGTTCGCCGGCTTGCGGGAGAAAACATAGACCGTCTCCAGGGGCAGGACTTCCAGCATGGATTGAAGCTGACAGGCCGCCTGGCCGCCAGTTCCGAACAGGGCTGCGACGGTCGTTTTTGAATTCGCCAGCAATTGCGTCGCCAGGCCCGACGCGGCACCGGTTCGGAGTGCTGTGAGATACTCGGCATCCATTAGCGCGAGTGGCAACCCGGTCTCGCTGTCGTTCAGCAGCATCAGTCCTGTTGTGACGGGCAGACCCCGCTCTGCGTTGCCAGGAAAAATTGAAACGACTTTCGTTCCGAACACTCCGGATGACGGCATCAGGGCAGGTTTGTAGAGCATCGTACCTGCGACGTTTCTGAGATTGGTTCGTACCGGAACCTCAATCGTCCCCTGTGTCAGGGCGATGAATGCCTCTTTCATGAGTTCGATGGCCCGACCCATCGTGAGCGTCTGGCGAATGTCCTGCTGACTCAGCAGTCGAATTTCCATTCCGGCGATATCCGCTAACTATGGCGATGTGAAGTTGCCAGCATGCTGCCAGTCTGCGCTGCTGTCAGTATCGTCTCCGAATCTGTTCCCCACTCTCGAATGAGAGTGGTCTTCCAGTATTGAGGTTGCCAGAATCAGCAAGAGTGACGGAATCCAGAACCTCATGCCAGCGGAGTCACGATGCCTTTCTTCCGAAAATCCTCGTCTAATGATCCAGACGCGTTGACTGCCACCGGAATGCAGCAATTGGAAAAGGGAGACCCTGCCGGAGCCATTACTTCATTCGCAGCCGCTGTCGAAGCGGACCCGGCGCATGGCCAGGCCTGGTACGGGAAAGGCTGCGCTCACAGCGAACTGCAACAGTATGAGGATGCAATTCTCGCATACGAGCAGTCGGTAAAGCATGCGGGAGACAAGGCCGCGCTGCCGTTGTTCAATCTAGGCAATGCTTATCAGGAACTCGGGAAGATACAAGAGGCGGCTCAGTCGTTCCAACGGGCCGCTCAGGCAGACCCCACAATGACGGATGCGTGGATCAATCTTGGCCGCATCCTTGACGACGCGGGCCAACACGAAGCCGCGATACAGACATACGACCTGGCACTTCAAATTACGCCGGACGACTCGATGGCATGGAGTAATCGCGGTAACAGCCTGCGCAGCCTTGGCCGCAACGACGATGCGCTTGCCAGCTACCAGAAGGCACTTGAACTGGATAGCAGCGACTTTGCGGCTGCTATCGGATCGGGTGCATGTCTGGTTGACTGTGGGCAGCCACAGCAGGGCCTGGCAACATTGCAGAAGGCCGTTGATGACAGCCAGCATCCGATGGCCGTGTTCGAGTTGGTCACAGCACTTGGTAAGGTCAACCAGCACGAAGCCGCCGTTCCGATGTACGACATGCTGATCAACAACAACTTCGGATCCGCGGAAATCTTCAACAATCGTGGCGAGTGCCTCGCGCGACTTGACCAGATCGACGCCTCACTTGAGAGCTTCGACCGGGCCATCGAGTTCAACGCCGACTTTACACCAGCGTATTTCGGCAAAGCGCGTGTCCTGGTGAATGTCGAACGCATCGATGAGGCCCGGCCACTGGCCCAGCGGTACATGGAGATCGGGGACGAAGACGGACTCGGCACGCCGGCCGTTCAGACGCTCTTCAGTACTTGCGGAATATCTACCGCCGACTGATTCGCGGCAGTTACTGGTTCGCCGTTGAATTGTGTGCCATCCACACGGCTCTCACTTCCATTCAAACAGGTTCCGACGCCTGCCTTTCTCCGACACATACAACGCCGTCAGGACCATCGCCATGCAGAAAGTTCTCTGTTGCTCGGTCCTGACGCTGCTCGCCTCGACCAGGTTCGCGATGGCCGATGATGCCAGCGCCCTGGCGGATCGTGCTGTTAAACGAGCCGAATTCCGGACATCACCGCCACGTGATGCAACAGCGACCGCTGGCGCCATTCAGATGACTGATGATCGGGAACCTGAGCAAATACATGCG
Source organism: uncultured Planctomycetaceae bacterium (assembly GCA_964431285.1). Lineage (GTDB taxonomy): Bacteria > Planctomycetota > Planctomycetia > Planctomycetales > Planctomycetaceae > CAUZFZ01. The sequence continues at coordinate 4,759 of CAYSJO010000621.1, forward strand.
TCAGAGCTGAGCTGGCTCCTAGCTCAAATTCTGGTCGCGGGCATTGTTGTTTCGATCGCGGTCTATGTACGCAAACAGCGAGAGTCGGCCCACTCCGGAAAGTCATCGAAGAGGAGCCGTGGCCGCAAACGCAGTCGTTCCGGAAACCGCTCAACAGGCCGTCGGAGCGGAGGTGGTCGCCGTGGTGGCACACGCAGTCGTGGCCGCCGTGGAGTTCGCTGTCCACAATGCCGCAAACGTTACGATCCTGGAATCGAAACCGACGACCTGGACTCAATGCCTCCGGAATTGTCATTCAAGGTCGTCTGTCCGGCCTGTGGTCAATGGCTGCGGTTGCCGGAAAACGAGCCGATTCGTGATCCCGGATATCCTGCGGAAATAACGCGTGAGATGCAGGATCAGGCAACCCTGCTCGGTTGACAACATGCCTGCGACATGACGTCGACATGCACGTCTGAGGAACTGAGAGTCGTTCAAGATCGCGTAACCAGGCCACTCGTAGAATCTGCCATGCAGACGACCGAACCAACGTTTGCCATCAACCGATTTCTGCAGCGCCAGAGCAATCTCGCTCTTGTCTTTTTTGTCCTGTCTTCCGCCTTGCTCGCGGTGGCTGGAGGGACTGCGTGGGTGCTCGTCAGGACCAGTTCGTTCTCAGGCAATTCCGAACGACTGATATTTCCGTCCGCCTTTCTATTGAGCACAGCGTGCCTCGCTGCCGGAAGCTGGACGCTACATCGGGCATGTCAGTTTGTCCGCATCGAACGTCAGCAGCTCTTCCGTCAGCAACTGATTCGTTCGGTGATCTTCGGCACGACATTCGTCGCCATCCAGACCTATGCGATGTGGTGTCTGTTGATAGCTCAACGATCATCGGCGGATGTGACCGGTCTGCGTGACGGTGCCTTTGCATTTGTGGCCATGCATGCCCTGCATTTCGTTGTCGCCCTGCTGTTTGTCGCATTTATTCTGCTGCGGGCGTTCGCTGATCACTACGACCACGAGTATTCGTGGGGTGTCACCTTCTGCGCCTGGTTCTGGCATACCCTGGGAATTGTCTGGCTGATGATCATGTCCGCGTTTCTGGTTGGAAGTACGGTGCTCACATGAATCAGGCGGGGGAACGAATTCGATTCGCTGCTGTAAACGGACTGACAATTATCGGTCTGGCGACCCTTGCGGGACCACTGCTCGCCGGTGAGTCGCGAACCGAAGACCGCACTTTCAAAGCTGAGTGCGACGGAACGGACCAGAAGTACGTTGTCGTGATTCCGGGCCGTGTCGAAAAAACTGATTGGGTCTCCGTTCTCATCGCCCTGCATGGGCACGGATCCGATCGCTGGCAGTTCGTGAAGCAATCGCGTGGTGAATGTCGAGCAGTCCGCGATGTCGCCGTCACTCACAGCATGCTGCTGGTTTCGCCAGACTACCGGGCTACGACTTCGTGGATGGGACCAAAGGCGGAAGCTGACGTTGTGCAGATGATCCGCAATCTGCGCGCCGAGTTCACTGTCGATCGGGTCATCCTGACCGGTGGATCCATGGGAGGCACCGGGGCGTTGACTTTCGCCGCGCGGCACCCACGCCTGATCGACGGAGTTGTGTCGCTGAACGGAACAGCCGACCTGGTCAACTACACTCGATTTCAGGACGCGATTTCCGCATCGTTTGGAGGAAGCAAGTCCGAAATACCTGAGGAGTATCGCCGGCGCAGCGCCGTGTTCTTCCCGGAGCGGTTCACCATGCCGATTGCTGCAACAACTGGTGAACTGGACACCACTGTCCCACCCGACAGCACGGTGCAACTGCTGAAGTCAGTCAAGCCACACAATCCCCACACGCTCAGTTTGCATAAGGCGAATGGCGGACATCAGACCGACTACGCTGACACGAAGCAGGCTCTCGAATTCGTGATCAAACATACGCAGAAATTGCGGCGACAGAAAAGTCCGGCGTACGAGCGGCACGACAACGTTTCGACGCTGATGGCAACTGACGGCCGCTCCCAACCGATACGTTCACGAGATGATTGGGCGATTCGCAGACAGCACGTCACGGCAGGTCTTGAGCAGGTCATGGGGCGCTTGCCCCAATGGCCGATCCAACCGCTGGACGTTACGTCGCTTGCTGAAACACAGGACGGAGGCGTTGTCCGAAGAAAACTCAGTTACATGAGCGACGGTGATCGCGTCAGCGCGTGGCTGCTTCGCCCGGCCAGTAAATCAACAACGAAGGCAGGACGGCCCGCGGTCCTGTGTCTTCATCAAACGACTCCCCGTGGCAAGGATGAACCCGTCGGCCTGACCGGCTCACCCAACATGCATTACGCGCTGGAGTTGGCTCGTCGCGGTTATGTGACTCTTTCGCCTGATTATCCATCGCTGGGCGAATCGGAATGGCATCTGAAAGATCACCCCGAATTCGTGAGTGGGACCATGAAGGCAATTCGCGACAACATGCGGGCCGTCGACCTGTTGCAGTCATTGCCCATCGTCAATCCGAAACGCATCGGCGTCATCGGCCACTCGCTGGGCGGGCACAACGCGATGTTTACGGCGGCCTTCGAACCGCGTTTGAAAGTGATCGTATCGAGTTGCGGTTTCACGGGATTTCAGCGTGACGATGTGCCGAGTTGGACCGGCTGGCGATACATGCCGCGCATCGCGTCGGTTTTCGGCAACGACGCCGACAGAGTGCCATTTGACTTTCCAGAGATCATCGCGTCGTTCGCTCCGCGATCATTCATGGCCTGTGCCGCGATTCACGACCGGGACTTTGATGTCACGGGAGTCCGCGAGTCGATTGCGGCGGCTCGACCTGTTTACGAACTCTTCGAGCACTCCAATCGCCTGCAGACCGTCTATCCGGACACTCCTCATGACTTCCCGCCCGCCGCGCGAGAGCAGGCGTATCGATTCCTGGACCGGTCACTGATGGGAGACTAGTGGACCGTCATGTCACAATTTTCTGTAGGCTGTGGTCCCGTACCTGATCAAGGATGATCACATGGCGGTCAAGACATCATCACGCTCACGGAAGAGGAGCTGTAACAGGTCGAAGCGGTTGCTCGTGGAAAGAAGGG
>CAYSJO010000622.1:0-3016 GCA_964431285.1 uncultured Planctomycetaceae bacterium
CCGGCCCATGTCCGCCGTCTCCCCCGAGTCCGCCAGTTCGTCAACGCCAAGCTGATCCTCAACGGATTCCGTATCCTCAAAAACAAAAACCAGTTACAGCTCCAAGCCCCATGAATAAAGTTCCCACAGGGGAGAGGGAACATTGTGCGGACGTTTGCCGAACGATCTTTACTTGCTGTCGTGATGTTTCAGAAACGCCTCGGCCATTTCACGGCGGATGCGATCCCGCAGGTCTGGCGTCAGCAGGTTGAAGTGATCTTTTCCCTGGTGGATTTCCACAACAGCGTCGCTGCCAAGGTCCTTCAGTGTCTGCTTGAGAAGCACGGTCGCGCCTTCGAGATAAAAAGTGTCTCCGTCACCCATGATGACATGCAGCTTGCCCCGCAGTTTGGGTTCGAGCTGTTTCCAGTTGCGTTGCAGAATCAACCGAATGTCATACTTCTCCCAGGTTTTTGTGATTTCGGTATCCACGGCGCCAGTCTTGCGATCGAACATCAGTCGGGGCAGACCGTCTTCACCCTTTGGACTGAAGACACCTTCGAAACTGTAAAGTTGACCGCCATGACCGAGCGTCCATTCCATTTCCGCGAAGCCACGATACCACAATCGAACCTGGCCGTTGATTCGCGCCAGCGGCAGAGGATCGCCTTTGCCATCGACGTACATGCTGGATCCCGGTTCGTACAAATTGACCTGCTGATAATCGTGAAAGGCGACCGGGTCGGGTGCCGTGCTCCATGTGCCACCGAAGTGTTCGGGATATGTGACTTGAATCCACAGGCTGCTCCAGCCGCCGGAGGAATGGCCAGTGACAAACCGTGCTGTCGGTTTTGCAATGCTGCGGAACTGTGAGTCAAACGCCGGTATGACTTCTTCGATCAGACAGCGACCGCGTGGCCCGTTGTTAGCGGAGTCAGCGAAGACGTGATGTCCGAACGGGCAACTTGGATCGAGCACGATGCGAATGAACTCGACTCCACCCGGGTTGTCCTCTTCGATCGGCTTGTCGACGATGCCTCGGTAGTGCGTGCCACTGAATCCCGGAACGGTGTAGATTGTCGGATATCGGCGGTCCGGCTTGTCGTAGTAGCTGGCTGGCAGAATGACAGCGCCCTGCTGGTACACGTCGTGCCCGTAAAACTTGCTGAGCAGTTCAGAACGGACCTTCAACAACTTTGTCCAGCGGGTCTCTTTGAACTTTTTCGGCGGCACGATCGAGTTGATGAGCAGCTCCGGCTGCTGACCTTCTTTCTCCACTGTGACGACCTGGCTGTAGCCGTTGCCAGGTGCGATACCGATTTCCCGTTCCCAGGGATTGAAGCGAGCGACTGCCTGCGCGCGGTAACCGGCCAGGTCCATCTCGGCCAGAGGCACCGGGTGAGAAAGCCTGTTCTCGGCCGGCTTGCTGGAAATGACCAGCGGTGTATCCGGTTTCCAGTCCCTGACTTCCTGAGACAGGAATAGTTCAGGATTGAACCAACTCGGCCCCTGTCGCGGTTCCTCGATGAGTTTGCTGAAGATTAGATAAACATGTCCACTGAATGCCTCACGACGCGCCTCGTTCGAGAACCTCACTGTGAACGACCAGTCTGCGGCTGTTCCGCACGTCGTCGGCGCAGCGACTTGAAGGAGGGAAAGCAGGCAGTATTTCAGTTTGCAACGGTGGATCATCGAGCAACATTCCCGAGTTGGTGAGCAGGAGGGCAAGCGCAGATTCGTGTCCTGCGAAGGCGTGAATCCTGGCTCAGAGCGCGAAGGGTCTGGAGGCCTGAAGGTTGGCAGACTCAGCCCGATTGATCAAACCTGGCCAGCGGGCATCGTTGCGAGGCCCCGCCGATGCGGTGCCTTATTGCTGCCGGGTGCTGTTCTCGATCTGCGTGCGGACGAACTCTGACGCGACTTGATAAAGCATCGGTCCGAGCCGCATTGCCTCAAGCGACGAGAATGCCGCAGTCCCCTCAAAGCCGGAGTTGAGCAATCTGGCCTGTTGCTGGTCAAAGCGACATTGAACATTGATCCGGGGCTTGATCAGCTCGAACTCCGTTCTGTCTGAGTTTTCGTCGGTCTCGGCTCGGACGGTCAACGGGCCTCCATTGGCCGCAATCAGCGATTCATGCAACGGGACCTGCGACGCGCGCGGTGCAATGACCCGCACATGGCCAGTCACTGATGTGCCCCGCAACCTAATGTGAACGGGATCGTCGGGCTCGAGTAAATCGGCATCGGCTTCAGCGACGCTTGCGTGAAACTCCAACTGGTCATCAGGTCCAATCGTCAGCAGCTCATCCCCTTCATTCACAAAAGTGTCTGACACCCACCGCAGCGAACGAGCCGTGACTTTTCCTGACACGGGAGTCCGCACGGTCAATTCGGTCAATTGAATCTGCTTCTCGGCGAGTCGCTTCTCAAGTGAAACACGGTTCTCGGCTTCGACCTGTGCGGCTGCCGGATCGTGTTCCCGCAGACTCCGGTTGGAGCGGAGTCGCGACTGGCGAATGGCTGCTGTCAAGTCGCCAACTTCGACTTGCAGATCCTCGTTCTCGACTTCCAGCAGGACGTCGTCTTTTTCAACCGACTGACCGTCGACCACATGAATCTTTCGAATGAATCCCGGGCCCGCGGCGCGAACAACGGCCAGATCACGGTACTCGATGAATCCAGGCGCCACTCGACTGGTCGGCCATGGCACCAGAAACAGCAATGAACCGCTGACAAGCAGGAGCACCGTCGACACAAGACTGGCCCGAAAGAACTCACTGGGACGCAATTGCAGCATGCGCCACGCCGACCGAAGCCCCCGCAGCAGCAGACGAAGAACCCAGAGGAGAATTCCGAATGCGGTCAGAATGATGCCCAGCCCATGAAACAGGACGGACGCCGATTGATAAACAGAAACAGGCTGCCGTCATCCGGCTCTCGACCCAGTTCCGAACGCACGATCCCCGACAGCCCGTCGAAGCTCTTCCGCATGTCGGCCGGCTGCGTATACAAGAGCAGCGTCCCCCCTGGCGAGATC
>CAYSJO010000623.1:0-3420 GCA_964431285.1 uncultured Planctomycetaceae bacterium
CGACAATATGGCCGGTCTGTTAACGAACCAGAAGCTGCCCGGGGTCGGAGCCAGTCTCGGTCTGGATCGGCTGCTGGCCGCGATGGAAATGCTGGGCATGGTCGAATCAGCCTCGACCCCGGCCGAAGTGTTCATCCCGCAGTTCGACGCCCAGCGACTTGGAGATTACTTAAAACTCGCACGCGATCTGCGGCTGGCAGGATTCACCGTCGAAGTCTTCCCCGAAGCCCGCAACCTGGGCAAGCAATTAAAGTATGCAGATCGCAAGGGCCACAAACTGGCTGTGATCGCGGGTGAAGATGAGTTCGCATCTGATAGCTGGCAGGTCAAGAACCTGCAGGTCCGTGGAGAACAGGCCAACGTTGCCAGCTCCGAGCTGGTGCGCCATCTCACCGAAGTGCTACGACCTGAGAATTGACATGCGGTTGGAGGAAGAAGGAGTCCAAATCCAATCGGACTGCGATACCTCTACGGCAATGTTACGGACGGGGCACAAATGTCGTTGATCAATGCTCAAACGGCGACGAACCCGCGGAGTTCGATGCAGTAGATGTTGTCGGAAGAAGACGAACGTAATTCTTCTGGCCACGGAATTGATGGACTCCGTCGCAGACGGACTTCCGGGATGGTCCATCGACGATCCAGCAATCCTGACTGAGCTGGAACGACGATGCAATGACGGTTCAGCGGGAGTTCCGTGGGAGCAGGTCAAGGCGGAATTGCATGAGGAACTCGGCAAGTGATCGAGTTTCGCCCGATCGTGAGCGATCCGGAATCGCATCCAGTCATTGGACGAGACATCGCTATGTCCGCGTTTCCCGATTTCCATATCTGCTGGTGTTCCGCATTTTCGATTCTGACTCGGTCGTTGTTACTGCCGTTGCCAGTCGGCGGCCAGGCTACTGGCAACGCCAACAATGAAGTTGCCCGCTTGATTTGAGACACCAGCGGTCATAGCTTGACGGCTCCCGTCTCTTTCAATTGCTCCGTCTGAAGGGTCCAGGCATGCGGCACACGTCATTGATTCTCGCAACCGTCTGTGCAGTGTTCGCGACAAGCGGCTGCACAAAACCGGCTGGTACCACGAGTCCTCCGATGACACCGGGGACATCGCTAACGACCGAAACCACCAGTGCCGGAGCCGTCGGAACGGACGTGCTCGTGCCCGGAAGTGCCGGCACAATTGGGTACTCAGCACTGGAATTGAAGAATCCCTTCTTCAAGATCATTGCCGACGGGATTACGGCCGAAGGTGAAGCACACGGTTTCGCGGTGATCGTCAACGACGCCGAGCGTGATGTGAACGAGCAGTCCAAACACATCGACAACTACATTGCTCAAAACGTTGCCGCAATCGTCATCAACCCAGCGGATCGCATTGCGATTGGCCCCGCCGTGAAGAAGGCGAACGAGGCTGGTATTCCGGTTTTCACGTGTGATCTGCAGTGTGTGTCCGAGGATGTCAAGATCGCCGGACACATTGGCACGGACAACCTGGGCGGCGGACGGCTTGCTGGCGAAGCGATGGTTGAGGCACTGGGCGACGCTGGTGGCGAAGTGCTGGTCCTGCACTTCAAACAGGCAAACTCGTGCGTCCTGCGCGTCCAGGGGTTCAATGAAGTCGTCGACGCTCACAATGAAGGCCGGGAAAGCGGGAAAATCGAAGTTGTGGCGGAACTCGACGGCGGCGGACTGAAGGATGAAGGCTTTCGAGCGACAGCAGATGCACTGCAGGCTCACCCGAATTTGCGGGGCATCTTCGCGATCAATGATCCGTCGGGACTGGGAGCATGGACGGCGTTGAAAGAGGTCGGCAAGACCGACGCGATCACAATCGTAGCATTCGACGGACAACTCGAAGGCAAGCAGGCGATTCTGGACGGCAAGATCTACGCCGACCCGATTCAGTTCCCGAAGAAGATGGCATCGGCCAGCGTCCACAACATCATCAAGTACATCAATGGCGAGACGTACAACGAAATGGAACTGATCCCCACGGCGCTGTACAAGAAGGCTGATGCGGAAAAGGACCCCGAACTGGAGGCCCTGAACGCTCCGGCCGAAGATTCGGAAGATCTCGATCCAGCCGCGGCTGAACCCAACATCGATGTATTTCGATCGCCCGGTTAATAGAGGCGCACGCTGGTGTCAGATGATTCTCCAGGTTACGCGCCAGGATCCTCGCACGCATTGCTGGCGATGCGAGGGATCGACAAATCCTTTCCCGGGGTTCGCGCACTGACGGGTGTCGATCTTGACGTTCACCCGGGCGAAGTGGTTGCGCTGCTGGGCGAAAACGGGGCTGGTAAAAGTACCCTGATCAAAGTCCTTGGCGGAGCACATCGGCCGGATTCGGGATTGATCGAAATCGACGGCCAGTCGATGGAGATTCACAGTCCCCTCGATTCTCAGCGGGCCGGCGTCAGCATCATCTACCAGGAATTCAATCTCGTTCCGGCGATGACAGCCCGCGAGAACATCTTTCTTGGCCAGGAACCGGCCCGTGCCAGCTTGATTCCCGTTGCAACTGAACGCCGCCGCGCAATCGAACTGTTCGAACGGATTGGCGTGAAGCTTGATCCGGACGAGTTGATCCGGAACCTGACGGTTGCACAGCAGCAGGTTGTCGAGATTGCCAAAGCACTGGCCCTGGAATCGCGTCTGATCGTGATGGACGAACCCAGCGCCGCACTGTCGCCCCGGGAAGTCGAAGGTCTGTTCCGCATCATTCGCGAGCTCAAGTCGCAAGGCATCGGCATCGTCTATGTCAGTCATCGTCTGGTCGAGATCTTTGAGATTGCTGATCGAGTGACTGTGCTCCGAGACGGCGGCCTGGTCGGAACAAAGTCGATCGGCGAACTGACTCGCAATTCGCTGATTGAGATGATGGTGGGCCGCAAGCTGGAAAATGAGTTTCCGAAACGTGAAGCCAGACCGCCCCTGGACGAGACGACCGCGAATGGTTTGTCTGTCCGTAGTCTGACGCGCAAGCCGGTTGTGCGCGACGTATCGATCGACGTGCGGCGAGGTGAGATCGTCGCGCTGACTGGCCTCATCGGAGCCGGCCGCACGGAGACAGCTCGACTGGTCTTCGGGGCCGATCGAATGGAATCAGGAACGGTTTCACTGGATGGAAAGAAACTCGACCTTCGCAAACCGCGGCAGGCGATCAAAGCCGGCATCTGCCTGCTGACTGAAGATCGCAAACAACATGGACTGGTTCTGAATCGTTCCGTGGTGGAGAACTTTGGCCTGCCCAACATGTCGCGGTTTGCACGGGCAGGCATCATCCGTCAATCGGCTGAGCGGTCTGCGTTTGAGAGTTATGTAGAACAACTGCAGATTAAATCGTCTGGTCCAGACCAGCGGGCTGCGAACCTGTCGGGTGGAAATCAACAGAAGGTTGTGCTGGCCAGGTGG
>CAYSJO010000624.1:0-24357 GCA_964431285.1 uncultured Planctomycetaceae bacterium
ACTATGAAGACAAGCTCCGCGACCGGATCATCATTCTCGAAGATACCGATCTGGACGGACGATTCGACGAACGCAAGGTGTTCTGGGATCAGGGTCGGCGTCTGACAAGTGTCGAAATCGGTCACGGCGGCGTCTGGGTCACCGACGCCCCAAACCTGCTCTTCATTCCCGATCGGAACGGCGACGACGTCCCGGATGGTGAACCGGTCGTGATGCTGGACGGCTGGGACGATGATGCCGTTCGGCACAACATTGTGAACGGGCTGCGGTGGGGACCCGACGGATGGCTGTATGGGAGGCATGGCATTCTGGCGACGTCGCTGGTAGGCCCGCCTGATGCGTCACCCGATCAACGAACACCGATCAACTGCGGGATTTGGCGATTCCATCCCACGAAACACAAATTCGAAGTCGTCTGCCACGGGGGAACGAACGCATGGGGCATGGACTGGGATGCCAATGGTCAGCTCTTTTACATCAACACGGTGATCGGCCATCTGTGGCATGTCGTTCCTGGCGCCCGGTACCGCCGCATGTACGGCGAGCATTTCAACCCGCACACATATGGGGTCATCGAACAGACCGCAGATCATTTTCACTGGGACACTTCGCACGCGTGGCACGAGACCAAGAAGACTGGCATTACACCGAACACGGATGCGGCGGGCGGCGGGCATGCACACTCGGGAATGGTCATCGTCCCACCAGGCCTGTGGCCGAAGGAGTACGACAACTGTCTGTTGACTGTGAATCTGCACGGACAGCGGATCAACAGTGATCGCCTGGTTCGCCAGGGCTGCTCGTATGTCGGTCAGCACCGACCGGATTTCCTGCTCACACCCGCTCCCTGGTTCCGGGCTGTGGAACTGCATTTCGGGCGGCACGGAGAGCTGTACGTAGCCGACTGGTCAGATGTCGGCGAATGTCACGAAAACGACGGCGTTCACCGCTCGTCCGGGCGCATTTACCGCATTACGTGGACCGGCAAAAAAGACTCATCCGCGGAAAACACGCCTCTCGTAAAAGTGAATGCGAGTGCTTTGTACGGAAGAGTGATCAAGGGGTCCGAATGGGAATCCCGGCATGCATTGCGACTGGTTGCTGAGCGAAAGGCTGAATTCACTCGTCCCCAGATCGACGGATTTCTGTCGCGTCTGGGCGTTAACCCATCCGCCATGCGGCGACGCAGTGGGCCACAGGGTGGTATCCGCATGCTCAACACAAAGCGTCTAGCTGTCGGACGCGACGGACTGCGGATGCTGTGGGCTCTCAACGCGCTCGACGCATTGACCGAACCGCTGCTGCGGGCGCTGCTCGATCATCCTGACGAGCACATGAAAGTGCAGGCCATTCAGTTGCTGGTCGATAGCGGACACCTCTCGCCGGGTGTACTTGAGAAATTTGATCAGCTCGCCGAGAACGATCAGTCCGGCCTGGTGCTGCTGTGGCTGGCCTCGTCGCTGCAGAAGATGCCGCATGGTTTCCGCTGGCCGCTGGCATCGTTGCTGGCGAATCGCGAGGAGCATTCTGACGATCGCGTCTTTCCGTTGATGCTGTGGTTCGGTGTTGAAGCGGCCGTACCATCCTTCACGGATCAGGCTATCTCTGTCGTCGACAAAGGACGCATTCCGCTGCTTCGGGAGTTCATTTCCCGTCGGCTGACTGCCGAGATCGAACGTCAGCCCGCAGCAGTCTCGAAGCTGCTGTGGCTGACCGACCTGCATGCACGGGACGTTGACCGGCAACTGGATATCCTGCGCGGCAGCAGTGAGGCGTTACGCGGCTGGCGAAACGCATCTCCGCCGCCCGATTGGACCGACATCTCGGCGAAACTGGCCTCGCGCAGTGACGACGAAATCAAACAGCGTACTCGTGAGTTGTCGCTGGTCTTCGGCGACGGCCGGGCACTGATCGAGCTTCATAAAGTGGCACGGGGCAGTGCGCCACTCAACGAACGCCGAGCTGCGATTCGGGCACTCGTCCTCGCGCGCGACAAAGACGTTGTCCCACTGCTGAAGAGTCTGCTGGGGAATCGCGATATGGCGCAGGTTGCCATCAACGGGCTGGCTGCCTTCGATGACAAAGGCACGGCACCACTACTGGTCTCACGCTTTGGCGGGTTCCGTCATGCGGCGAAACGTGAAGCAATCAACACGCTTGTGTCGCGACCGAACTATACCGAGACGTTACTGGGGGCCATCGACGCAGGACAAATTGACCGTAGCTCAGTCTCAGCATTTCAGATCAGACAGATGCAGAGCTTCGAAAACGCGGCAATCAGCGAACAGGTCCAGCAACTCTGGCCGGAACTGGAACAGCTCACGCAGGAGAAGGCCGAGCAGATGGCCCGTCTCCGAAAACAACTGACGCCGGAAACACTGGCTCAGGCCGACCTGTCCATGGGACGCTTTGTGTTCGCAAAGTCCTGTGCAAACTGTCACAAGCTGTTTGGGGAGGGTAAGACGATCGGCCCCGAGCTGACCGGAGCTCAGCGCAACAACGTCAATTATCTGCTTGAGAACATCGTCGACCCAAGCGCCACGGTCTCGAAGAACTTCCAGATGACGATCGTCCTGCTGGACGATGGACGCGTCTTTAACGGGGTCATCGTGGGCCGAGCGGAAAAGACGATCACACTGCAGACAGGAGTCGATCGAGTGGTCATTCCCCGTGACGACATCGACATGACGCGAGATTCCAAGCTCTCGATGATGCCTGAGAATCAACTCAAGTTCATGACAGATGAACGAATTCGGGATTTGATGGGTTACCTGATGTCACCGAGTCAGGTACCCCTGCCCGACGCACGGCAAACCGCGGCTGTGGAACCGGTCGGTGTTAAAAAAAGTTCGGGGAGTCCATAACCCGGACTCATTGTTCATTGTCTTCTCTTTACTCTCGGCGTTGTCTCGCTGCTCCCGTCGGCCGGTTTTGCCGCCAGCAGGACATCGGGCAAGTTGGCAGAATCTCCTCTGCGGCTTGTGCAGAGACAGCGTCAGACGCCTCGTTACGTGGATTCTTAAATGGCCGATCCGGAGAAAGTCTTCAAAGTGGAGCGGGCGGGCGACACGCTGGTTGTTCTGCCGCAAGGGCCCGCGCTTCACTTTCAGCACCACGAAGTTCACGTCGAGTCAAACGCTCTGTATCGAGTGTTGGACGCGCCGGACATGAAGAACGTCATCGTTGATCTGTGCGATGTCGATTACGTCGACTCGGTGATCATCAGCTCGATACTGCGGTGCCTGACAAAGACAAAACAGCGTCGTGGCAAGTCGGTGTTCTGCAACGCGTCCGAGAATATGAAGGAGCTGCTGAAGTCCATCAAACTTGGCAAACTGTGGCCGAACTTTTCGTCACGTGAAGAGGCGCTGGCGTTCATCAACGGCGACGGGAACGTGATGGCGTAGTCGCGATTCACTGCATACAGTGACTTGAGCACATCGAACAAAGTTGGTCTTCAGTAGATTCATCTGACTCGAAACCCCTCTCCCTGACCCTCTCCCCAGAGGGGAGACGGAACCAGTCAGACGAGTTCCCTCTCCCCTCTGGGGAGAGGGGTTCAACTCTGAAAATGCTCTTGCCTGGCCGAGCGAGTTATTCCACGGCCAGGGGCGAGCCCACGTCCACGGAGTGCGGTTCATCCGCTTCGCAGCGTTGCTGCGTCGGTTCGGAATGCATCAAGTCGTTGGCGTTCGGCTCCGCTGCAGTGCCGTACTTGTGGAGCTTACTGATGAGAGCCGGCACGGCGGCCAGGCCTATGCCGCTGAGTGCAGTCGCCGCAATACGACGCACTTCGACATCTTCATCCTCCAGTGCCTGATTGAGAATCGGGACAGCAGCAAGGTCGATTTTCGACAGTGCAACGACCGCCGATCGACGTACCGGAACCGAACCGTCTAACATTAGGTGTGTGAGATCGTCCATGGCTCCTTTGGCCAGCGGTCCCATCTGGCCGAGCGATTCCGATGCCTCTCGTCGAATCTCCGGGTGATCGTCGCAAAGTGCGGTCCGCAACACGGGAACGGCTTCAGGCCACCCGACGCCGAGAGCCCCCAGTGATCGGATCGCAGCAATGCGTACTTTCGGAGCTTCGTCCTGGGCGGCCTTGCACAGAGCGCCGATGATTTCCCGGTTGACCCGACCAATCGCTCCCAGGGCTTTCGACGCAGCAGCGCGCACCGACCGGTTATCGTCTGCCACAAGCTGTGCCAGCAGAGGCGCCGCTTCGCTCGAGTCCGGCCCAATCCACCCCAGAGCAACCGCGGCACCACGTCGGCAGTCGACATGAGGATCATTCAACATGAGTGTCAGCCCCGGAACGGCGTCCGCCGCCATCGGACCAAGTCGTCCCACTGACTGAACCGCCGCGCGTCGCAGGTCGCCAACATCGTCTTTCCGGGCATTGTCTGGCATGGTCCGGCGCAGTGACTCGGTGACCTCGTCATCCGGTTGAGTCATCGTCCCTGCCCTCGAAAGCAGAGTTTCCGAGCGAGAGTCATCGACCAACGCGTTAACCACTGCCTGCAACACTTGCTCAACGCGTGCGAGTATCGAGATCGCTGTGTGGCGATGAACGGCCTCGGCAAGCCGATCAATTACCGGCGGCTCGAATTCTGGCGATACGGACCCAGAGATCGTCGCTGCGAGGGGATTTCGCGCAGCTGCCGCGTCGGCCACGGGAGTCGCCTTGTCAGTCAGACCCACCTCAGGCTGCTCTCTGTCAGCCACGCTCGATTTACCTGATTCCTCCGGTGACGAGTCATTACACGGCGACTGTTCGTCGGTCGATTCCGGAGCAGCAAACAGCCGAACCAGAACCAGATGCGCGGCTGTCAGTTGTGCTCCACCACCGAATCTCAACCCGCCGATGCGAATTCGTCCGAACCACTTGTTGGCCTGCCGAACACGCGACGGTGCCAGCCACAGTCCTGCAATCCAGACAGCGAACCAGAACGCCAGCCAACCCTGCAGCCAGTCCTCGGCGATGCCCAGCAACCACATCGCCCGATCGGCTACCTGAGTCAGGTTCGACGATTCCGGCGCGGCCTGAACTGTTGTCTTGGCGGGCGCAGCCGCGCGTGCGTCAATCGGCGCTTCGGCGGCAACTGATGAGGACAGCAGACAAATCACACCCGTCAACAGAACCAGTGAACGAATACGTTGCATGGTTTCAGAGGCCTTCGTGAAATCAACTCGTGGTGCACATCCATCAGGCTGCTGGCTGGCGAAGCACGTCGATCGCCTCACTGCACTGCCCTGCTTTCTTTGGAGACAGCCAGTTCCTGAAGCTGCGACTGCAATTCTCCGAGTTGGCTCCGATATCCCTCCAGAGCCTTCCGGCGATCAGCCGTCGCCGATCGCGTCGTGCGGGTCTCCACAACGCACGCCCACTCGGCTCCGTCTTTCGAGTCATCGGAGGAAGCCCGATTGACGATGTCGATCGAATCCGCCTGACTGGCATCGCTCGTATCCACACGATCAATCGCCTGCTCGGTCTGGGCAGCCTGTGAATCGGAGCGTAATTCGTCATCCAGAGGCGGCTCGGACTCGACAGTTACTCCGTCCAAAGCCACATCAGACGATCCCGACCCTGCAACCGAAACCGTGTCGCAGGTGGTTTCATGAATGTCGTCGGACGACTCGTCGGCATCCATGCCCGAATTCGCACAGTCAAAAAACTCCACCGGGGCGATCGTGAGCTCGGCCATGAGCGTTGGCTCAACTGTGTCATCACTCGATTGATGTCCATCCGATGCGTTGAGTTCACCCGTGACAGTCTTCGCTGGCTCTCCATCGAGACTGGTCGCAACAGACACTAACTGGGCGTTCATTTGATTCAGACCACTTCGCAGGACCCGCCGTTCCTGTTCCAGTTGCTGGCGGACTCGCGATGTCTCTGATTCAAATGCCTTCCGTGCCCGTTCAACGTTCTCGGCAAACTGCTGATTTGCTCGAGCAATCCGTGATGTTATCTCCTGCCGTTCGTGTTCGATTTTCTCGCGACTCTGCCGCTGTTCTGCTGTCTCACGGTCAAATTCAGAATCACGCCGGGCACAGGCCTGGGCAAACACTTCCTTGTCATGAGTAAGCTGTTTCTCGTGCAGCTCACGCTTTGACCGCAACTCCTCCTCGACCTGGCGGCAGCGAGCGGTCAGTTCCGCGTCGGTTTGCTGCACCTTCTCTTCCATCATTCGCTGGCGTCCCTGCAACTCCCGTTCGGCCTGGAACAATCCTTCCTTGTGAATCTTCTCTTCACGCCGCAGTTGCTCTTCATGAGTCGCCCGCGTCCGCTCCAGTTCCACACTCAAGTTGTTGAGTTCGGCGTCAATCCGATCCTGCTCGGACTCCAGTTGCGTGCGAATTCGTTCGATTTCATGATGTTCCGCCTGCAGAATCGCCGCCTCGTGACCACGTTCATCACTCCAGGCCCGCCGTGTGGCTTCGAACTCTTTGCGTTCGGTATCGAGGCTGGAACGCAGTTCATCCCGCTCGTGTTCCATGCGAGCCGTTTCTCTGGCAACCCTTTCGTCAAAGTGCTGAAGTTCGGTCTCGAGTTCGCCATGAACGCGCTGACGCTGCTGCTCAAGATTCGCGGTCTCCAGTTGAACCCACTCCGACGTTTGCCGTCGTTGTGACGCCAGTTCGATGTCGTGTTCTTCCCGCTGTCGAGCAAGTTCCTGCTCGGCCTCGCTGCGTTCTTCGAACAAGACATGATCATGCTGCTGGCGCCGATCCTTGAGTACCGTCTGCAGCTCTTCGACCGATTCCTGTAATGCGGTCTTTTCCGCCTCCAGCTGGTCTCGCTCTGACTCCTGTTGCGCGATCCACTCGGCACGCTGGCTGCGCAACTCCTTTTCAAGTTCCATACGTTTCAGCTTGCAGGATTCGTCCGTCTCACGTTTAAGCTGTTCTACTTTCTGAGAGCGTGCCGCGAGTTTTTCCCGCTCTCGCTCAGTCAGAAGAGACAGTTCGCTGCGAACCTGCTCCACCGCCTGTTCCTGCTCGAGTTTTTCATTCCGCAAACGAATCTCCATCTCCTCCTGCTGGGATTCCCACGCGGACTTCTCGCGATCCAATTCCCCAAGCATGCGGGCCACGTCCTGCTCAACCGCCTGCTGCATGTTAAGCAGTTCGTCCTGAGCGCGTTCGAGATGACTGCTCCACTCACGTTGTTCCCGTTCGAGTTGCTGTGTTGTCTCTTCACGTTCGCGATCAAGTTCAGCACGCGACGCGTTGATTTCCTGCAACTGGCGTTCGCGATCCCTGTTCAGCTCCTCGCGATGATGCAGACGTTCAAGGGCGATTTCTTCCCGCTCTCGTGCCAGCTCCTGCTCACGTGCAGTCTGATCGGCCTCGGCCTCGAACCGACGCCGCTGCTGCTCGGCCGAGAACTCACTGCGTGCCCGACTGATCGCCTCCTGCGCGATTTTCTGCGCGTCCTCGGTCGACTCTCCCGGAGACTCGTCGGAGTAAATCCGCAGATTCTCGAGCGCTGTTGAAGCTTCTTCGTCATGAGCGGTTTCGCAATCAGGACCTGGTCCGCGGCCAGAAGCCTCACTCTCGTTGCGGCTTTGCGATTGCGTGGCAGTCAATTCACTCTGCAAACGAGCCGCAATCTGGCCAGCCTCTTCAAGAAAGCGAGCCTCGTCAAATGTCGGGTGAGCTTCGCCGGAGCTCGGTGCTGCGTCGTTTACCAGTCGGCCCATGATGCCGTTCCTGTCTCGATTCCGATGACGTGGAGCAAGGCGCATAACACGCGCACGTTTACTCCTCCGGTTTATCGGTCGGTCAAGCCTTGCCGGTTGAGCGGAAACTGGCGATTCGTGAGATTCGACAAACAGGGCAAGGTGTGACAAATACGATGAGTGGGACCGCCAGGCAGAATGAAGCTGTGCAGCACGAACGACCGTCAGTTCGGCTGGAATCCGTCTTGCCCCAGGTGCGTATTCGGCGGTGGGTTGATGCGAGACACAGTGCCGTCCGCAGCTTCGCCGAAGAACTCGACCGATTCTGCGTCATGGATCAGATTGTCGGGCAGTTTGATCTGGAACCCACACAACTCCTGTTCCGGAGTTCCGTACATGTCGGCAGCGTCTGTGTGGCGATGGCGATGTCCGGTCAGATCGAGGTGATGAATGCTTCCGTCCACCACTATGAACAGACCATTGACGGACGCCGTGCAGCGGCGATCAAGGAGCCATCCACGACAGATGAATCCCTCGGCGGTCGACCGGCATGCGTCGATGCATCCGACGAGTGATTCCGGAACGACGGTAAATGATTCTCCGTCGTTTGACGTGACCTGATAAGGCAACACTTTCAGGCAGCCGGCCCCGACGCGCATGTGGTAAAGATTGTGTCCGGCCGTTTCCGCAGCCAGCACAGCCAATGCCAGATGCGACACGATCAGCGGAAGGATTCGTCCAGTCCACAGGTACAAGGTGCACCAGACGGCTCCCGCACCCAACGTCAGCGCCATCAGTGGCAGGTTGGGTAAATGCACCAGCGCGAACAACGCTGCCGAAACTCCAACGGCCAGCCACCGTCTCCGGAAGAGCTCGAAACAGGCGGGCAGGACAAACAGTTGCAGTCCCACTTGCTGCACGGCGACGGTCGGGAGCTTCCTGATCAACCAGTGAGTCACACCGCGCGTCGCCAGCTTTGAATCTGCATTCGGAAGCCACTCCAACCATTCGGAGACGCCCACGAACAGCAACCCGCCAATTGCTGACAGGGTTAGCATTCGAGTCCATGCCATCCGGGCGGAACAGCCGTCGACGATTTCGGGACGCACCGTTCGACCAGTGCGCCGAGTCGACCGCACCGCCACCCACAATAGAAGGACAACGGGAAACGGCACGAGCATCTTGAGTGTCGAGTCGTGCAAAGGGAACAGGATCAGTTCCAGCGAGCCGATGACGACGACCAGTTCGAGCAACGGTCGCAACCAGGCAACACCGACACTCGACAAGTCGGCACATGACGTCCTTACGTCGGAATCCGTGTCCGGGCAGGGACCTGGTAACGTGGTCGACAGTTCCGTCTGCATGTGTCGCATCCTGCGTGACGTTCCAGGCGTGTCCCCTCTCTTGCAGGGAGAGCGGCATCCACCAGAGACGATGCGTCCCCCTTAACGCAGCGCTTCGTATTCCAATCCGTCGGAAAGTGTCAACCGCGATGCAGCCACTCGTTCGGTACGACTCGGCCAGAACACAAGCCACCAGAATAGTCTGGCCAACTAACCACCGAGCGTCTGCTTGAGTGCTCCACGAATGAGCTCTTCGCAGCCCGGATCGACCCATAGCCAGGTGTCTTCGAAGCGATCCTCGACCGATGCCGCTGTCGGCACATAGCCGGGCCAGCATTCGCCGTAACCGATCGACTGGACAAAGCTGTCCGGCCGTAGTTCCTGTGCGATCAGCTGATAACCCACGAACGCTTCACCCGGGAACAGAGCGATCTGGGCCGGTCCGAAATCCACGACCGGAAAGACAATCCGGTTTCCACTGGACACGCGCATGCGACTGCTCAGAGTCATGGCTGCGTGGATGCGCTGCTCGGTCTTGAGTTCCGTGTTTTCTAACTTTGCGAGCAATGCCGCAGCCGAAAAACGCTCTTCTGTCCGGAATGGGAGATCAAGTTTCGTCGTGCGAAATTGTGTTCCGTTGAACGGAACTCGCTTTGCCGATTTCGATGACGCAACCATGGCCTCATACAGTCGATTCGCCAGCAATTCACGATTGGCCTGTGAGCCGTCGTTGTACTTCCCGGCGGTCACGTCTCCGCTGCAACCGGAGACGTAAATCTGATGCACCGTCTGATCGTCTCGACGCCGACGCTCACGAGCCATGCCAACGAAGTCGTAAGTCACGCCACCGCGACCGTAGTAGCTCATCGGATGAGTCGCATAGCTGTGCAGGGCCACCAACTGCTTCGTGCCGTTCCAGAAACTGATCGTCTTGAGGAATGGATCGATCAGCCCGTCGGGTGCCTCGGCCAGGAACTTGTTTCCGCCTGATCGACTGCCGCGGCCGTACGAGACGCGACCGTCCTCGTATTCGATGCGTCGGTTCGAAGCGATCTTCTCGACTTTCGCCTGCCCAAGCTCGAGGTGTGTGACCGGTTGAGCTTCGGAGATTGATTCCTGTGCGGCTGAGGCGACACGTTGCACACAGTCTTCATGAAACGGGACATCCATCAGCTCGCCGGACAAACCGACTTTGTCCAACAGATTCTGGGCACCAATGTCCGTTACGGGAGCGTCATGCTGATGCAGACTGCAAACCAGCACACGCTCTCGCGATGTGCCCATCGCCTTCGCTATCACTTCGCGCCAACGGTCATAGGCCTCGTTTCGGATCTCGCACCAATCGACCGCGACCAGCACGATGGGCTTTTTCGCACCGGTGCCGGTCTCAAACAGCACGAAACCGTGTGCCTGCAGCGGATCGACAATTTCCTTTGACTTGGTCTGCAGCAGTCCCATGCAGCGATGGTTGAGCGGAATCGTGACATCGACGGAAAACGGTGCGATCAGTCGTTCGGGCATGACAACTCCAGAATGGCCGGTTTTAACAATGGATGCAGATTCGTCGGGCCGGTATCAGAAGAGACTCTGTTGTCTCTTGGGCGGTTCCACCTCAAAGGGTCGAATCGCCAGCGTGTACGAATCATTGACGATTCGCTCGCCCTTGCGTAGCCGGTCGGCCACGCTGGCGCCCACCGAAAAATGTCGGCCCAGCTCTTCGATCGCGTCTTCGACGGACGCCGCAACAAATCGACCACGATTGCTGTCCGCCGTTTCAATCAGAGCAACGACTGCCATGACGGAAGTTCTCTCTGTTCTCGGGAAAACAAGTCGCTGAATTCGCTCCTCAACTTACTCGACAGAATTGTCCTGTAACCCCTCATTCGGCCGGAATCGCTCGGTGAGTTTCTTGACCACAATTGGAAACACGCCCAGCAGGACAAACGCCACGATTAACTCGGGCGACAGAGTTCCCGCGGTGCCTTTTTCCTTGAGTGTATTCAGATCAGGCACACTGGAGCCCGCATTCACAAAAACCGCCGTCCCCGGCAGCATCACCAACTGGCTGATCCACCAGTAAGTGACGACTCGAATGGACGTCAGTCCCATCAGCAGGTTGATCGTAAAGAACGGGATGGCCGGAATCAGTCGCATCGTGAACAGATAGAATCCGCCTTCCCGCTCAAACGCGTCGTTGACTTTCTGCAGGCGGTCACCAAACCGTGATTGAATGGAGTCTCGCAACAGATACCGACTGAGCAGGAAAGACAGTGTGGCGCCCGCCGTCGAAGCGAAACTCACCACGATCAGCGCCGGTAGGAATCCAAAATACCATGCATAAACGAGAGTCAGGATCAGAGCTCCCGGCAAAGACAACCCGGTAACCGCAACGTAGACGAACGCAGCCAGGGCGTAGACCAGAACAGGATGGTCACTCTTCCACGCACGAAGCTGCGATTCCCTTTGTGCCAGACTCTCAAGATTCAACTCGTCCCCGAACTGCAGGTAGACGATTCCCGCGGCCAGGGCGACGCCCGCGAAGACGAACAGCTTTCCGATCGGAATCCGCGCCCGGTTGCCGGTCGTCGGGAGCGAATCGCCTGGTGAGGTCATCTGCCGTGTGTCCTTCCCTGCAGAAGTCGTCTCCTGATCTGCCTGGGGCAGCATCGGGGGTTCGTCGCTGATCCTCAGTGAACCGGATCACACAGTTGCTGGATCAATCGACTTCAGTTCCACCCAGCGGCCATCGCGAGCCGACAACGCCGCAGCGTCCGTAAAGAGCTGCACGCGATATCCGTCCTGCAAATCGGGATGATCAGTTGCGTCACCGGCGATGGCCGTCTGCATGGCGGGAAAGACGTAGTCGCCGAATCGATTCCCCCAGCCTGGATGCGGCAACGCGTCGATGACTTCAGCTTCGTCCAGGCCTCGCGCCAAAGACAGCTCACCGCTCAAACGGTTCACAGCCAGTGATGCCTTTGTTCCATGCAGCTCGAGTTCTGGAGACAGCCATTTGCGGAAGAACGGCGCGTGTGAGAGTACCACCGTCCCCACCGCTCCATTATCGGCCTCGAACGAAATGCTCGCGTAGTCGTAAGCCGTTCCGCGGCGTGTCTCCGGAGCATCTTCTGCCGGATGACTCTCGCCCCATTCGATCGCTTCACTCAGATTAACCTCGCCCAGATGCGGCTTGGCTGGCGAGATCACATCCGCATGGGTCAACACACGGGTCGCTTCCAGTCCGGTGATCCATCGCAGCGTGTCGTAACCGTGCGAGCCGACATCCGCGATGCTCCCCGCTGACGAAACGGCCGCATCATCCCGCCATGTGAACGGCATCGCTTCCGGCCGAGGATTGTGCCACCGGTAAACGATCGATCGGATATCGCCGAGCGTTCCGGAGCGAACGATCTCGCGAGCCCTCGCGAAGCTGCCCAGATAGCGCGTCCAGAACGGGACAAAATGAGCGAGTCCGGGATCTTTGTAAGCCGACCAGATTTCAGCCGCTTCGCCAACGTTCAGTCCCACGGGCTTCTCGCAGAAAATATGTTTGCCCGCCGCCGCACAGGCCATTGCTTCTTCGTGATGCAGAACGTCGGGCGTGGCCACAATAACAAGGTTGACGTCCGGGTGTTCGACCACCTGCCGCCAGTCATCCGTCAACAGGTCGGCGCCGTCCTCGCGTCCAGCCGCCTCCAGCAGGTCACGCCGCCGAGCACACAACGCCACGATGCGGGCGATATCACCACAGCTGCGAATCTCCTCGCGATACGGAGTTCCGATGAAACCCGTCGCTCCAATCACTCCGACTCCAAATGACATGGCTGGCTCCTCAAGTGGTTCAACTCGGACGCTCGTGGTGTATACCATTGTTGTTCTGCTGCCTAACGCGGCGAAGCCGCGCGACGTCTTAATCTTAATCCTACTCTTAATCTTAATCCCCACCGGGCCGGAGCAGTGCCATGCACCTCAACAGCGTCACTCGTCGTAGTTTCCTCCGGGCGTCCGCTGCAGGTCTGTCGGCTGGCGTCTTTGGAGCAGCTGACACACACGCAGATCGCCCACCCGTCGATCGACCCCGTGCAACCGACGGCGACGAACGACACGAGCCAAACTGGGACGAGCGGCTCACACTCACGGTCGGCCCGAAGAAGGCCGATCTGGTTGGACAGACTGATCGCGTCATTCAGGCGGCGGTCGATTACGTCAAACGACTGGGCGGTGGCACGGTCAAACTGCTGCCAGGAACCTACACACTCCGGAATTCCGTCCACCTGCCGTCGAAGTTGCGGCTGATCGGCAGCGGCTCCGAAAGCGTCATCACCAAAATTGCGTCCGAGACGATCGCGATCACGGATGATTCTGACTGGTACGACCAGGAGATCACACTGGCCAAACCCGGTGGCTTTCGCGTCGGGGACGGGGTCGTCCTGAAGACGAAGAACCCACACAACGGTGGGACTGAAGTCATCAAGCGAACATTGGTCGCCCGGTCCGGTAACCGCTTCAAGCTGAATGATGGATTGCGCAAGAACGTGTGGCTCAGCGGAAAGCCCACGTGTTCGTCACTCTTTCCCCTGCTGACCAGCGAGTACACGTCGGATGTCGTGCTGGAGAACCTCACACTCGACGGCAACGGCAAGAACAACACGAACCTCAATGGCAACTACGGCGGCTGCATCTTCCTGCAGGACTGTAACCGCTACACAATCCGTGGCGTCGAAGCGAGAAACTACGACGGCGACGGCATCAGCTTTCAAATCTGCCACGACGTTGTCGTCGACAACTGCCATACACACGACAACACCAACCTGGGCGTGCATCCAGGCTCAGGTTCACAGCGGCCGCTGATTCGTAACTGCGTGATGGAACGCAACAACCTGGGCCTGTTCTGGTGCTGGGGGGTGAAGTTCGGTCTCGCCGAACACAACAGCATGATCGACAACCGCAGCTATGGGATCTCGATTGGACACAACGACACCGACAACGTCATGCGGCATAACGAGGTGTCCGGGAGCGGCAAGGTGGGAATCCTGTTCCGCAACGATGCACGAGGTCGTGACTTCTGGGCCAACCGCAATGTCATCGAGCAGAACCGTATCAGCAACACCGGCGGAGAGGACGGCATCGCCATCGACATTCAAGGCAAGACGACGAACATCCGGATCGCCAACAACGAACTGAGCGAAACACGTCAACCTCTGAAGCGAATTGGCATCCGCATCGGAAACGAAGCGGGCAAAGTTGAACTGGCCGAGAATTCGATTGACGGTTTCTCAACGGCCGTGATGGACCAGCGTCCGACAGGATGATCCTCGCCTCGTGATCCCAACACAGATTGCGAGCGGTTGACCGGCAGAATAATGCCGTCGACTGCTGAATCTCGCATGAGCGATTCCCCAGACACGCCCGTCAGTGTGCGGTCCGCAGCCCGTCCCCGGCTACCGTGGTGGAAGAAGCTGACTTTTTCGCTCGTCACGACGCTGCTGTTTTTCGCTGTTCTCGAAGGCGGACTCGCACTGCTCGGCGTCGAACCGGCAGTTGATCTCCGGGATCCGTTCGTCGGTTTCGCCGGTAGCTCACCCGTATTCGTGCCGGATTCGAATTCCGGCGATGCCCCACGGATGGTCACGGCACCCAACAAACTTGCGTGGTTCAACCAGCAGAGCTTCTCAAGCCGGAAGCCGGCCGGCACGCGACGCGTCTTCTGCCTGGGCGGTTCGACGACTTACGGCCGGCCGTACGACGACAGTACGTCGTTCGCCGGGTGGCTCCGCGAGCTGTTACCGCGAGTCGCACCGGAAACCAGGTGGGAAGTCATCAATGCCGGCGGTGTCAGTTACGCCAGTTATCGCGTGGCTCGCCTGGTTACAGAGCTGGTGCAGTACGAACCGGACCTCTTCATTGTTTACACCGGGCACAACGAGTTTCTGGAAGATCGCACTTACGGTGATCTAAAGAAATCTACGGCGATGCGCCAAGGTGTGATCGAGGCAGTGTCTCGCACTCGAACGGGCGAGCTCGCACGTCGACTGCTGGTCGATCAACGCAGCACGGACGCTGAGGATCGCTTTCAGCTGTCGGATGACGTCGACACCGTGCTCGACCACACGGTCGGCCCCACCACCTACAAGCGAGACGTCGAGCAACGACATCAAATCCTCGAACACTTCGAGATTAATCTGAAGCGCATCGTTGCAACCGCCCGCCGTGCCGGCGTCGATGTCGTTCTGGTAACCCCCGCGTCCAATCTGAAGGACTGTTCGCCGTTCAAGAGCGAGCACTCCGATGGGCTTCGCGATGAAACTCTGCAAAGCTGGACTCAACTACTTGAAGAGGCGAGGCAACTGGATAGGAGTCGCAATTTTGAGGACGCCTTGATCGCCTATCGTCGTGCCGAGGACCTCGACCCACTGTTCGCAGAACTCCATTGGCGGACAGGTCGAGTGCTGCTGAAGCTGAAGCAATATGACGAGGCTCGCGTCGCGTTCGCGAGCGCCGTCAACGAGGACATCTGCCCGCTTCGCGCGGTCAGCAATGTCGTCCAAATCGTTCGCCGCACAGCCGACGAGTTGCACGTGCCACTCGTCGATTTCGAACAGCTCATCGCCAGCCAATCCCGGCAGCGGCAAGGTCACTCGTCACCGGGCGATGAGTTTTTCCTCGACCATGTACACCCCACGATTTCGACCAACGGTCAGCTCGCCACTGCGATCGTCGAGCAGCTCATCGCGGCGGACATGATTAAGGTGCAGTCGGCCCCAACGGAACGAATGCTGGCCCAGGTACGTGAACGAATCGAGTCCCGCATCGACACTCGGCAGCATGCGATCGCGCTGCGCAATCTTGCCAAGGTCTTGAACTGGGCCGGCAAGCACGTCGAGGCTGGCTCACTTGCGATGCGTGCTGTTGAAGAGTTGCCGGACGATCCGGAGAGCCTGGTAATGTCGGCCGCCTATCTGGCCGAGACGGGTCGGATGGACCAGGCGATTGAGCACTATCGTCGAGCCTTACGGCACCGCGTGGACTACGCAATCGCCCACCAGATGCTGGGAGCGGCGCTTGTCGATCGCGGCGAATTGACGGCGGCGTTGAAGCACTTTACGGAACTGTCGCGTCTTCGCCCTGATGACGCGCTCGCATGGCAGATGATAGGAGCCATTTACGCCGAACAACGGCAATTCGATGAGTCGCTGCCGTACTACGAAACGGCCCTGGCGTTGAAACCCAACGACGCCAACATTCACTACAACCTGGCCAATGCGCTGGGCCATGTTGGACGGACCGAGGAGTCCATCAAACACTACACGCAAGCAATTACGCTGAACCCAGCCGACGCCGACGCTCGCAACAACCTGGGCGTACTACTCATGCGAGCTGGTCGTCGGACGGAAGCAGCCGCGCAATTCCGCGCAGTCCTGCGTATCCAGCCGGAAGACCCCGATGCCGCCGCTAATCTGCGGGACGCGGAAGGCTCAAATCTGAAGTAACACACGCAAAGAAGCCCGACATGTTCGATATGCCGGGCTTCTTTTGCGCTGCTTCAGACAACTATGCATCTACGGTGTGCGGCAGACCGGGAATCGGACATTCCGGTGTTCCCGCAGTGTCCCGTGTCAACGTTTCGACTGACTCCCGAGCGGACTGTGAGTCCGTGACCCAGTTCCGATAGAACTCGTACGGGCAGTCGGCCACGCCCTTTTCACTCTCACCCGAGTTGAGCGTGCCCGTGTAACCACGGTGCAACAGCTTGTACAGGTGGTTCTGCGACTGGGCGTTCGCGCGGAAATCGCGGATCAGGAACTTGGAAATCGCGGCATACTGAACGCCGTTTTCTTCTTCGCCGCATTCGCCCAGGGTACGTCCGTCAAAGC
The DNA here is from genome assembly GCA_964431285.1 of uncultured Planctomycetaceae bacterium. Lineage (GTDB taxonomy): Bacteria > Planctomycetota > Planctomycetia > Planctomycetales > Planctomycetaceae > CAUZFZ01. Next base: position 16,903 of record CAYSJO010000624.1, read on the forward strand.
CGACAATGGCCGAGTGGCCGAAGTACGAGTACACGCCGTCGAAACCTGCGGCATTGGCCACGGCAACGTACGTGTTGTTCATCCACGCCATCGCCTTCGACACCATGATCTGCTGCTCTTTGGCGGGATACATGTAGCCCTGGCACCGAACAATCAGTTCGGCGCCTCGCATGGCACAGTCGCGCCAGATTTCCGGATAGTTGCCGTCATCGCAGATGATGAGGCTGATCTTCATCCCTTTCGGGCCCTCAGACACGTACGTGCAATTGCCTGGGTACCAGCCCTCAATCGGGCACCACGGCATGATCTTGCGGTACTTCTGGACGATTTCACCCTGATCGTTCATCAGAATCAGCGTGTTGTACGGCACCTTGTTGGGATGGTCTTCGTGGCGTTCTCCCGTCAGCGAAAAGACACCCCACACATTGTTGCGACGACATGCATCGGCGAAGATCTCGGTTTCCTCACCGGGAATCGTTGACGCCGTGTCCATCATTTCCTGGTGGTCGTACATGATCCCGTGTGTGCTGTATTCAGGGAAAATTGCCAGATCCATGCCTGGCAGACCCACCTTCATGCCGTCGATGAACTCCGCGATTTTGCGACAGTTGTCGAGCACTTCGGCTTTCGTGTGCAGACGCGGCATCTTGTAGTTGACGACGGCGACGCCAACGGCATCGTCACTGCTGGAAATGTCCCCGTGATACATTGTTCGTCTCCGTGGTTCATGAAGCGGATGGGGCGGAACACGTAGGAGCGATGTTAGTGCGGACGAGTTCCAGGCGAAAATGACCCGACAGGAAAGAACCGGGATTCATACAGAACGCGGGATCGCAAGACAGCGAGAAGCCCTCTTGGCACAATCCGTGTCATGAAAACTCCACAGACCCTGCGCCGTTACCTGCCGAGCGTAATCGTCATGACGATCGCCGCATCGCCCGTGTTCGCGGATTCGGGCGTTGACTTCAATCGCGACATACGCCCCATCCTGTCGAAGAAGTGCATTGCCTGCCACGGCCCGGACGAAGAGTCCCGCGAGGCCAATCTGCGGCTGGACACGGTCACCGGTGCAACGGCTGATCTGGATGGACGGCGCGCGATTACACCGGGAAAGCCAGACCGAAGTGAACTGGTCACGCGGATCACGAGTGACGACCCCGAGAAAGTGATGCCGCCGCCAGACAGCGGACACGAATTGACGGACGCCGAAAAGCAAAAGCTGCGAGAGTGGATCGCGACCGGCGCCGAATACAAAGTTCACTGGTCTTTCATTCCACCGAAGAAAGCGTCGCCGCCAAAGGTCAAACAGCAGGACTGGCCCAGTCATCCGATCGATCATTTTGTTCTCGCAAGACTGGAGGCGGCGGGGCTCGCGCCATCGGATGAAGTCGATCGCTACCGGTTGATCCGTCGCCTGTCGCTCGATCTGACGGGCCTGCCGCCGACGCCGGAGGAAGCAGACGCTTTTGTCGCCGACGAAAACAGCGATGCCGTCAGGAAGGTGGTGGACCGGCTGCTCGCATCCGATGCCTTTGGTGAGCATTGGGCGCGGATGTGGCTCGACCTGGCTCGCTATGCCGACACCAAGGGCTACGAGAAAGACCGGCACCGTGATATCTGGCGTTTCCGCGACTGGGTCATCGACGCGTTGAATCATGACAAGCCGTTCGACCAGTTCACGATTGAGCAACTGGCTGGCGACCTTTTGCCGGGGCCGACCTCGGATCAATTGCTGGCGACCGCATTTCACCGGAACACAATGACCAACGACGAAGGCGGCACGGACAACGAGGAATTCCGTGTCGCTGCGGTTAAAGACCGAGTCGACACCACGATGCAGGTCTGGATGGGTCTGACAGCCGGCTGTGCGAAATGTCACTCGCACAAGTACGACCCGGTCAGCCAGTCGGACTACTACGCCTTCTTCGGTTTTTTCAATCAGACCTAAGACGCAGATCGTGGTGATGACGCACCGGCCGTGCCAACACCCACTGCGACACAGGCTCGACAGATCACTGACCTCGAAGCCGCGATTGAGAAAATGGAAGAGGAGTCAAAGTCGGAACCGAAATCTGTCGCTGAGGAACTCGAAAACGCTCGCAAGAAACTGACCAGCCTCCGCAAGTCGATTCCAAAGACACCAGTCATGCGCGAACTGGCCGCGAATAAGCAAAGACAAACTCGAGTTCACCAGCGCGGCAACTTTCTGAGTCCTGGCGATGTGGTCGAGTCTGGTGTGCCTGAGCTGTTCGGCGAGTTTCCCGTGGACGCTCCGCGGAACCGTCTTGGTGTCGCCCACTGGCTGATGCAGCCGCAAAATCCACTGACGGCTCGCGTTATGGTCAACCGCGTGTGGGCAAAGCTCTTCGGGGCTGGCATTGTCGAGACCGAAGAAGACTTCGGCACGCAGGGCACAGCTCCAACGCATCCGGAACTGCTGGACTGGCTGGCCGTCGATTTCCAGGAAAACGGCTGGTCCTTGAAAATACTGATACGCAGCATGGTGCTCTCTTCGAGCTATCGGCAATCGTCCGTCGTGACGGAAGAGAAGCTCGCGGTCGACCCCGGCAACCGATTACTCAGCCGCGGTCCGCGGTTCCGGCTGTCGGCCGAAGCCGTGCGAGATCAGGCATTGGCCGCTGCGGGTTTACTCACGCGCAAAGTGGGTGGCCGCTCCGTCATGCCGCCGCAACCGCCGGGCGTGTGGAAGTCGACCTACAACGCTCTCAAATGGAAGACCGCCACAGGTCCCGACCGATACCGGCGAGCTCTTTACACGTACTGGAAGCGCACCAGCCCGTATCCGGCAATGATCACTTTCGACGCCGGCAGCTGCGAGACCTGCCAGATACGCAGCGTGATGACGAACACGACGATCCAGGCACTCGTCACGTTGAACGATCCCGCCTTCGTCGAAGCGGCCGGAGCGTTGTCCCAGCGAATGGCCTCCGTGAATGGTGAATTGTCCGACAGGATCAATCACGGATTCCGTCTCGTCCTGACACGCCCCCCCGAGGAGGCAGAAACCAAACGGCTGGCCACGCTGTATGAGTGGCTGCATTCGGACTTCGACAGTGACCCAGAAGCAGCAGGCGACCTCGTGAAGTCCGGCGGGCTGCAGGACGGAGACGCCGCTCTGGTCTCCGTCGCAAACGTGCTGCTGAATCTCGACGAAGCTTTGATGAAACCATGAAAGACATTGCGGGTGTGAATACCTGCCAAACGAGATACCGACCGATGAACCTGCCAATACCGCTCGAACAAACTCGTGCTGCGACTCGCCGTCATTTCTTTGGGCAGGCGGGCCTTGGCTTCGGCGCCATCGCTCTACAATCACTGCTGGCCAGGAATGGTCAGGCGGCCGACACCTCGTACCGCATTCCGGCTAAAGCAAAGTCGATCATCTACCTGCACATGGCCGGCTCCCCGTCGCAGCTCGACCTGTTCGAAGACAAACCTGCACTCACGAAGTTCCACAACAAGGATTGCCCGCAGGAATACCTCGAGGGCAAGCGTTTCGCCTTCCTCAAAGGCACGCCGAAGATGCAGGGACCGGTCTTCCGATACCGGCGGTACGGGCAGAGCGGACAGTCGATCAGCGAACTGCTGCCCGGCCTGGGCTCGGTGATTGATGACGTCTGCATGATCCGGTCGATGCACACCGACCAGTTCAACCATTCCCCTGCACAATTACTGCTGCACACGGGCACTTCACTTCCGGGGAATCCGTCGATGGGTTCATGGGTCACGTACGGACTGGGAAGTGAGAACGAGAATCTTCCCGGTTTCGTTGTGCTGGCGTCGGGCGGGAAGACTCCCAGCGCGGGCAAGTCCCTGTGGGGTTCGGGGTTCCTGCCAACGCTCTATCAGGGAGTACAGTGTCGCACGGACGGCGGCGACCCGATCCTTTATCTGTCCAATCCACGCGGAATGAGTCGAGCCAGGCGACGCAGGACGCTCGACGCGCTCCGTGATCTCAATGAGTACCAGCACCGCCACATCGGTGACCCGGAAACGCTGACTCGCATCGCGCAGTACGAACTGACCTACCACATGCAGATGTCCGTGCCAGAGGTGATGGACATCAGCCGAGAACCGAAGCACATTCAGGATCTGTACGGGGCGCAGCCAGGATACGTCTCCCAGGCAGAAACCGCCGCCGATCCACGCCCCGGCTACAAAGGCAACGACGCAACGTTTGCCAACAACTGCCTACTGGCCCGGCGGCTTGTCGAAAGCGGCGTTCGCTTCGTCCAGCTCTACGACTGGGGCTGGGATCATCATGGTTCGTCTCCAGGTGAATCCATCGACGAAACTCTGCCCATCAAGTGCCAGCAGATTGATCGTGCTATCGCTGGTCTCATCACCGACCTGAAGCAACGAGGACTGCTGGACGAAACACTGATTGTCTGGGGTGGCGAGTTTGGCCGCACCCCCATGCGGCAGAACAACGTGCGAACTGAACTCAAGAAGGGCTTCATCGGCCGCGACCATCATCCTCACGCATTTACGATGTGGATGGCGGGAGGCGGCATTAAGCCCGGTTCGCACGGTGTCACCGACGACATCGGCTACTACATCGGCAAGAACGCCGTCAGCATCCGCGACCTGCAGGCCACGATCCTGCATCAGGTCGGAATCGATCCGCACGCTTTCGGCTTCGCCTGGCAGGGACTGAACCAGCGTCTGATCGGACCAACCGAAGCACCGCGAGTGGTGAAGGAAATCATCGGCCAGACGATTGCGTGACTTCACGTCACGGTCAGGTCTCACGAATCCGAGGTTAAACGCGGGGAGTTATTTGCCGGCTGCAACCAGAACTGTCGTTGCCGCTGACTCGGGCTGAGGGTAACGTCGACGCTTTCGAACGTCGTAAATATCTCATTCATGCTCTTGGCAGACGGGAGGGCTTCGATGGCCGTGAAAACTCTGAAATGGCGTGGGTTCACACTGATTGAACTGCTGGTCGTGATCGCGATCATTGCGATCCTGATCGCGCTGCTGTTGCCGGCTGTGCAACAGGCGAGAGAAGCTGCTCGCCGCAGTCAATGTAAGAACAACCTCAAACAACTCGGTCTGGCAATTCACAACTATCATGATGTGCATGATGCGTATCCGATGAGCTCCAATCATCGTGTGAGCGGGCAAAATGGTTTCAGCTGGATCGCGATGACCCTGCCGTTTCTTGATCCAGGGCCGCTCTACCAGAAGCTGGATCTCAACCGCACGCTGATCGATACCGGTGGTCCGAACAATCGCGCGTTGATTCAGACCCCATTGACAGCACTTCTCTGACCGACTGACCCGACTGCCGCTATCAGAACGGACCTTGCCAACTGGTGGGCCTGGCCGGGAGCACCGAGCCCCGGTACGGTCGGACGCGGTCCGACCGCAATCACTTGTTATATGGGCTTTCAGGGAGACTGGTTTGACTCGAGTCCCCCCGAAGGTGCTTTCGAGCGAAGTCCCACGACTCCGATTCGCGCTGCAATGGTGACGGACGGACTATCAAACACGCTGTTTGTTGGTGAACGATCGCCAAGCTTCTCACCATGGTGCGCGTGGGCGGCCGGCAACGGAGCGTGGATCGTCGATCGGTATCCGATCAACCAGTGGATCAAGCTGAACGGGCCCGCGCTGGACAGCCGAGAGATCGGAGGCATCAAGTACGGAGCCATCAGTCTGCATACCGGGGGAATCCAAGTGACCCTTGGTGATGGAAGCTGTCGTTTTCTAAGTCAGAACATGGACTTTCGGACCTACCAGCAGCTCGACCGCATCAACGATGCACTTCCGGTTGGAGGCATCCCGTGATCGATGGCGCAACTCAAGATGGTGTTTCGTGGTTACATTGATCGGGTGAGTTAATCATGTGCAGGCAGCTGTCGAAGTCGGTGAATCTTGCGAGTCGAATTGGACTTGTTGTGGCAGCAGTCTGTCTGAGCGGCATACTCGGTTGCGGCTCGGGTGAGAACCTGCCGGATACAATGCCGGTCACGGGAACGATTACCTACAACAGTGCGCCAATTCGCGGCGGAACGGTGACCTTTCATCCTCAAGGGGACGGGGGAAATCCGGCATTCGGGCTGGTGGCAGCAGACGGCACGTATGCACTGACGACATACGAATCGGACGACGGAGCCGTTTCAGGCAGTCACAAAGTGACAGTCGAAGTATTTCCCGGCCAGTGGGCTGCCGAAGAAGACGGCGCCGGTGAGGCCGGGTTACCTGGAGAGGAAGTAGCCTCTGGTCCGCGCGTTCCGGGGAAGTACTCCAGCCCTGACACCACACCCCTCAAATTCGAGGTCAAAGCCGGGTCCAACACTGCGGATTTCGTTCTTGGAGACTAAGTACGCAATCACGGCAGTTGTTGTCATCGCGGGCACTGTCGCTGTAGTCCGCTTGCGATTTGTGCCAGAGCGACAGTCGACTGACGAGCTCACGTCACAGTCCGTGAAGACAATGCGTCAGGTCACCGATGTTTCTCGTCAGTTTGCGGGCGATGCGGAATGCGCTCGCTGCCACGCAGATATCGCAACCGCCTGGCAGAACAACGGCATGTCTGTCTCGTGGCGAGATGCCGATCCGTCCGCTCTGGCCTCACACCCTTCAGGGCCTGTGTCCGACCCGAATGGTCCGTTCCGGTACCAGGTACTGACCGAAGACGCGTCGGTGACTCAGGAAGAGGCTTTCAGTTCGCCAACAAGAACTCAGAGTCATCGAGTTGCTGCACGCTACTTCGTTGGTTCCGGCAAGCATGCTCTGGCCATGGTGGCTGAGGAATCCGGGTACCTGACGCAATTGCCGCTCGCCTGGTTCCCGTCGCAGCAGTGGCGGCTGAGTCCCGGTTATGAGCTTCACAATCGTCGTTTCGACCGACCCGTTCTACCCGGTTGTGTGCACTGCCATGGCGGACGGACTCGCCACATTGGACCGACTCAGAATCGGTATGAGGGGTTCGTGGCTGCGGGAATCGCCTGCGAACACTGTCACGGGTCGGGAAAGAAACACATTGCACATTTCGAGTCCACTGTCGGGCGGGCACGTGAATCCGCAGCAACGGATGATGCATCAGAAATCGTGAATCCCGGTTCATTCAATGCGGCAGAAGTCAACGACCTTTGTTTCCAATGTCACCTGCAAGGAGACATTGTTGTCTATCAACCCGGAGCAGATGCGTTCAGTTTTCAGCCTGGTGATCAACTATGTGATCACCGGCTGGACTTTCTATTGAAGAGGCGCGGGTCGGAGTCGTTCGGTGTCGCAAGTCATGGAGCACGGATGATGCAAAGCCGCTGCTATCTCGAAAGCAAGCGTCCTCTGACCTGCATCCATTGCCATAATCCGCACGAGTCCGTTGAGGCGGCACGGCAAAGCGACTTCGACCACCACTGCTTCGACTGTCACGGTACCGGCAGTTGTGCACTTTCGATTGATCAGCGTGCGTCACCGACT
>CAYSJO010000625.1:0-16137 GCA_964431285.1 uncultured Planctomycetaceae bacterium
AGTCCGACATGTGTGGGAACCGTACGCCGACGGCACGACGAACCCATGGGGCATTGATTGGGATGACTACGGCCAGAGCTTCGTTTGCAACTGCGTCAACCCGCACTTGTTCCACGTCATCCCGGGTGCTCACTACGAACCGTGGCGCAATCGGAAATCCAGCCAATTCGCTTACGAGCGGATTCCCACAATCGCCGACCACCTGCACTTCACGGGAACTGGCACTGTCCAGGATGGACTCGGCTCGGAAGCGGAAGACACAGCCGGCGGCGGACACGCTCATTGCGGCACGTAGGTCTATCTCGGTGACGCCTAGCCGGATCGATATCGCAACACGCTGTTCACCAACAACATTCACGGAAGACGCGTCAACAACGACATCCTTAAGCGAGCTGGCTCCGGCTACACGGCGTCGCATGGCGACGACCTGATGCGCTCGCGTGACCCATGGTTCATGGGTGTCACGCTTTCCTATGGCCCCGATGGCAGTGTCTTCGTCAGCGACTGGTCCGACACCGGTGAATGTCACAGCGTGCGTAACACGCGACGTCATACCGGTTGTATCTACCGCATCGCGTACGGAACTCCGCAAGACCGCGAAGTGAATCTCGCGCAGCTGAGTAATCGCGAACTGGTCGACCTCCAGACGCACCGCAACGACTGGTTCGTGCGCCACGCCCGCCGACTTCTGCAGGAACGAGTCGCTGCGGGAGACAACATGACGGCTGTCCGTGAGATGCTTCGGGCTCTGTTCGACCACAGTTCCACAACGCCTCGAAAACTGCGGGCCTTGTGGGCGCTGCACGTCACAGGCGGACTCAGCGAATCGACGTTGTTGGAACAGCTTGACGATGAGGACGAGCACATTCGCACGTGGACAACTCAACTGCTGGCGGAGGGGCGGACCCGCAGCACACAAACGTCACCAGTTGTGACAAGTGATCTCGCGCAAAGCAGCGGTCTTTCGACGGCAGCACTGACACGGTTTCGTCAGCTCGCGGCATCGGATCCATCTCCGCTGGTCCGTGTCTATCTGGCGAGTGCCCTGCAGCGATTGCCAGTCGATCAACGCTGGCCCATTGCCGAGGCGCTCGCCGTACGTGCGGAAGATCAGACCGACGCGAACATCCCTCTGATGTTGTGGTACGGAATTGAACCACTCGTTCACGATGATCTGGCCCGATTCACCGCTCTCGCATCAACGGCGAAGATGTCGCTGGTCCGTCGCCACATCGCCCGACGTGTCGCTGCCCTGGATCCTTCCGATGCTGGTCTGGTACATCTGACACCACGGCTGGCCGAAAGTGATGATGTAGCAGTGCAACTCGATCTCCTCGACGGAATCCTGCACGGCCTGGAAGGTCGACGGCGAGTCGACATGCCCGACGGATGGAGCAACGCGTACACGCGGCTCTATGGCAGCGATAACAGACATGTTATCATGCGGGCCATTCGCCTGGCTCTGATTTTCGACGACCGCGCGGCTTCGGAACAGTTGTCGCTGCTGGCGATCGACCGGTCTGTGGATTCCGCGGATCGAACGATTGCCATTGATGCCCTGGTCGCCGGAAAAGTTGACGGCTTCGCGCCCATTCTGCTCACTCTTATCGACGACGGGGCTGTGCTATCCAGCGTGTTGCGGGGGCTCGCGGAGTACGACCACCCAGAGACAGCCGACACGATCCTGCAGCACTACGAATCGATGCCGCCAACCGCCCGTCAGCAGGCTGTCCAGACTCTGGCCTCACGAGCCGCCTGGGCCACTCATCTGTTGACCGCCATGGAATCAGATCGGATTGCACGGTCGGATGTGCCCGCATTCACGGCCCGACAGATTCGGAATCTCGGTGACGAACAACTTACTTCCCGACTCAATGCCGTTTGGGGTGACGTTCGCGCGACGCCGAAAGATCGAGCACGGCTCATTGCACGTTTCAAACAGCGGCTGACTACCGCCGAACTGTAACTCGGCGACTTGAGCGCAGGTCGCGCCGTCTTCCAGAAACTGTGTGCAAACTGCCATCGACTGTTCGATGCCGGACGCAAGCTCGGACCAGATATCACCGGAGCACAGCGAACCAATCTTGACTATCTCCTGGAGAATCTGATCGACCCGAGTGCTCAGGTCTCCCGAGACTTCCAGATGGAGGTGCTCACGACGGAATCGGGCCGAGTCATCACTGGCCTTGTGACATCAGAGACCGCTGCGGCCGTCACGGTTTCGACACTGGACAAGAACGTCGTCATCCCCGTCGATGAGATCGAGTTGCGCAGGAAGTCCAACATCTCGATGATGCCGGAAGGTCAGCTCAAGCCGCTCACGTTTACACAGACGCGAAACCTGATTGCCTACCTGGGCAATGGGCGGCAGGTACCGTTGCCGGAAACGGAAGTCGACTGGGTCTCGCTGTTCAACGGACGCGACCTGACCGGATGGACCGCAAATACGAGACCGAGGTCATTCAGTGTTGTTGATGGCTTAATGAAAGTACATGGTCGCAACGGAATGGCGCATCTGTTCTATACCGGTGACGATGACCAGGACGACACGTTTGTCGATTTCGAATTTGAAGCGGAAGTCCGCGCCGAGCCGAATTCCAATTCAGGAATCTTCTTCCACACAGATCGCAAGCTGCGTAATAAGAAATACCTTCACAAAGGCTACGAAGTTCAGCTCAACAGCACGGCGAAATAAAAACGCAAGACGGGCAGTCTGTATACCATCGTCGATCTGGATAAATCGCCCGTCGATGAAACGAAGTGGTTCACAATTCGATTCCGCGTCGAAGGAAAGCACATCGGTGTCTGGCTCAACGACAAACAGGTCATCGATTACGTCGAACCTGCAAACCCGGAGCGACCGAAGTCACGGGCAAAGCGACTGATCGATCCCAGGGGCGGAGCCATCGCGATTCAGGCGCACGATCCAGGCAGCGTGTTCTACTTCCGCAGCATTCGCATCCGACGGCTTAAGAAATGACGTCGTGAACTGCGTGGCCATGCAGTGCGATCGGGACCTGGGTACCCAAGTCGTCACGAATGAGCATGTGCGCAGGGTGGCACTGGTTACTTGCAACCAGTCGCGCAGCGACGAGAGGCACCAGGGTCACCATCAATGCCTCTTGCGGCCGCAGCATCCGAGTTCACCGGCTCAAGCAATGACATCGCGGATCACAGAGTGACAGCCATCCTTCGAGCCGGCGGTCACCGTTTCAAGCGATGACGTCATGAACTGGATGGCCATGCAATGCGATCGGGACCTGGGTACCCAGGTCGTCTCGAATGAGCATGTGCGGGTCCAGGCCCAGCAGTTGATAGACCGTCGCGATGTAGTCTGCGGACGACACGGGGTTGTTAGCCGGCCATGCCGCCTGGCGGTCGCTTTTGCCGTAAATAAATCCGCGTTTCACTCCGCCACCGGTCAGCAGGATGAAACCGCACTGAGTCCAATGATCACGGCCCCCGGCGTTCTTATTCACTTTCGGAGTGCGGCCCATCTCGCCCATCAGGATGACCAGTGTGGATTCCAGCAATCCGCGGTCATGCAGGTCTTCAATCAGCGCCGAATAATTGCGGTCCAAGGTTGGCAGGTTGAAGTTTCGCAACAGATTGAAATTGTTGGAGTGCGTGTCCCACTGGCCGGCTCCAACTTTACCGTCGAGTTGTGACTCCGTCGTAACACCCACAAAGCGAACACCCGCCTCGACCAGACGACGGGCCGTCAACACGCTCGATCCAAACAGGTCGCGTCCGTAACGCTCACGTGTTTCGGAGTTTTCCAGCGACAGGTCAAATGCGTCGCGCGTGCGATTGGTTGATAACAACTCGAATGCCTGACGCTGGTACTGAGTCAGATTCGAAGCTGCCTGGCTCGACGCGAACAGTGAGGTCTGATTGTCAAATTGCTGGACCAGTGACTTCCGTCGATTCAGCCGGTCCAGTTCGATGGGCGGCATCTGGTCGAGCAATGGAAGATTCGCTTCGCCGTAGGGAGTGGGCGGGTCGATGCGCGTGTTGCGGCCGGTCGTCTTCTGTTCGAAGCGAGGTTGGTACGCCGTGAATGCTGCGTCGTACTGGCGGCCCAGAAATCCGCCATACGGGCCTGCCCGAAACTTGCCCTGGCTGTGTCCCGGATGTGAGGGCATCCAGATGTACGAGGGCACTCCCTGGGAACGCAGCCCCGCGTACTGCATGACCGCGCCCATGCTCGGGTGGTCGGTCGGCTTGGCGACGTTGTTCACGATGACCGGTCCGGAGTACCCGGTCAGCATGTTGTACGGACTGTGAGTGTTGTAAAGGTGCGTGTGCGTGCGGATCAGCGTCGAGTGGTGCATCGTCCTGGCCGTTAGTGGAAGATGCTCGCAGACCTGCAGGCCGGGAACGCTGGAAGCGATTGGCTGGAACTCACCACGGACCTCAACGGGTGCCTGTAGTTTCATATCGAACATGTCGATATGGCTGGGTCCTCCGATCAGATTAATCAGGATAATGGACCTGGCAGAACCGGCCGATGAATCCGAACCAGTCGCCTGATTCGCCAGCACATCCGGGAGAGAGACTCCCAGGCCGAGTCCCGAGATTGCTCCCGCACGAAGCATTTCACGACGTGTGAGCCCATCACACAGTCGTGAGCGGCGACCGAGGATTCTGATCATTGCGGCCTTTCGGACGTGTTTCAGCAGGGCTCACCAGCCGATGCGTGTGCATCACGCTGATCTCTCTGCTTGATTATCTGGCAATCGTGCTCGCCACATCCATACGGATTGGAACTAATTCAGGTTCGCCAGGCGGCCCGCCGCCAGTTCGGATTTGGTGACCGACGTTTCCACCGCCCCTGGAATCTGGCAGAATGCGTTCCCCCACGTTTCCACCCATCCCCTTCCCTCCCGTGTGTGTCGTATGCCGAAACGCAGTGCCCCTTCGTGCCGAATTCTCGTATTGGCCGGCGCCTGCTTGATCCTTTCTGTGACCAGTGCCTGGTCGGCAGACGAACTGGATCCCGCACGCGTTGAGTTCTTCGAGTCGAAGATCCGACCTGCTCTGGTGAAGCACTGCTATCAGTGCCACAGCTCTGACTCGAAGTCGGTTAAAGGCGGCCTGTTGCTCGACTTTCCGAAAGGAGTTCTGAAAGGCGGGGAGACGGGCCCGGCGATCGTGCCTGGGAAACCCGACGAAAGCCTGCTGATCGCAGCCCTGAAATATGACGGCTTCGAAATGCCGCCGAAGGGAAAACTACCAGAGTCCGTCGTTGCAGATTTCGAACGCTGGGTGCGCGACGGTGCCGTCGATCCTCGTACTGAAGACAAGCTTGTCGCGTTAACTAAGGAAATTGACTACGCGAAAGCCGCAGAGTTCTGGTCGTTTCGAAGACCTGTCCAGGCGAAGCTGCCCGACGTTCGAAACGCCAGTTGGCCATGCAACGAAATCGATCGTTTCGTGCTTGCGACGCTGGAGCGCAATGAGCTGGCACCAAGTGAAACGGCTGAGCGGCGCGTGCTGATCCGCCGTGCTTACTTCGATCTGATTGGATTGCCACCTGATCCCGATGAAGTCGAGGCCTTCGTCAACAACCCGTCACCGAACGCTTTCGACGATGTGATTGACGAACTGCTCAAGTCGCCACATTACGGCGAACGCTGGGGACGGCTTTGGCTCGATGTGGCTCGGTACGGGGAAGACCAGGCTCACACGTTCAAGGCCCGCAAGTATCCGCGCGGCTACTACTACCGCGACTGGGTTGTGCAATCGTTGAACGCGGACATGCCCTACGACGAGTTCGTCCGACAGCAGATTGCCGGTGACCTGCTTGATGGGCCAGATCGGCACACGCGGATTGCACCGCTGGGCCTGTTTGCACTGGGACCCGTTTACTACGCGGAAAATGTCGAGAAAGCGAAAGCCACAGCTGATGAATGGGACGACCGCATCGATACGCTGACGCGCGGAGTCCTCGGCCTGACCGTCGCGTGTGCCCGCTGCCACGATCACAAGTACGACCCGATCTCGATGCACGACTATTACGGACTGGCTGGCGTATTCGCGAGTTCGAAGTACGAGGAACGTCCGATCGTGTCGGACGAAATTGTCACACAACGTCGCGCTGCGGACGAAGCTGTGAAACAGCAGCAGCTCGAGATCGATCGGTTCCTGGCAACCGAGTCCCGATCGTTGCGTCCAGGTCTTGTCGCGTTGATCCCGGTCTACATGACGGCGGCCTGGAAGATTCTGAGTCAACCTAAGAAAGGCAAAGACCGCAAGAAGCTGATCGAAGCCACGGCGAAGAAGTCAAAGCTCAGTGCGACATTGCTGACTCGCTGGACGACGTATCTGGAAGGCACCCCGGGCTCGGACATTGAAAAGGCCGCTCTGCAGAACTGGTCGGAGTTGTGGACGGCTCAGCCGAAATCAGCCGACGCCGCCCGTGACGAAAAACGGTTGGCGGACGTTCAACAGATCGCCGAGACATTCCGTGACCTGGCTCTACAGAAACTCGAACATCGCGAGTCGTTGTTCAGGCAGTTTGGTGAAAACGTCGCGTTCGTTCGGCAGGAAGACCGGGCAGTCCTGCGTCCTGGGGTCATTCCACTTGGCAACCTGTTCGACGATTCGGCCAGCGTGTCACTCGACGCTGCTGTGGCAACCGACAAGTACAGAGCCACGGCCAGTGAGGACCGGCTGGGCGTGGACCGAGTCTTACAGGGGTGGGCCACGGAGACGCGCATCGCTCCGGACGTGCAGTTTGACTTCGCGAAGCTGGGAGCCACTTCGCACAGCTTCGGCGCCGTTATCAACGATGCGTCGTTCACCTCGGAAGCCATCAGCACCCGCGGCAGCCGCTTCAACTCAAGCAAACGCGTTGAGCGCGGCATCGGGATGCATGCCAATGCCCTGGTGACGTTTGACCTGGACGAAATCCGACGCGCCGGCCTGTTGCCGCCTGATCAGAAGTTTGTCTTCAAGGTCGACCGGGCGGGAATCAATGACACTGCCTTCAACACCGTTGCCAGCGCGCATCTGGCGGTCATCGTGTCGCGTCCGCATCGTGACAAAGCCGTCATGGATGGAATTCTCGCCGCGCAGGTGAATGGCCAGAAGATGGAAGTCGACTTCAGTGATTTCACTTACTACTTCGCTGGCCAGTTACCTCAACTGCTGCGCGGGGATGGAAAGTTTGTGTCGTTTGAGATCGCGGTCCCCCCGGAAGCAAAACATGTGACGCTTGTGGCCTGCGGAGCCAACGGGCCGGACGACAATCCGATCAGCAACGACCATGTCGTTTTCTCTGGAGTCCGTCTCGAACTGGACCCGTTGCCGGTGACTGAACTCGCCGCAAACGATTCCGGCGACACTCCCGATGGCTCCGCAGCAGACACCGAACGGAATCGTCAGGACGCTATCCTGTTGTCGCGTCTGCTGTATGACGAGGGTCTGCTGGCATTACCGCCAAAGGAGTCGGAGTCTCGGTTGCCTGAAGCTTCGACCGCAAAGCTTGCTGAGATGCGAAAGACTCTCGATTCGAAAAAGAAAGCTGCCACGGCCATCACTATTTCCATGGCTCATTCGCTGAATGAAGGCGGCAGCAGAGACCTGCCCATCTACATTCAGGGCGACCCGGCAAAGACTGGTGAAACGGCACCTCGGTCCGTTCCGGCGATCCTGACAGGCGGCAAACGATCCGCGTTCGACACGACGAACAGTGGACGTCGGGAACTTGCCGAAGCGATCACGTCTGCCGACAACCCGTTGACCGCCCGCGTGATCGTCAACCGCGTCTGGGCCGGCCACTTTGGATACGGACTGGTGCGCACAACCAGTAACTTTGGCCAGCTTGGCGAGCGGCCGAGTCATCCGGAATTGCTCGACTGGTTGTCCGTCTGGTTTGTCGAGAATGGATGGTCATTGAAGAAGCTGCATCGACTAATCGTACAGTCGTCGACGTGGCAACAATCCAGTGAGTTTCATTCGACCGCGTTTGAAGCCGATCCGGAAAACCGATTGCTGTGGCGCATGAATCGTCGTCGACTGGAAATCGAACCGTGGCGCGACGGATTGTTGCTGGCCAGCGGTGAACTGGACCGAACGATTGGCGGTCCGTCGATTAATCTCAATAACAACGGCAATCGTCGTCGCACCATTTACGGATTCGTCAGCCGGCATCGCCTTGATGAACTGTTGCGACTGTTCGACTTTCCGGATCCCAACATCACGTCTGCGAGCCGTTCGGTAACAACGGTCCCGTTGCAACAGTTGTTCGTCCTGAACAGTGAATTCATGGTGCAACGGGCACGAGCGCTGGTGAAACGACTTAGTGAAACAGATGCTGCTTCCGACGAAGAGAAAGTCGTCCGCGCGTATTTGCTGCTCTTCGGTCGATCAGCCGACGAGCAGGAACGGGATACAGCGGCGGAGTTTCTTTCCGGCAACAGCGAGAGTGAGAAGCTCAGTCGCTGGGAGCAATATGCACTTGCTCTGTTGAGCGCCAACGAGTTTCTATATCTGGATTGATCGGATTGTAGTAACCCGACTTGTCGGGTTGTTCTCGCTGCGGGATTAGCCGTGGTGCGAAAAACCGCATAAATGCGGTTACTACGAACATGAAAACGGAGCAAAGATGCACGCAATGTTCACACGCCGTGAAATGTTGACTCGAACCGGTACGGGATTCGGGATGCTGGGACTCTCCAGCGTTCTTGCCAGTGAGGCCCGCGCGGCTGCGTCATCCGAGCCGATGACGCCGAAGCAACCGCACTTTGAGCCACGTGCGAAGAACATAATCTTCCTGTTTATGAACGGAGGACCATCGCATGTGGACACGTTCGATCCAAAGCCGGAGCTGAAGAAACAGGAAGGCAAGCCGGGCAAAGGCGGCAAGTACATGCCCTCCCCGTACAGCTTCAAGCAGTACGGAGAGAGCGGTATCCCGATGAGCGAAATCTACCCGCATCTCTCCGAGTGCGCCGATGACTTGTGCATCCTCAATGGAATGCACACAACAACCCCGAATCATGAGCCGGGTCTGTTGATGATGAACAGCGGTGCTCAGCAGCCCGTGAGGCCGTGTCTGGGTTCATGGGTGACATACGGGCTCGGCACGGAGAACCAGAACCTGCCCGGGGTTCTCGTGCTGTGTCCAGGCAAGCCCGTTGTTGGTCCGGCGCTGTGGGGCAACAGTTTTCTGCCCGGTATCTTCCAGGGCACGCACATCAATAACTCAAAGATCGATCCGAAGAATGTCATCGGTCACATTCAGAACCGAAACCTGTCATCCGGCTCGCAGCGACAACTGCTGGACCTGCTGCAACAAATCAACCGGCGGCATCTCGAGAAGCGTGAACGTGACGCGCAACTCGACGCCCGCATCCAGTCGCTGGAAATTGCGTATCGAATGCAGTTTGAAGCACAGGATGCGTTCGATGTCACTCAGGAAACGGAGTCAACGCAAAAGCAATACGGGCCAGGTCAGTTTGCCAATGGCTGCCTGATCGCTCGGCGGCTGGTGGAACGCGGCGTTCGCATGGTGCAAATCTACTATGGCAGCGGTCAGCCATGGGATGCGCATGGCAACATCATGGATCACAAGCGTGATGCAGGTAAGAGTGACCAGGCGATCGCCGCGCTCATTAAGGACCTCAAGGCGCGCGGCTTACTTAACGACACATTAATCGTGTGGGGCGGAGAGTTTGGCAGGACGCCGACTGCCCAGGGAGCCAAAGGCCGCAACCATCACAACACGGGATTCACAACATGGCTGTGCGGTGGTGGGGTGAAGCGAGGACACATTCACGGGGCGACTGACGAGCTTGGAGTCAACGCTGTCGAGAATCGCATGGATGTCCATGATCTCCATGCCACGATGCTGCACCTGTTGGGGCTCGACCACACGAAGCTGACATACCGCTACAGCGGCCGTGACTTCCGCCTGACTGACGTCCACGGAAACGTCGCCCACGAGATCATCGCATGACGCCCAACATTGAAATGGGCTTTTGGACGCGCGGCGTCCGTCAGCAACCTCGTTCCCAGGCTCCGCCTGGGAACGCACGGTCTCGAAGCTCTGCTTCGCGGCTGCACGTGGCTTCTCTTCTGATTGCAGCAGTTGTTTTCTCTACCCCGGTCACGATAGCGGCACAGCCGAATCCAGTCCTGAACAATGTGTTTCCCGCCGGAGGCCAGTCTGGCACGTCGGTTGACCTCGCGATTGCGGGCAGTGCTTTAACCAACGTGTCGGAATTGCGATGCAGTCATCCAGCCATCACCTGCGAAACGGACGATGGCAAGACATTCCGACTCACGATTCCCGCCGACGTCCCGAACGGGCATTACGATCTGTGTGCGGTCACGGGAAACGGACTGAGTTCCGTACGCTCTTTCATCGTCGGGCATCTGAAGGAGCAGCCGGAAGCCGACACGAATGACACGCTCGAAACGGCGACTGCCATCGGCATGGATTCGGTGACGAATGGCCGCATCGAGAAAGCTGGCGACGTCGATCATTTTGCTATTGAAGCAAAACTGGGCCAGCGAGTTGTGATTGAGTGCCATGCAAAACGGATCGATTCGAAACTGCGAGCTGTTCTGGAGGTCTACGACTCGGCCGGGCGGCGACTTGCTGTCAATCGGGGGTTCTTCGGCATCGACCCGCTGATCAGCTTCGATGTACCGGCCGACGGTGTCTACCGCGTGCGCGTGTTCGACCTCGTGTACTCCGGCAGTGCTGACCATATCTATCGACTGAGTATCGATACGGGTCCGCGCGTCACATTTGCCGTGCCGGCATTCGTACAGGAGGGAACGACCAGCCGAGTGAAGCTTTACGGCTGGAATCTGAACAATGAGTCGATCAATCCAAACGTCAGCGGATTTGAGACAGTCGACGTCGATATCACGCCACCGGCGTCACGTGCGACCGCATCTCCATTTCGTTTGGCACCGCCTCAGATCGAGACAACCGGGTTTGCTCATCACTATCCAGGCAGTCATGCACCGATCCGAGTTGGGCTCAGTGACGTGCCCGTCACACGGGCGGTTGTCGACAACCACTCACCATCCGGGGCACAGCCGATTTCGATCCCTGCCGAAGTCAGCGGACAGCTTGTCACGAGTGGTGAACTGGACTGGTTCAGTCTGAATGTCAGACGCGGTGAAGTCCTGTGGATCGAAGCGTTCGGCGAGCGAATCGGTTCACCTGTCGATCTTGATGTGACCATTCTTGACGCATCGGCGGAGAAGGAACTTGCGCGGTTTACGGACCGGAGACAGAACATGGGCGGAATGCGATTTCCGTCTGCTCATTCCGATCCATCGGGTCGGTGGGTTGTTCCGGCTGACGGACAGTATCTCATTCTCGTTCGCAGTCTGATTGGCGAGTCCGAGGATGATCCCCGCCGCGTTTATCGATTGAGTGTGCGGCGTGAAGAACCCGACTTTGACCTGGCGGTTGTGCCACGCCGTGACGATCCGGCAGCGTTGAATATCCAGCGTGGCGGTCACGCCATCGTTGATGTGCTGGCGTTTCGTCGGCGTGGACTGACGGGAGCGATTCGTGTTTCTGCTCGCAATCTGCCAGTAGGCGTCGAATGTCCCGATGTGTGGCTTGGTCCGGGAGTGAATCGAGTCCCGCTGGTCCTGACGACTGCGGAGCGCGTGGACGACTTCACCGGACGATTAGAGCTGGAAGGACATGCGGCGTCGGCCGGTACGAAACAGGCTCGGGGTGGCACGGTCGTTCGTAAAGGTGAACCAACCGGATGGAGTCGACTGACCGATCACGTCGGAATGTCGATCGCGGGCGAGGCCGCGATTCGTATCACGGCCGATGGACACGGAATGCGAGAGCACCATCTCTATGGCGACCTGCAGGTCCGCCACTCACCGGGCAGCATGCTGGACGTTGCCGTGCAGATCGATCGTCGCGAGATTGACTATCAGGCCCCGGTGACGATTACGGGAGTTGGTTTGCCGACTCTCATTCGAAACCAGAAAGTCACCATCCCGCCCGGCCAATCCAGCGGATACGTCAGTTTCTACCTGCCACCAACGCTCGCAGTCGGGAAATACACGATTGTACTTCAAGGGCAGACCACCGTTCCCACTGGCCCGCCGGACAATAAAGGTGTGCGAAAAACTGAATCGGTAACGGTCTTCACAAATCCGGTCACATTCAACGTGCAACCGGCAGCGTTCATTGTCAAGTTGGATCAGGACGCGCCAAAGCGGATTCATCGCGGTGAAGTTCTGCAGGTGAAGTATTCGACACGACGCGTCAACGGATTTCTCAGTAAGATACATACAGAACTGTTTGCTCCCGATGAGGTCCGCGGAATTCGCGGACGCGGCGTCACGTTCGTCGGCCAAACCAACACCGGGAGTATTCAGATCATTGCGAACGACGACGCGCCACTTGGGCGGCAGCAGTTTCTCAGGCTG
This sequence comes from uncultured Planctomycetaceae bacterium, assembly GCA_964431285.1. Lineage (GTDB taxonomy): Bacteria > Planctomycetota > Planctomycetia > Planctomycetales > Planctomycetaceae > CAUZFZ01. Next base: position 12,427 of record CAYSJO010000625.1, read on the forward strand.
TACGCAGTTGGCGTTCTGGAAGATGAAGCGGTGTATCACGGAAGTTGTTTTCTGCCGATTGAGATTGTGGAGTAATCGCGACCGATGTTTGTTGGCAAACGACTTGAAGAGCACACACAGCATGCGTGCCCCCCTTTCCCCCCACAGAGGAAGAGGGGACTGGTGCTTCTTCCGTTCTCGCTTGCTCTGCTGATGACGCTGCAGATCGTGTCACCGGCCTCATCGGCTGAAATTTCGACGGTCAGTTTTCGCAACGACGTCGTGCCGATTCTAACGCGGCATGCCTGCAACAGTGGCGGCTGCCACGGCAAATCGACCGGACAGAATGGCTTTCGATTGTCACTGCTCGGGTTCGAAACGGACTTTGACTACCGGGCTCTTGTTCTCGAGTCTCGAGGCCGGCGTGTGTTTCCGGGCGCTGCGGATGACAGCCTGATGCTGGCCAAGGCAACGGGTCGAGTTCCTCATGGCGGTGGTCGGCGGATTGAGCTGGATTCCGAAGACTACCGAGTGCTCCGCGACTGGATTCGCAGTGGCGCTCCCGGGCCGAGACCTGGCGAACCCGAACTTGAACGTATTACCGTGACTCCCGATCGAGGCGTGTTGGATACGGCTTCGTCGATCGATCTTCGCATAACAGCACATTACTCAGACGGTCGGCAGCAGGATGTCACCCGGCGCAGCCTGTACGAAAGCAACGCCCCCGACATTGGTGACGTCGATCATCTTGCTCATGTGACGACGGGGGCGCGAGGTGGGCTGTTCGCGGTCATGGTTCGCTTTGGCGGTCAGATCGCTGTGTTTCGTGGCACAGTCCCATTTCCACCTCAGGCCGATCTGAATCTGACATCTGCACTGACAGCAGCGCACGCGCACCCGGAGAGTCTGGACCGGCATCTCATCGCTCAATGGAAACGGCTCAACGTCGCTCCATCTCCCGCTGCGGATGACGAGACGTTTATCCGCCGCGTAACGCTCGATATCTGCGGCACTCTGCCGACACCCGATGAGGTCACGGCATTCGTTGCCGATTCAAGATCAGACAAGAAGTCTCGTCTCGTCGATCGACTGCTTGAACGACCAGAGCACGCCAGCTACTTCGCGCTCAAGTGGGCAGACATTCTGCAGAATCGCGGTCGCAGCTATTCGAGTCGGCGGCAGCGTGAGGGCACAGCATTGCTGACGGCCTGGGCCCGCGATTCCATCGCTTCCAATAAACCGTACGACCAGTTCGTGTCGGAGATTCTGACGGCCACCGGCAGCCAGCAGCAAAATCCACCAACCGTGTGGTATCGCTCAGTGCGGACCACACAGGAGTATGTCGAATCGGTCGCGCAGGCGTTTCTCGGTGTGCGCATTCAGTGTGCTCAGTGCCATCATCATCCAGCCGAGCGCTGGAGTCAGGCGGACTACTACAGCTTCGCGGCGAACTTCGCTCGAGTCGGCCGCAAGGGCGGCTTCGCTGATGCGGAAGTTCCCACCAGCGAAGTCATCTTCCTGAAGAATGATGGAGAAATCGCCCACCCGCGCACGGGTGCAATCATGCAGCCGCGGCCTCTGGGTGGACCGGACTTTCAACTCACGCGTTACGACGACCCACGCCGGGCACTCGCGAAATGGATGACGTCACTGGACAACCCGTTCTTTGCCCGCACAATGGCGAATCGCATGTGGGGCCATTTCCTCGGTCGTGGAATCGTGCATCCGATCGACGATTCGCGCAGCACGAATCCGCCCAGTAATCCAGAACTGCTCGACGCTCTGTCGCGCGAGTTTGTGGAGAGTGGCTATGACGTTCGACATCTGATTCGTGCCATTGTCGGGTCGGCCGCCTACGGGCTGAGTTCTGAGCCGACGGCATTCAACACAGACGACATTCAGAGCTTTGCACGATTCCAGCTGCGACGGCTTTCAGCCGAAGTCCTGCTCGATGGCATCAGTCAGGTACTGGAAGTTCCGACCGTGTTTACAGGCGGACCGGGCAAGTTCCCGCTGGGGACGCGTGCGATCGACCTGCCGGACGAAAACGTCCCAATCAGTTTTCTTGACGTTTTCGGGCGCCCGAGCCGAACATCAGCGTGCGAGTGCGAACGATCGGATGATCCGGCACTGGCCCAGGCGCTGGAGCTCGTTAACTCGAAAGAGATACAGCGGAAACTCACTGCTGCGGATGGCTACGTGGCACGACTTGGAGCAAATGACAAAGCGCATGGTGACAACGTGCGAGAAGTGTTCCTGAAGGTCTTTGCCCGACAGCCTCGCTCCGAGGAATTACACACGGCAATTGAGTTTCTTGAAAGCGAACCAGACAGAGCAGAAGCTTACCGCACGCTGTTGTGGTCGCTCCTGGCAACCAATGAATTCATATTCAACCACTAAATACACGTCCCGCGAACAAAGGATCGGAAAGCCGGCTCGCCTGAGTGAACCTTTGCGATCTTCTGTTTGATTTGACAGAAGATCGCGGAGACAACAGGGCCGTATGTCTCAAGTGGAACTGCCCACCTTCCGAAGATCAATCGTTTGTTCGTGTGTGCCGTGAGCAGAGAATCTCATGAAAAGTCTGAGTGCCTCAATCGTCATCGCCTCGGGCGTTGCCACAGTCGTTGCCAGTGCCTTTGTCAGGCAGTCGGACACGCAAGGACTCACAGCGTTTTTCGGAGTCGTCGTGACCGTGTTTGGTTTTGTGGGCTGGGTCCGGACGATATTTATTGATAAATGAGTGCGCATTCGTGCGTCCCATTTTGAAGCACGCACGAGAAATCGGAACATCGACATGAGAGCATTGACTCGGCGTAGTGCTTTGCAACTTGGTTCATCGCTGATGGGCCTTGGACTGGCGGACATTCTCAGTGCCCGCGCCCGGGCCGTCGAATCCGGCCGGCCAACGAACAAAAAGTCGCTGATCGTGTTCTGGACACATGGAGGTATGAGTCAGCAGGATACGTACGACATGAAGCCGGATGCTCCCGCCGAATACCGGGGTTTCTACGACACAATTAAGACGTCGGTGCCGGGGATCACGGTGGGAGAGAGGTTTGCCAGTCAGGCTCGCGTGATGCACCACATTTCGCAGGTGCGTTCCGTGCATCACGAGAATGGCATTCACGCACCCTCGGCGCACTGGATGCAGACGGGACGTTTTGGTCCGACGCTTGCACGCAATGCGGCACAGCATCCTTCGTTCGGTTCGGTGATCGCCCGGTCGAAGGGACCACAGGCTCCGCACATGCCAGCGTATGTGACGATCCCGAAGTCCGAAGCGTTCGGATACCAGGAAGCGGTTTATCTGGGCAAGGCCAGCAACCCGTTTGAAGTGGGGGCCGATCCGAACTCCAAAGACTTCAAGGTTCCGAACCTCGCGCTGCCCAAAGGACTTGAACTGAAAAGTGTGGAGAATCGTCGCAAGTTGCTGAGTCGTTTCGACACCTTACGACGGGATGTCGACAACTCCGGAGTTCTGGACGGACTGAATTCGTTTAAGGCGCAGGCGCTTGAGATGGTCACCGGTGACCGCGTGCGTGAAGCCTTCGATCTGAATCAGGAAGACGACAAACTGCGCGACCGTTACGGACGGCATCAATACGGACAGAGTGCACTGCTCGCACGGCGACTGGTTGTAGCTGGCACCACGTGTGTGTCCTTCAATACCGGTTACTGGGACCATCACAACGAGATCGAGAAGGGTTTGGAAGAACATCTGCCGCCGCT
>CAYSJO010000626.1:0-3155 GCA_964431285.1 uncultured Planctomycetaceae bacterium
CGTTGTCCGGGCAGGCGAAACACTGTGCCTGATTGGCGAGAGCGGGTGTGGCAAGAGTGTCACGATGAAACTGATGGCCGCGTTGCTGGAACCAACGTCGGGCGACGTCCACTGGGGTGGTATCCCGATATCGCAGCGGTCCGAAAAGGAACTCGTCGAAGATCGACTGAGGTTTGGCTACCTGTTTCAGGGAGCGGCCCTGTTCGACAGTCTGAACGTCTTCGAGAACATTGCGTTTGGACTCCGCCAGAACACCCGGATGTCAGACGCATTCCTGGGGCAAATTGTCGACGAACGTCTTAAAGATGTTGGAATGCCGTCATCGTCCGCCAGCAAAATGCCGTCCGAACTGTCCGGTGGCATGCGTAAACGCGTTGGTCTGGCCCGCACGCTCGCCTTGATGCCCGACATCATCCTGTACGACGAACCGACGACCGGCCTCGACCCGATCATGATCGATGTCATCAATTCGTTGATCCTTAAGACCCGCAAACGTCGTCCCGTGACAAGCATCATTGTGACGCACGAGATGTCGACCGTCCGTAAAGTCGCGGACAGGGTCATCATGTTTTACCCACTCAGCCGACTGCAGCCGGGCGAACCACAGATTGTCTTTGAGGGAACACCGGACGAAGCGTTCATGTCCGACGACCCACGCGTGACGCAATTCGTCTACGGCGAAGCCGGCGAACGACTGGAAGAACTGGCGGTAGCATAGGGCTGAGAGCTGAGCGCACTCGCAGCTCTCTCTTCTTATCCCTCCGCCAATACAAGGCAAGGAAGCCATGACCGAGCAGCAGCTTCAATTCCGCGTTGGCCTGTTTGCCCTCGTGGCAGTTTCTGTCGCCAGCGTACTCATCTTCCAGTTCGGCAAATTCCGATCTCTGCTGGAAGAGCAATACGACGTGCTGGTTCATTTCGAATCGGCACCAGGAATCCTTCCCGGTGCTCCGGTTAGACTGAATGGCCTGTCGATCGGCTCGGTCAAAGACATCCAGCTGGATGCCGAGCGCGGCGGCATCCTGCTGACGCTAAGTCTCGAAGACCGCTTTCGGCTCCGCAGCGATTCCACGCCGACACTGCAGCAGTCACTGCTCGGCGACGCGACGATCGAGTTCAGCCCTGGCTCAAGCCCACGTGAATTCGATCCCAGCACAGTCATGGAGGGCCAGCCGCCATTCGACATGATGGCGATTGTCCGGCGCATGGATCAGCAGATCACCGTGACGATGTCCTCGTTCGAAGCGACCAGTCGGGAATGGCAGAAACTCGCGAGCAACGTCAACAGCCTCGTCGACACGAATCAGGGCAACCTACGAGCCGTCGTCGAACGCACCGCCGTCACACTCGATGAATTCACGCGAACCATGCAGTCCGCGGGCAAAGCCTTCGAGAATACGAACAGGGTTATCGGAGACCCGCAGACCATCGCCAACATGCAGAAAGCTTTGAATGGGCTTCCCCAGATTGTCATCGAAACGCAGCAGACGATCGCGGCAATGAGACAGACAGTTGGCACGATCAATGGCAATCTCGAGAACATCGAATCCGTCACCGAACCGCTCGCGAAGCACACAACATCAATCGTCGTGCGACTGGATCAGAGCCTAGCGAACCTCGAATCGATGACCGGCGAACTCCGAGAAATCGCCGAACTGGCCGGAAAGGATGACGGTTCGTTCAAACGACTGCTGTCCGACCCGCAGTTGTACGACAACCTGGAGCGATCAGCGTTGTCGATGTCAGTCATGATGCGCAACCTGGAACCCGTCATCCGCAATCTGCATATCTTCACGGACAAGGTGGCACGACACCCGGAGGTCCTGGGCGTCGGTGGTGCCCTGCGTCCGAGTTCCGGCCTGAAAGACGAGGAGATTCGACAGACCGGATTACGTGAGTAGCGTTATGCGTCGGACAATGACCCAACCACTGTGCCTGTACTGCCTGTTAATGATGACACTCACGATCGGGTGTCGTTCGCTGGCCACAACGCCCGACAGGCATTTGACACAGCAATTCGAAACGATCGATCGACTCGTAGTTGTTTCATCGGATTCCGACGTCGAGCACACCGACCCGGAAACGATAGATCGTCTTCGGGACATCTATCTGCGTGCGGACTGGAAACCATTTCTCGATACGACACCAGGCGACACGGTGGCGATTCGAGCATTTGTTGCTGAGCAGGAGGCCTTCCGGCTGCTGTACGGAGCTGGCTGGCTGATGGAATGGACATACGACACAGGACCGATACGGAAAGGCATCCTCAACGAGGCGGACCGTGAATGGCTGAGTTCTCTTTCGCGTCAGTCCAAATGAACCGTGGGTGGCACAGGTTGCTCGCAACCTGTGTCGCGCAGCGACAAGAGGCGTCGAGCGCGACTCGATCTCTCTTGCGGCTACGCCGCACTGGTTGCAAGCAACCACCCGTGAACAAAGAGCGCCTCCGCAAGGCCTTGAAAATGTCTGACGTCGCATTTGAACTCGCCCTGAGGTGGATTGGTTACGCCATCGTCATGAGCTTCGTCGTGCTCTACCTTTTGTTTGCCCTGTTTGGTCTGGGCGTCATTGCGATGGGTTTCTGTTCAGCCGAACCAGGCTTGTGATATTGCCTGCCCTTAAATCAGACTCAGCTGTGAGCGAAACAAAGTGAATGACCCAGAATTGAGCCCTGCCCACGCACAGGAACCGGAGGCCTGGCCGGGCGAAGACCTGGAAGCCGCCTATCTTCGAGCACTCGAAGCCAACGAGGCGACCGAGTGGGAGATTGCGCACCTCCCGGAATCTGAAGAGGAACAGGCTCCCGATGCGGAGCTGACGAGTGCTGTCGCCGAACCGGTTGACGTGACTTCCGATACGTCCGACGCGGAGCCGGAAGAGGTACCGTCACGCATCACAATCAGGCAGGTCATCGAGGCAGCGTTGTTTGTCGGCGGCGAGCCGCTGACTTCAAAAAAACTGTGCTACATGCTGCACGGTGATTACGACCTCGACGCCATCGATGATGCGATCGACGAACTGAATCACCTGTACCTCGACGAAGGCCGTCCGTACGAGATCCGACTCGGCAAGGGTGGCTACCGACTGCTCCTGCGACAGGACTTCGAACGCATTCGCAACCGCGTGTATGGCGTTGGACCGCGTGAAGTGAAACT
>CAYSJO010000627.1:0-2805 GCA_964431285.1 uncultured Planctomycetaceae bacterium
CAAGCAACCAAAAGACAGAGTCCGACGGACAACACCAAGTTTGGATGAACAGCAAGTGAGGATGGTAAACGAGTTTCTGAAATCATCGTCTTGGACCCGTATGAGGAACGACGCGATAGATTTTGCCGGGGGCCGTGTCAAACCGCAGCACATCACCGGACACGACCTGAACGTTGCCATCGGTTTCGATGACGTCGCAGGGCCTTCCCCACGGGTTGCGAAGCCGACACGCCTCGCCTCCCCGCGACTCGATTTCCATTGACGTGACCTTACCGTCGCGGATGGAGCAGGAAACCAGAAATCCACCTCTCACGAGCAGGCGGAACGACGCCTGCCACCGTTTCGGCCATGCGGGAAACACGCGAATGATTTCGGGCTCACTCGGCCGCGGAGATACGCACTGGATCAACGCATCTTGCAACGTTGTCGTGAGTAGCCCCAGGTGTTCCACCGAGGGAGCGGTCGGGCCTTCAAATTGACTCATTCCATTCGGCAACGGAGAAAACGCCGCATAGTAACTGGCCAGCAAGGCGGGCAGATCCTCACCGCGTCCCGCTCGAACCGCAGCAATGGGTGTACGGATTGCCGTGGAAAGCTTGGCCGCCTTGAGGACCGAGTTATGTCGAGGCGCCAGGTCGAGCGTCTTTTGCACGATCTTGTCGACCTCGGTATTGCGAGTTTCCAGGGTCCAGTCTTCGAATGGAAACACGGGGTTGAGCCAAACATCTTCCGGGTTGTGCTGGCCGTTCACATCGCCCAGGTAGCCGGCGGCCCAAACATCTTCCGCCAACACGGCGCCGGCCAATGCTTTCGCTCCTGGATCTCGCCCCATCGGGTACGGAGCCAGATTGCCTAACAGCTCCTGCCACTTGGCACGCAGGTCGGCGTCGACCTTCAGAATCTCGGCACTGCGAATGGCCAATGGCGCCGTGCCGCGAATGGCCGCCAGATCCATGATGCTGTTTTTAACACCCCAGAAGTCCTCGTGGGCGTGCGTTCCCGATATGTGGTAACGACCGTCCTCTGCCTTCTTCACCAACCCACGATAGAATTCGACCGCCCCACGCAAAAGCGGATACGCATGAGTGCGGAGCCACTTCGCATCGCCCGTGTATCGATAGCGCCACCAAGCCTGGACGGCCAACTCGCTGCCTGAGGAAGCAACATGACTGATCCAGGTATATCGACCTTTCCGTGGGGCAAATGCCACCACTCGCAAATGGCTGTCGAATCGCAAGAGATCCTGCGCTCGTTGCGATAATTCAGTGTGTTTCTTTCGGCCGAGCAGCACATCGCGAAATTCGGTCGCCACGTCATCGGGGAGAACTGTCGGACCATCGAACGCCGTCGTTTCCGGGTGGTAGGCGCCGCGCGAGCCCCAACGCTGGCGAGCGGCTTTCTTGGCTCTGGGCAGCTGACGGACGTACATGTCGAAATACGGATCCATCAGGTCAATGGCATCGGCCTTCGCCAACGGAAAGTAGAGCATCTCGGTCGTCCAGACCCAGAACTGTGATCCCCACTGTCGATTGTCTCCGGTGGTGGCGAACAGCGACCCATTCCATTTCGGCGGGAGCGGTCCACGTGACGAACTGCCCATGTAATACAAGTGCCGACTACGCCAATTCTGTGCTGCCTGGGCCGTGCCGTCTTCGCTCTCCAGAGAGACGAACGTCCGTCCCCAGAAGGCGTGCCACCAAGTTAGATGCTCTGCCCGCAATTGGGCGTATGTTTGTTGTTTGACGGATTGCAGAATCACGAATGCGTCGTTTCGCACATTTGCTTTTCGATCGCCGAGTGATCCCGCGCTCGAGATGAAAACGGTTCGCTTACCCCGCTTGGCTGGCGCGACAAGTACACGAGTTCGCTCATCGAATTGTCGAATCTCTGATCGCTCGCCCTGGACACGGATCGCAACGGCCGATTCGCTGTGGTGTTCTCTTTCCTCAAACGTCTGTACGACCGCCACGTCGCCATTTGACTTTGAAAACCGGTATCGCGCCCAGTGCTTACCCGTGACGACTTCCGGCGCTCGCCACATTGACAGCGTCACGCGGATAGGCCGCGGCTTGTCCCGGCGGTCGTCGATTTCCAATACCAGCACATCCGCATGCGAGGCGACAAAACAGCGTATGCGGATCGCGTCGCCCGTAACATGCGCCTCAGCATCATAAAGCGAGAGCCGCTGTCTAAACTCTTCGCTGGCCGCGAGCGGCGTCCCGCCCACATCAACAACCACGCTCGCACAGCCTCCACAGTAGTCCGTCGCGCTGGACTGAGCACCCGCGTGGTTTCGGTTGACCGCGAAGACGTCGTTACGATTGATCTGGAAATGAACTGCTGGAGGCGTTGTCCAGACCAGTGTCCCCATCCGGCCGTTCCCAATCGGCTGCCCACGGAGCGAATTCTTAGCCGGAGCCTGGTACTCAAAGTCCGCCTGCGAGACGATTGCCTTGTAGCTCACGTCTGACGGTTGCTGGCCTTGGCCGCTGTGAGGCTCAGCGAACGCCAATAGGAGAACTAATAGAGACTGTCGCATTTCAATTGCGCCTTCTTGCCATTCGATCGGTCGGCTGTTCAGCCATCCGCAGACGGGTTGTGGAGTTGCCTCAAAAAGAGGTTCGTCGCCGGAATGTGTTGGTGAAGGCGGTCTGGTTGCAGTCGGCCGGCCTGAGTCGAACGAGGTACGAATCACCTCAAGAAGAGGAAGGAGAGCATACCGCGACGGTTCGGGGAATGATGGTGCTGTTCTGACATCGCATCATCTCCGGAGTCCTCGGAATGCTCGTTACCACACTGCTCAAT
>CAYSJO010000628.1:0-2688 GCA_964431285.1 uncultured Planctomycetaceae bacterium
GGTGGTAAGAAGCCGAATCCGTGGGGTCTTTATGACATGCACGGTAATGTGTGGGAGTGGTGCCAGGATTTGTATGGAGACTACCCGAGTGGTGCGGTAACCGATCCGACTGGTGCTGCATCGGGCTACACCCGTGTGTTGCGTGGCGGCACGTTCAACCGTCGAGCGGCGATCGTCCGTTCCCAAGCCCGTACCAAATTCTTCCCGGGCAACCGTAGCCTCCTCAACGGTTTTCGTCCGGCCAGAACTTACTTTTTATCTCCTTAACAACTTTACCACTTACCAGCCGCAGGCGGGTCGAGGTTCTCTGGTGTGATCGTCGCATGTCCCCGTGACCGGCAGCCTGCCGATTCACAACGCATCCACCGTCTCACCCACCTCACTCGCAGCCAGCCCGCGTCTGGACTTCGACGTCAGCCCGAACTGTGCCAGCAGGCTGAGGAAGTGACCGCGCATCTCAGAACGGCGTCGCAATAATTGCCGATGCAGTCGGCATGGTTTCGGGGTGACATGCAGGGGATGTAGACTTCTGGCAGTGCCTAAACTCGACAATGCCTGCGGCAGCCCATCAGAAACGAACAACGGCGGATTGCGATTGAGACGACGATTGATCCATGACTGAATGAGTTCAAAAAATACATTTTCGGGGGATGTAGACATGAAGAAGGGTCGGAAGGTCTGGATTATTGTCGGCGTGATCGCCGTAACTGTCATAGGCTTCTTTCGCTACAGCGTGTATCAACACAATTACGTTCAGTCACAACTCGACAGGCCCGTTACAGATTTCACACAAGACGATGTCGGGATCCTGATCCAGGTTCTGGAAGGCGCATTCGACAATGACACACGTATAAAGGCCATAAAAGCACTCGGACACATCGGCCCCGCAGCCAAAGACGCGGTGCCGGCACTGCTGCCGTGCGTTGGCGTTTTCGGAATGAGTGGCGCGTCGGCTCCTGATGAGGCCCTGGCAGCGATCGGTCCGCCGGCGGTGCCTGGCGTAATCAATGCGCTTCAGGGAGGCTCGGAAGAATCCGATCGACTGGCCTGGATTCTTGGAACAATCGGGCCGGAAGCAGCCGAGGCTGTGCCCGTGTTATGCGATACGCTGAAACAGAATTCTTCCTCTGGACGCCGCAGGGCTGCATGGGCACTTGGTCAGATCCATGCTGATTCGAAAACAGCAGTTCCCGCCCTCATCACCGCGTTGAAGGACGAGGATGCCTCAGTCCGTCAGAATGCCGCTCAATCCCTGTATCGTTTTACTGACGTAAAGACTGCCTCTGTCTCGGCACTCGCTGCATTGCTGAAGGACAAGGACCAAAAGACTCGTTCCATCGCTCAGGCTGCCCTGGTCATGCTGTCTGAAAAAGCCGATGACGAAAGTGTTCGGAAAGCCGCTGAGGCAGCGTTTGCCGGATCCGTTGGAAAAGAGGTCCGCCGTATCAGAGTGATTCAGAAGTCTGAAGGCAGGCTGCCAGATCTGCCGGAAGGAATTATTCATAAGCTGCGAGAAGTTAACGAAGTCAGGCTGCCACCAATTCCAGACGAGCTGTTCCCCGCGAACACCAGGACGATCCCGCCAGTTGAACCGTAGTCTGCTGAATCGACGGTCGAGGAACTCCACACCCTCAAGGGACATACGAGTGGTGTCAACAGCGTGAGTTTCAGCCCGGATGGCACGCGCATCGCCTCGGGAAGTGGGGATAAGACAATCCCGTAGGGTCAAAAAACTCCGCCGACCGTTAAATGAAGGTGATTCTTGCACTTCTGGAATCTGAACAATCGTAATCTCAGCCGGTTGATCCTTCGCCAATCTGTCACAACGCAGCGAGCGGGTCCACCGCCTCACTCGCAGCCAGCCCGCGTTTTGGACTTCGGCGTCAGCCCGAACTGTGCCAGCAGGCTGCGGTGACCTCACCGCTCAGAAGGGCGTCGCAGTAACTGCCGATGCAGTGGCCTGGTTTCGAGGTGACATGCAGGGGATGTAGAGTTTTCCGCGTTGCCGCAACTCGACATCACAGTGCGGCTACTGAACGACATACACTTTCTGAATTGCTAGCGTGGTTTTAAAGCGATCGTTTGGTTTTACATGGCCCAACTCTGACAGGTTTCTGAAGGTGTGACGGATGACGAACGAACAAGTGCCGGTTCAAGCGAAAAACGTCGCAGACCTCTCGAATCTACCGCGGATACAGCGGATACTAGCCGTGGTGTTCGGAGTCGTGTTCTTATGTTTGCCCGCAGGGGGACTCGTATACATATCCGTGTCGTACGAGCCAGTAAATGGTTCGATTGCACTTGTTGTGTTGTGCATCTCGACCTTCTGCTCATACCGACACACTCGCAAGGAGCTGAAGCTGCGCGAAACAGAACTCAGAGTTCGGCTGGATACGCCACGTGAGGGTTTAGCAATTGTCGATGGACGTGTCGAACTCCCGCCTCACGCCAACCCCATTACCTGTGAAATCACCGGACGAGACTGCATTGCCTATTCATTCACCATGCTGGAGGTGAAATTGTCCAGAGCAGATGGCGGAGTACGTCATGTAGAGCAGTGGGAGGTATTCAACGAATCGCGAAGTGTGCCATTTGTGATTCGCAGTCAATACGGCACGGTCACGGTGACTGAACCAGTTCAACCTGTGCCGTCCTCATTCGCGTGTGATAGCGCATATGCCGACATTT
>CAYSJO010000629.1:0-12351 GCA_964431285.1 uncultured Planctomycetaceae bacterium
CTTTCTGAGCAGTGCCCACGGTTCGAGTCGCCCTCTCCGCGCCATCCACACCGGTGCGACAGGCGACATCACGCCGTCAGCCACAACCGAGTCTACCGACGAGATTGCGTGGTCGCTCCCGCGGGACGGAATCTACATGCAGACTCCGCTCGTTTGCGGTCCGTATCTTTACGCGTGCCGCAACTCAGGAATCCTGAGCTGCTACAACGCCCGGACGGGAGAGAGGCTCTATCGCGAGCGGCTCGGCGATGGCAGTACGGGCTTCACGGCCTCGCCAGTCGCCGCAGACGGCAGGCTGTACTTCACCAGCGAACTGGGAGACGTCTTTGTCGTTCAGGCCGGCCCGGAATTCGAGCTGCTGGCTACGAACAGAATGAACGAAGTCTGCATGGCGACTCCGGCCATCTCGAACGGCATGTTGATTGTGCGGACGAAGGGGCACGTCTACGGCATCACGGATTCGTCCCGTGACGTGCTCGCACGAAACCAGACGACGGAGAGTGGATTGACAGCTCGATGCCCACCCGACAGAGCAACGCTAACCCCGACACTGTTCCGGAACTTCTTCGCAGGGTGGCGGAAGAAGTGACGCCAGACAAACGGATGCAGACCACATGCCGCGCTATCGATTTTATGTCTCTTTGACTGTTCTCTGTATCTGTGCGGGTATCTGCCTGCCGTTGTACGGAGCCGAACTCGCAGCAGCGCCGGCAGGCTCATTCAGCATCGCCGTGATTCCGGATACCCAACGGTACCGGCCGGCCAAAGAAGACGATCAAGCCTGGGAGAATCCGACGTTCGAGGCGTACACAAGCTGGATCGCTGCGAACGTCGAGCGACAGCGAATCGTGTTCGTCAGCCATGTCGGGGATATTGTCAACCTCAACGAGCGGCCGCAGTGGAAAGTCGCTCGTCACTGCATGGACCAGTTGCATGGCTGTGTCGCCTACGGAATCTCCGTGGGAAACCACGACATGGTGTCCAGTGGTGATTCGTCGCTGTTCCAGGAGTTCTTTCCAAAGTCACGTTTTGTAGAGTTCGACTGGTATGGAGGCGCCTACGGCGCAACGCCCGATTCGACAGTCACGGTTTCTGTAAACAACGCCAACAGCTTTCAACTCTTTTCGGCCGAGGGGCTGCGTTTTGTCTTAGTTTACCTGGAGTGTAACGCGCCGGACGATGTGCTTGACTGGGCCAGTGAGTTGCTCCGAAAGCACTCTGACCGCAGAGCCATCATCACCACGCACATGGGACTCGGACCACGAGACAGACCGCAGAACGCACGTGACTACTTTGATGCCCCAAAGGGGCGAATGACCTGGAAGAAATGTCATGGCGAGCGAGGTAACACGCCGCAGCAAATGTGGGACAAGTGCTTTCGACGGCACAGCAACGTGTTCATGATCTGTTGCGGCGACCAGAGTCGCACACAGGCACTGCACCAGTCATCGCGTGGCGACCGGCAACACGGTCCACGAGTTGCTCTCGGATTTCGGTGTGAATGGCCTCCGAGTGATGCGCTTCGTGCCCCACACCAATCGGATCGAAGTCCGCACGTGGAATCCATTGACCAGCGAACTCAAGCAGGGAACGGAGATCGTCCCGGATGCCGAGCAGCATCAGTTCGCCTTGCCGTACAACATGACTGCGGATGGCGCGGTGGACCTGTCGTTCGAAGTGATTCGCGAGCTTTCGACACCAACCGAAGAGAACCAGCAGGGAATCGGGACCGACGGTCGACATGTTTATCTGCAAACGCGGCACCGGCTCTTGAAGTATGACCTGAATGGGCAGCTGATCGCGAGAAGTGAACGCTTCCAATGGCACCACGGCGGCATCACTGTCGTCGATGGCAAGGTGTACTGTGCGGTCAGCGAATGCGTAAAGGCAGGCACTGGATCCGCGTGTATGACACCGGGTCTCTGCAGCTCGTTACGTCACACGACGTGGGCCGGCACTTCTCAGTGTGCGCGGGCGGCATCGCGCATCACGACGGCCGCTTCTTTGTTGCCGAGTCTTTCTTCGATAACGACCACGCCGACCGCATCGTCGAGTTTGATGCTGCGTTTCAATACATCCGCACGCACGAGCCGGAATTCAAAAGCCCGTACGGAATCCAGGGACTCGAATACCTGCCCGCCACCGACCAGTTTCAGATTCATTCCCACGGGCCAGAGTTCTATTGCGCCAACTCCCGGTTCGAAAGCCACTCCATCAGAGCCGGTCGAGCCAGCTACAAGCTGCAGGATGTTGCCCTTCTTAAAGATGACATATTGCTGGTCAATTCCCGCAAGGCGCAAAAAGTACTGTTTGTTCGCATCGTCGAGAATTAAGTAGTAGCCGAAGTCGCGAGACTTCGGGAGAAACTGAACTCTCACGAGTTCAGCTACGCCAGTTATTGATTCTTCACTGCTAAGTCACCTGGCCATGGTTTCCTGGAGCTCCAGAATTGCCGTGATGACCTGTGACCGCAGCGAGTCAAGATCGTCAGGTGAAACGGTCTCCATCGTCTCGTAGAGGTGCGATGGCAACTGACCGTAAACCGACTTCAGCGTCTGCTCGGCCTGTTCGGCGGCGGTCGCCCATTTTGGGTCTTGGCGGGCTGTGCGGATCAGATTCTCCAGCGTGGAAACGTAACGAGCGTCGTCGACGCCCTCGCGGGCTGCTTCCCATTGAATGGTCGGCAATGATCCGCCGCGGGTGTGGTAAACCGCTCCTCCGCCTGCGCGGCTGATCTGGCCTTGCTGCAGCGCCGACCAGTCGTCGAACGGTTGCTCCGCCTCCAGCGTGCTGTAGGTGTAGGGCATGGCGCCGGTCGCTGGCGACTTCATCAGCAGAAAACCAAACAACAGCCGGTTGATCCGTGGGTCTTCCACGCGACACTGCCAGTAATACCAGACGTCTTCGTGTGTCTTGAGCAACCTGGTCAACGCTTCCGAAGCCTGCCTGGGCACCGCCTCCGGCCGCTCCATGCTGCCAAAGAAACTGGCATAGCCGACGCACGGCACGTCCAGGCGATCTCCCAGCCGCACCGCATATTCGGGCATGATGTTACAGAACGTGCGGCCGCCGGCTGCTTTGACTTTGCTGAAATAGGTCATGGCACGGGCGATCAGTTCGTCGTTGTTCGGCTCGTCGGCGGCCTGAAAGTAAAGTCGCTCATAGCCATGTTTCCGCGTTGTCACCTCCAGGCTCTCTCGTAATGATCCGAAATCAGACACGCTGCTGGGAAACCATCTCGACCAGATCGTCAGGCCGCTCATTCCCGCGGCCTGATGAATCTTCAGCACATCTTCTGCGATCCGCATCCCACGGCCGCGGATCGTGACAAACTGCATGCCGTGCGCGCGAACGTCTTCGAGAAGTCGTCGATAGACGTCTTGCTCGACATATTCGCGCTGATCCGGCCGTTGTTCGGCTTTGAACCAGATGCCTTGTTTCTTACGCGACGGTGACAAGGCAATCGGCAGCACTTCGACCTCCAGCGGGACATCCACCGTAGCCTTATCGCGCGTCGAGACCGCGACGCTTCCGCGATAGCGGCCTGCCGGGAGTTTGTCGGGCACGCGCACCGTCAACCAGAATTGTCTGGTGGAGTCGCGGGCCACCGTCGTATTTACCGGGCCGGTCAGCCGCACCTCTGGCCGCGAACCCGTCAGTTCGACACGATCATCCTTGAGCAGCAGTTCGGGAACGACCTGGCCAGCACCGAGAGTGGCGTCTGCCATCGTGGGCGGACCGGCCTGCTGCCAGACCTTCACAACGTGCGCATCGATCGCGTCCGCAGGGATTCTGTTGTCACCAAGAACCAGGTCACTGACTTTGAGGGTCACACCGCTTAACGGTTTCACTGCTCGAATCGCGAAGCTGGCCGGTTCGTATTCCCCGGCGCAGGCTCGAATGCGCATCGCACCGCCGACCGAGTCAGCAGGAGGCAGTGAATCGGGCAACACCGTCTCAAACGGCGCAACAGGGAAGACTACGAAACCTCGCTCTTTGTCGGCGGGCGCCAGTGCATAATTCGCCTGTGGGCGCCCTGGTGCCGAGCGCCGATTCCCCAACAACTCCACCCCGTCGAGCCGCCCCCACTTCTTCGTGTTGACGAGCAGAGAAGCCTCGCCCGAAAACGGAACAAGCGTAATGCTGCACTGTGCCGGACTGGTCAATGTTGAATGCTTGTACCTGACGAACGTCGGTTTCTCGCGCAGCGTGGGAAACACAGTGTTCCAGGCCGTATTGTGGAAGAGCAGCAAGCCGGATCGTGAGTCACCACGCTGTCGCGTCAAAGCCATCCCATTGCGGAAGCCCAACAGAGCATGAAAGCTGTTCCTCCGGCCCACGAGTTCAAGAGTGGACGAGCCCCAGGCGGTCGTCCACTCCGCCAGCCTGTAGTCCGATGCCTGAATCCGCAGGCCGAGCGAATGAACGTGCTCTGGTTGGAACTCCGCGCGGAAATCGAATTCGACGGCCGGAGATTCCTCGCGAAGGGTAGTTCGCAGAGTCAAGCGGCTGGGCTGCGTGTCCGGTAGTTCTCGCACGAGCGTCGTTTCACACAAGCCGGCCTTGTCACCCTGATGTGTAGTGACACTCACTTTCCAATTGCAGGTCGCCGAAATCATCCAATCCGCACCAGGGACGTCCCACGCCAGGAAACCGACGTCATCAATCAGCGACGCCTGCGGGTTACGCTTATCAACCAGGACGGACGGATGGAAGTTGCCGCTCCGTCGCAGCTCGACGCGCACCAGCGCATTCTCCAGGACCACCGCATCGTCGGAGCGATTAAGTGTGACTTCGGCACATGCCGGCAGAGTCAACACGGCGACGATCGTCAGGCCGAGAAACGGTAATGACTTCACTCGTGACCCTCCCCTTCGTGTTGGGGAACATAGTGATATCCAACGTCAACCGTGCCTTTGTCGCCCGCTTGATCCGTCCGCGTCGTGAACTCGTCGAAACTCTGGAATGCGGCCGGTTCTGATCCGGCATCGACGCAAGGACTGTTGGTGCTTTGTCCAGATTCCATATGGCTGAGATAGAAACCGCCGCCTGGGCCATGTGCAAACAACGGATCCTTGTTGAAGTTGCCGCCTTCGTCGTCGGCTTCGGCAGGAGTTCCGGCCTGGATGCAGCAGTGTTGCAGCGACGGTTTCGCGGACTGCAGCAGAAACGGCTGGTGATTTCCCCAGAGGATCGAATTCACGATTTGCGGCGCTGCCTGCCGGCGCAGCGCCAGCCCCGCCGTGGTGGCGCCGGTCACAGTACACCCAATGATGCGAACCTCCGAACCGCCCACGACCTTGATGGCATGGTCGAAAGGGGTTTCACCGCCCGCATTGACGAGGACGTTGTTGAGCAGGAACGTTCCGCCCTGCGCATTGATATTGATGTGTCTCGCCTGTGTGTTGCTGATCCGAACTGTGGTGTCTTTGAGTGGTTGAAGCGCACCGGGTTCAGCGCGGTTCTTTTCGCCGTATTCGTAACCTAGGTGAATGACACCAAAGTGGCCGCCGATGATCTCGACGTTTTCGAGGGGGCCGTAAAACAGGACAGGCGCCGGGCAGACGACGTCGATCAGGCGAACGTCAGTCAGACGGTTGGTGGGAAAGCGGTCTCGCGGAGCGCTGTGACTGTAGATCCCGTATTTGCCGCCAACATTCGTGATCCTGACACGACGCAGTTCAATGTCGCGCGAGACATCAATCGGTCCGGCAGTCCAGTGGTTTCGAATACCAAACGCGTTGCCGCGCGGAACGTTCCTGACCGAACAGTCAACAACGCGCACGTGTCGTACGCCGTCTTCGATCTCCCAGGCGTTTCCGGTCGAGTTCGGTGCTCCCCGGGCGTGGCAATTGAAGAATCGAATGTTGGTGGTAATCGCCCCCGAACCTTTGTCAGCGTCGCCACTGGCATCGAACGCGTCCTCCGTCCAGTCTTCAATGACACAGCCGCGTGCCTCGCAGTTGCTGCAGCCGGCCCCGAAGTCCAGTCCGACAAACGCACGTACGATCTTCACATCTTTTATCAGCGCATTGTCGGCGTGTTCGACGACGATCGCTCGCGGGTTGTAATACTCATTCTGCTTGTAAATGTTGGCGTCGATAGTCAGTCCTTCGACGCGAACGTTCCTGATTTGCCGGTTGTGATCGCCCGTTACGCGAAGCACGTGGACCTGACTTTCAGTCGTCCGACCGTTGCGCGTTCCGTTTGCCGCTCCGTCGGCGAGCTTGACAGTCGCCTCGTCCCCCAACAGTTGAACATTGTCGGACCGGACGACAATCGTTCCGCCGACAACATACGGCTGTTCGCTCCCGGGAAATCGGACTACGCCGCCGGTCGCCGACACGGCGTCAATCGCTCTTTGGATTGACGCGAGACAATCCGTCCTGCCATCCGCAACCGCGCCAAGATCGGTGACCCGAACGTCTCGTTTGGCTTGAGTTGGCCCGGCAACCTCGTCAGCAAGCACGTGACACCAGACCGGCGCGGCCAGCAGAAGGATCGGACACACGACCAGATACATGCGCATAACCTGTTTCTCCAGTGCGCTGGTGGCGGAACGACGGACGTCGATGACGTGTCGATACCGTTCAGCCTGGCGGCGTCAACTACGGTGTTCCGTTCGAATTGTTCCAACACGCAAAGTACCACGGGGCCCATTTGCGAGCGAGGTGGATCGCGCGTTGGGCGTGCATGCCGTGAGGGAGTGCTTCCTCGCCTGCGACCCAGGCTTCCGCCGCTTCCAATGTCGGCAATTCAATGACCCACGCTCGGTGCCAGTCGGTCTGCGGAGACAGAAGCTGGAACCCTTCGAGCCGCATCAGGCCGTGCCGCCGGGCGATGCCTTTCATCAGGTCGACGTGCTGCTGATCGCCACGTTCTTCAGGTGTCAGTGCCTCGGCACCGGGGCGATATCGAGCGAACATCAGTACGACGATGCTGCCTGAGTCGATTTGCAACTCCGGAATGGCATGAGGGTCTGCCGCGAGCGGGACGACCGGCGGAGCGGGCTGAGTCACCCATGTCGAATACGGCTCGTGCTCCACTGGTCGCGAGAGGTGATACTCATAGTGGCCATAGAGTCCGTACGGAGGAGCCATCTCGGCGCGAATCCAGGCCTCGGCGCCTTGCATTGTGGGAAACTCAATCAGCCAGAAGCGTTGCCAATCGCCCTGTGGTCCGATCAAACGAAAGCCTTCCAGACGCGTCATCTCGTGCTCACAGGCAACGGACAGCATCAGATCGACATGGGTTTGTTCAAACTCCGCACGCTCCCGGTCACCCAACTGATGCCAGGCAGGCAACCGGCCGCCCTTGAAGAGAACAACAACAGGGGCCCGATCAGTCATTCTCATGTCCCCTGCTTGTTTCCGTGTCTGCAATTGGTCCAATCGCATGGCCAGTGTGACGTTGCCGTACGACTCACCCACTGTGGAGTTTTGAGACGCGACCAATGTAACCGGCTTACTGCAGTTGTGCGCGTCGGGTAGACTCAACGAAACCGTGGTACTCCGACTTGTGCATCGTCAAATCTGTTTCCTTGAGTCGCTGCCGTCGCCAGAAGGCGGACGACCCTACGCTGAACAATGATTGACGATGCACTCCCGAAAGATGTGGAAACGGGAATGGATCGACGCGATTTTCTGATTGCATCCGGGACCGGATTCGGCGGACTCGGATTTGCTGCACGCCAGTCCGGCGCGGCTGCGGAAGCCGTCGCGACTGGAGGAGCCACCGCCAGGTCGACGATCCTGTTTTTCCTCAGCGGAGGAGCTTCTCACGTCGACATGTGGGATATGAAACCGCACGCTCCAAGTGAGTATCGCGGGCCGTTCCAGCCCATCGCGACTTCCGCTCCGGGAGTGCAGCTTTGCGAACATCTTCCGCTGCTGGCCCGGCAGGCTCACCATCTGGCCCTGGTCAATTCCGTGGGGGCAACGGTTAACACCAACGACCACCACGCCGGCTACTACCACAACCTGACCGGCCATATTCCCGATCAGACATTCCGCACGCAGGGTAACGACCGGAAGCCGTATCCCGACGACTGGCCCTTTATGGGAGCGGTGGTCGGCTCACGGCGTCCGCCGCATCCGTATCTCACCAACACAATCACGCTGCCGTCCAAACCCGGAGCGCCGCGATACACTCGCCCCGGTCAGTTCGCGGCCCGATTGGGGGTTGAGCACGAGCCGCTGTACGTGCTGGGTGAGCGCGACAAACCGCTTCAGTTTCAGGCACCGTCACTGACGCTCACGGATGAGGTGAACGCCGAGCGAATGACACAACGGCGTGCTCTGGTGCGATCGATCGATGCCGCGCGACGGCAGTTCGATCGTTCCGGACAGGTCGAAACCTGGAACCGCCAGCAGGAGCGGGCGCTGTCGTTGTTGACCTCGTCGCAAACGGCGCAGGCCTTCGACCTCTCGCAGGAAAGTGAGTCGGTCCGGAAGCGCTACGGCGATGGCATCAACGGCATGGGCCTGCTGCTTGCCCGACGGCTGGTCGAGGCCGGCGTCCCGTTCGTCAGTGTTTTCTGGAAAGGCGATCCCGAAGCCGCGAAGAAGCTCAAGTGCGCCAGTGGCGGCGGCTGGGACACGCACGGCAACAACTTCGAGTGCCTGGCCAGGCACCTGTTGCCTCAGTTTGACCGCGCGTACTCGGCGTTGATCGAGGACCTCGCTGAACGAGGACTGCTGGCCGAGACGCTGGTGCTGATCACGAGCGAAATGGGTCGCAAGCCGAAGATCGGCGACCCGCGTTCGGGAGGGGTTTCCGGAGCCGGACGCGATCACTGGACTCACTGCCTGACCGATGTTCTGGCCGGCGGTGGTATCCAGGGCGGTCGGACTTACGGCTCGACCGACCGCTTCGGCGAATACCCGGCCGACAATCCCGTTACGCCGGCCGACATCACAAAGACGGTCTACCACACGATGGGCATTGATGACCTGACGGCCTTCGACAGCCAGAATCGCCCGTACCAGCTCCTCGAACGCGGCGAGCCGATTCACGAACTCCTGTGAGCGCCGTATGTTGGTGTCGAGATACCGGGCTCTGTTTCAAAACTCGTGAGCCGTAAGGCACCGGGCGTTGCCACAAAGTCCGTGTTTGCACGGCCCGGCCGCTTACGCGTCACGGCTCACATCACGGGTTTTCGAGTTTTGAAACAGAGCCTGGGTCAATCAGCCGTGCTGTTGAACCGCGCGATCGCGCACTACGAATCCATGGATTCTCGCAGCCTGTTCACCTCGGCCACCGCTTCATCGACACATGATCCTGTGAAGTTGTCCAGGAGTGTGGAGTTCTTTTGAACGATCGCTCGCTGCTCAACCTCCCTGCACCTGGCGGCCCAGGCCTGTTCCAGGTGGTCAAATGCGGCGCGCACAACTGGTTGTCGCTGACTGAATTCCGTGCCTGTTTCATCGCCTTTGACCCTGTCGAGCAGATCGCGGAACAGCCACCAGTATGATTTCTCCGAAAACCTGTCCGGCTTCGCCTTGGGTGGCGGCGTGACGGTCTTACCCGCGACACCCGCAGTGGTCAGCACTTCCGGAAGCTGGCTGGCCGCGGCGAACACGGGAAGGTAAAGTCCGGTACACGGAGTCGCTGGCGTCCACCACATCTGTGCCAGACGCCTGGCATCGGCGGGCAGGATAAAGACGGCTGAACTGGCCGTGTTGCCCCAGGTGAATTCGGCTGGTGAACTGTGCATGCAGAGTGTCAGGAAATCCGGCAGTGCGGCATTGAAGTTCGGACCCCCCAGAAACGTATCTTCGTAATGGTCGCGCAGTACGCGCATCACCCATTGTGGCGAGACCTCTCCGTTCTCTTTCTGGCATAACAACTGGCGCGAACGCTGCACGCGGAGTTGAGATAACTGAAGCGGAGTCTTCAGGTCGATGTAGGCTCGGGCGAAATCGAAGTCGTTCTTCTTATTCTTT
The DNA here is from genome assembly GCA_964431285.1 of uncultured Planctomycetaceae bacterium. Classification (GTDB taxonomy): domain Bacteria; phylum Planctomycetota; class Planctomycetia; order Planctomycetales; family Planctomycetaceae; genus CAUZFZ01. The sequence goes on from CAYSJO010000629.1 coordinate 9,945, forward strand.
GGCCACCAGCCTCTGTCGATGGCGTAATCGACCAGATCGTGACTGGCGAGATCCCATTCGGTCCGGATCGATGGCTGGTTGGAGATTGCCGCGACACCGCGCGTCACCCGCCTGGCAACCCAGCGCTTGCCAACGGTCTCCAGAATCCAGGCTTCCTTTCCGTCCGCGATGATGTACGAGTTGTCGTAGCCGCCCGTTTCGTGGTCCATGCCCGGCACGCCGGAACCCCACTGACCATAACGCTCGACCAGCCCCGTGATCACATCGAGTGCTTCGCGCGCAGTCCTGCCGCGTTCCAGCCCCAGCCGCAACAGGTCCATCCCCAACAGGCCCAGTTCCGGCGGCTTGCCTGCCTTGCTGGCGGCAACCGCGCCAGCGAATGTCTTCGTGAAGATCGCTTCGTTTCCGATCGCGACGCCGAATTCGTTGATGCCTTCCTCATAGCCCCAGCACCAGTAGGGACTCGACCCGATCGTGGCATATGTCTCGCCGACCTGTGGGATGCTTTGGTATTCCAGCCTGATTGACGAATCCGCTGCGTGTTGTTGCCTGGGATGCTGGACCAGCGGCTGACAGTCGAAGACGGGCCGGTCGCTGTTCTTTCCCAGGACCGTTGTGCCGGTGGTTGTCGCATCGGGCAGCGCGACCATCGTGTCACACGAGAGCGGGCGCACGCGCCGGTTGACGTCACGGATGGATCGATTCCGAACCTGCTGATCGGCGAGCGCAGACAAACCGCCAGGGCCGAGAAGACCCAGGAACGCAGTCCCCATCGTCGTCCCGCGTCCAAGCATCGCTCTTCGATTCAGTCGCTCTGTTGCCATGGTGTTTCTCCAGTGAGTTTCCTCTGATTCGCGGATCCACTCATCTCCAGAAATCTCTCCGTCGTCTGGGTCGTGGATCGTCAACGTTGTCTTTCACGGTAGCCGCACTCGTAAGAGCTCGGGCGTCTTAATTAAGTAACTGGAAATCAATTGATTCCCGAAGTGAGCCGTGACGCGTAAGCGGCCGGGCATTTTGGGAGCGATGCCATGGCGACGGCCCGGTGCCTTACGGCCCGCGGCTCACACCGTAAACCCGGGAATCAAATGATTCCCAGTTACAAAGTCTCACTTGACGACGCAGCAGTTTCGTGCAGCGTGAAAGCCGCGACAATGTGATGACCACGAGCATTTCGGAAGGAGATGGAAATGACTGACCGCTGGCAGTGAGTACTGAGTCTGGACTCATCCCGGCAGGCGACGGCCGGAAATGTGGACGAGCTCGTCTCTGCGATCCGTGACGGAGCCGTACGGTCAAAAAACTCAGCCGAACTCGAAATGCCGCATTTCACACGATTTACGGCGTGCCAGATTCTCCCATCTCCGCCGGTTGATTTCATCCGCCCGCCCTGGAGACCGGCTGATTTCCGGCGGTAACCATGTCCTTCCGCAGCCTGCTGGCACAGTTCGGGCTGACGCCGAAGTCAAAACGCGGGCTGGCTGCGAGTGATCCGGGTGAGGCGGTGGATGCGTTGTGACAGATTGGCGAAGGATCAACCGGCTGAGATTACGATGTTTCAGATTTCGGAAGTGCAAGAATCGCCTGCATTTAACGGTCGGCGGAGTTTTTTGACCCTACGGGGGATCACTCGCCCTCGAATCGAACGAAGGAATCACGATGGCATCATTCAAGTACGACAAAGGCACGCGGAAGGCTCAAGTTCAGTTCTATGACCGTGATCGCAAGCGAAGGACCGTTCGGCTCGCCGACGTCGCGAAGGGATTCGCAGAACGGTTCCAGGCGACGATCGAGAAGCTCAATCATGCGTGCAAGACCGGGGGAAGTGTCGACAACCACACAGCCGACTTCGTCAGGTCTCTCGGCGATGTCTATTACGGCAAGCTCGTCAAAGTCGGACTCGTTGAACCTCGTGTCGTCGAGCCGCCAGCCGCGGAATCCGAGGCCGAAGTGGCCGGGCCGATGCTGCAGCCGTTTCTCGATGGCTACCTTGATCGACGGACTGACGTCAAAGACGGGACACGGACGTTCTACGGGCACACGAAGCGAAACCTGCTCGGCTACTTCGGTGCCGACAAACCGATTGCAGACATTACAGAAGGGGACGCGGACGACTTCCGCCGTTACCTGCTGGCGATACCGCTGGCCGCCGCGACCGTAAATCGCCGTTGTGGGTTGGCGAAGACATTCTTTCGCGCTGCCGTTCGGCATCGTCACATTGCAGTGAATCCGTTTCAGGACCTGGAAGCCAGCACAAAGAGCAATGCGAAGCGGCAGCGGTTCATTGAACGCGACACCGTACAGCGAATCATTGATACGGCACCGGACGCCGAATGGCGTCTCCTGATCGCTCTGGCGCGATATGGAGGGCTCCGTATTCCGAGCGAGGCTCTTTCCCTGAAGTGGT
>CAYSJO010000630.1:0-2229 GCA_964431285.1 uncultured Planctomycetaceae bacterium
TCGGCAGAAAAGAGCGATGCCGTTGTCGTCGGAGCTTTGCCGCCATCGAGCTGCACGCCGGCGGCAAGTTGCGTTCGCGGGTTGTCTGCTTTGAACCAGAATTCGAGCAGATACGTCGCAGATGGAACGACTTTACGAGCCACCTTCTGACTGATCCATCCATCCGTCGGAAGTTCTACAGCGGTCTGACTGCTGCGTCCCTGTTGAATGATGCGGGCGGGCTGATGCAGTTGCCACGGGCCGGCCTGGGCTGTCTGTGGGGTGCGGCTTTGCTCGAACCCGCCGTCCATCAGTTGCTCAATGCCCATCCGTAGAATGCCACTAAAATCGTCCGGACCGTCTTCGTCGACCGAGTAGAAGTCCCGCGAAGAGTCGGGGAACGCTTCTTTGGCCCGCGCGATGTAATCGGAGTAGTTCCCATCCGGCAGCTCATGCAGGTCGCGAATGCGGACTCGCCAAAGCTGCTGGCCATCCGCACTGAAACGCATCACTGTGCCGTTATTGGTAGCCGCGTAAAGTTCGTTGCCGACAACCCTGAGCCGTGCTCCAAACCCAATGTTGGCTTCCCATGCTGTGATGCCATCCGACAGATTCATACACCGCAACAGGCCAAATGGATTGATGCGATATAGTCTTGTGCCGTCGTCGGAACGAACATCCTGTTCTTCGATCCATGGTGCCTCGTCGATTCGCTCCCAGACAACAGATCCGTCTTCTGCAAGCCGCTGTGTCAGCCGCGGCGTTTTCTTTTTCTTCTTAATGTCGAAGTAAGACGTGATCGGCCCGGTGATTGTCTTGAGCGGTTCAAACTCACCGACCGTCCCGTCGGAATTCATGGAGGCTTGAAAGCGTCCAATCTGACTGAAGGGGATTGTCGAATCCTTCGGCCAGCTGACGGCATACTCGGCCGTTGCTCCTCCGCCACCGCTCCCGCGATTGTCCGTGTATTCCATCAGCACCTTGCCAGTGCGTGCGTCCAGAATCTGCGGCCGGTGAGCCCACACGTCAAAGTAACTGTCGCCGAATCCTTTTGCCGAACCAATGACGTGAGATTCGCTGTAAGCCAGCCGGCTGCCATCCGGACTGATCGCGACGTTTCCAATCTTCGCGTTCTGAACGAACGCGGCCGCCGCAGTTTGCTCGGCGTCCTGGTTGTATTCACAGATCTTTTGGATGCGGTCATGAAACCACTGTGGGTTACCGTCGTAGTCAATATTCAGCACCCCTGTCCGTCCGAAGATCAGAATCTGTCGCATTTGTTCGTTGAATTGAACCTTCAGGTAGGTCGTCAACGACGCTTCCGTACCGTGGTAGTCCGGCCATTCCGTGGCGGCGAATCGGCGCTTCACACTTCCGTCGGCCGGATCAATCAGAAACGCGTCGTATCCTCGTCCTGTTAACGCGATGATCTTCTGACCGTTGTCGTACCATTCGGCGAGGTACACATTGTGCTCCGGTAGAAACAGCTTCCACAGAAGCTGGCCCTCCGCATCAAAGCAGAACAGGTTGTGCCCATAACCAGTTGTGCCGACCAGCACGCGGCCGGTCGACGGATCGATTTCGAGCGACATAACCATGTCTTCGAGGGCAAGAATGTCACGCAGACTGGTATGGGACTGCCCTGAGTCCGGCGCGCGTGTGAGGGAAACACGTTCCTCAAAAGTCGGCACGACTGGAACGGCCTCGCCGGATTCGGAAGACCTCGAATCCTCACGATTTCCGCTACCGGCCAGCTGCAGGAGACGATCAATGCCCGCCGTCAGCCCCTGTTCATCGACGGACAGCACACAGACCGTGTCAAAGTGATTAGAAAACGCGCGACGTGTCCACGTCAGCATCGATCGCCGGGCACCAGGGAAGTTCTCAGTAAAGGGCTGTGTCTGTGCGGCTCGCGCGATGATTGCCTCCGTAAGTGAATTCTCGCCCCGCTTTCCAAGCACGATGACGGGCGACTCAACGAAAATCCCTGGCTCACACACCGACCCGCGCCAGAATCTGCGTCCATCGACATTTGGCGTGTCATTAACCATCAATACGCCGGGCAGCCTGAACACGTAATCGTAGGGCTGGACCTCGACCTTCATGCCCAGATTCGTGAGCTCATTTCGCAGTCGTTCGGCATGCGGCTTGACCCACGGTTGACGGTCATCCAGCACGATTCGGATCGGCATTGCCTCTTCGGATTGATCTCGCTTAGTAAAGAATTCCGTAATCCTGGTATCGTCGTAG
>CAYSJO010000631.1:0-16446 GCA_964431285.1 uncultured Planctomycetaceae bacterium
ACGCAGTCGGATTCGATGCGTGTGGAGCGCACCCAGATGGCCGAAGAACGGGCTCAGAAGGCCTCAGTGAAAATGATGATTCCAATGGTGCTGTTCATTTTCCCGGGCGTGTTCGTCGTACTCGTCGGCCCGGCCGCCATCATGATGCTGGAAAACCTGCTGAACGATTAGCCGCCAAAATCGTCGAAGCGAATATTCTCCGGCTCGACACCCAGATCATCGAGCATCTTGAACACGGCGTTGTTCATCATCGGCGGCCCGCACAGGTAGTACTCGATGTCCTCGGGAGCTGGATGATTTGCCAGGTAGTTGTCGAGCACGACCTGGTGAATGAAGCCGGTGTGGCCGTCCCAGTTGTCTTCCGGGACCGGGTCTGACAGCGCGATATGGAACTTGAAGTTTGGGAACTCCTCTTCGATCTCACGGAAGTGATCGATGTAGAACAGCTCTCGCACGCTGCGACCGCCGTACCAGTACGCGACCTTGCGATTCGTTTTGCGGTTCTTGAACAGTTCAAAGATATGGCTTCGCAACGGGGCCATACCCGCTCCGCCGCCGATGTACAGCATTTCGGAATCGCTGTCGTTGATGAAAAACTCTCCATACGGACCCGAAATCGTCACTTTATCACCGGGCTTGCGTCCGAAGATGTATGACGAAACCTGGCCGGGAGGTGTCCCTTCGGGTGATCGCGGGGGCGGCGACGCCACGCGGACGTTAAGCATGATGATGCCCTTTTCGCCCGGGTAGTTTGCCATCGAGTATGCGCGAATCACCGGTTCGTCGACTTTCGACTTGAAACGCCATACGTCGAATTTGTCCCAGTCTTCGTGGTATTCCTGTTCGATGTCGAAGTCGCGATAGGACAATTCGTGCGGTGGAACTTCAATCTGAATGTACCCGCCGGACTTGAAGTCCACCTGCTCACCCTCGGGCAAGCCAAGCTTGAACTCCTTAATGAACGTGGCGACGTTGCGGTTTGAGATGACCTCGCATTCCCACTTCTTCGTTTCCAGAGCGTCGTCAGGCACGACAATCTGCATGTCCTGTTTCACAGCCACCTGACACGACAGCCGGCAGCCATCCCGGGCTTCCCGTTTATTTATATGCGATTGCTCGGTTGGCAGGATGTCGCCACCACCAGCGAGTACTTTCACTTTACATTGAGCACACGTCCCGCCTCCGCCGCAGGCCGACGAGACAAAGATACCTTCAGTGGCCAGCGCTCCGAGTAGTTTGCCACCAGCAGGGATTGTCAGTTCTTTCTGATCATTAACCGTGATGTTTACGGGCCCGGACGCAACAAGTTTTTCGCGTGCAGCGAGAATCAACTGGACGAGGGCCAGTACGATTCCCGTAAACATTACCACGCCAAGAATGATTTCCATTGCTCGTCTGCTCGATGTCCGTATGCCGAAAAAGCGAGGGCTAACAGTCCGTTGAAAAAGTGAATTGAGTAGACCGGATCAAGCGAAGCGCCGCTCCGGCAGACCGGAAGCCACAGATGCCGGAACATCGTCGCTTCGCTCCTCGGTCCGGCCTACGCGTTTTCAACGGACTGCAAACAGAATTGAATTACAACTGGATTCCACCCAGTGCCATGAAGGCCATCGCCATTAGTCCAACAGTAATAAAGGTGATGCCAAGTCCCTGCAGTCCATCCGGGACATTGCTGTATTTCAGTTTCTCACGTATGCCGGCCAATGCGGCGATCGCCAATGCCCAGCCAACTCCTGAACCCACTCCGAATGTCACGCTTTCCGCAAAGTTGTAGTCGCGTTCCACCATGAACAGCGTCCCACCAAGGATGGCGCAATTCACAGTGATCAAGGGCAGGAAGATCCCCAGTGAGTTGAACAGGGCGGGGAAGTACCGATCGAGTGTCATCTCAAGGATCTGAACCATGGCGGCAATCGTCCCGATGTAGCTGATCAGCCCGACAAAGGTCAGGTCCACTCCGGAGAGGCTGCTTGAAAGCCAGCCCAGGCCGCCCTCTTTCAGCAGGTGCTGGAAGATTAAGTTGTTGAGCGGCACTGTGATGCCTTGAATCACAATTACGGCAGCGCCCAGCCCCAGGGCCGTTTTCACGTCGTTGGGAGCGGCCAGAAACGTGCACATGCCCAGGAAGAAAGCCAATGCGAGGTTCTCGACAAAGGCCGCCTTCAGAAAAAGGCTGGCGTGATGTTCGATGAATTCCATGTATTCCATAACTCGATCTCAACTCGGTTTCTGCAGTTACCGACCGACTTGCTCGGTGTATCTGCATCTGATCGCCCAGATGATCAAGCCGATCAGGAAGAATGCACTCGGCGGCAGCAACATCAACCCGTTGGGGACATACCAGCCACCGTTGGATGTTGGGGTCAAAACGTCGAAGCCCAGGAGCTGACCCTTCCCCAGCAGCTCGCGGAAGAATGCGACCGTAATCAAAATAAATCCATAACCCAGACCATTGCCCAGACCATCGAAAAAGCTCATCACCGGGCCATTCTTCATGGCGTAGCCTTCTGCCCGACCCATCACGATGCAGTTCGTGATGATCAGTCCCACGAAGACGGAAAGCTCTTTACTAAGCGTGTAGAAGTGTGCCTTCAGGAACTGGTCAACGAGGATGACCAGCGACGCAATGATCGTCATCTGAACGATGATGCGGATGTTCTGGGGAATCCATTTTCGAATTAATGAGATCGCGCCACTCGAGAGCGCCGTCACCATGATCACAGCGACGGACATGACCAGAGCCGTGTCCAGTTTGGTCGTCACAGCCAGTGCTGAGCAGATTCCGAGAATCTGCAAAGTGATCGGGTTGTCCTGGAAGACCGGCTTCCACAGCACGTCTTTGGGTTTCTCAGCCATCTGACTCTTCCGATCCGTTCTCGTCTCGAAGGTTTTCGAGGTACTTCCCGAAACCATGCGGACCCAGCCAGTACTGCACGAGCGCCGTGACACCATTCGAGGTTATGGTTGCACCGCTCAGACCATCGACTTCAAAGGAAGCTGTGGCACTATCCGGATTGACCTGGCCCTTCAGAACTTTGATCTTGACCGACCTGCCATCGATCTCGCCGAAGGCTTTCTTGCCATTCCAACTGGCCTTCCACTTCGGGTTGTCGACCTCTCCGCCCAGCCCTGGCGTTTCGCCGTGCTGGTAGAAAGTAATCCCACGAATTGTGACCCCGTCTGATTCCAGGGCGATGAAACCATACAGTGTCGACCACAGTCCTTTTCCGTAAACGGGCAGGACAATCTGGTCAATCGCTCCATCGACCTTTCGAATCTTATAGACATTCGAAAACATGGCTCTGTTCGCGATCTGCGGTAGTTCGCCGGCAGGGATCGCCGCGACTCGTCCCTGCGCGACCTCTTTGCGCGGATCGAAGTTTTTCAAATCGATCTGCTCGTATTTCGCGTCCTGCTCGCTGATTTCCATGCCTCCGCCCCGGTCGCTTCCGAGCACGACCAGCGCCGTTTCCACCTGACGGAACTCGCGTTCAATGTCGGCTTCCGTGACCTCGTCATCTGGTGCAATGACTCCGGCGACGCGAAGAATGTTCTGCTGGATGTCCAGTCGTTTGTTCTCCTGTTGCCTCGGACGCAACACGACGGCAGCAGTCGAAACGAGAACAGAGCAGACCAAGCACAACAACGTCGCGACGACGATTGTCTGTTTGCGATCATCAGCGGTCATTGCGGGCGAGCCTCCGTTTGATGTTGCCTCGCACGACGAACCAGTCAATCAGTGGAGCGAAGACATTACTAAACAGAATCGCCAGCATGATTCCTTCCGGATAAGCCGGATTGATCACGCGGATCAGAATCGTGAGAAACCCAATCAACAGGCCATAAACCCACTTGCCCGTATTTGTCATTGCGGCGGATACGGGATCGGTCGCCATGAAGACCGTACCGAAGGCCAGACCACCCACCACCATGTGCCAGTGCGCGGGCATCTGAAACATCCGATTGGTGATCCCCTCGTTGCCGGAGACACCGTTCAGCACGGAGGCGAAGGCGTAGGCCCCGATAACCACTCCAGCCATGATTCGCCAGGCTCCAACGCCCGTTCCAATCAGAATGACGGCACCAATCAGGCAGGCAAGAGCCGACGTTTCTCCCATCGAACCCTGCGTGACTCCCAGGAAGGCCTGCGACCAGGATTCGGCGACGGCCTGCATGCCAACCTGAAGAGCGGCGACAGCGAGTGCCCCGAGTGGAGTCGCGCCGGTGAAACCGTCGCAGGCGGTCCAGACCTGATCGCCAACGATTGCAGTCGGATAAGCAAAGTAAAGGAACGCGCGGGCTGTCAGAGCCGGGTTGAGGAAATTGCGACCGGTCCCTCCAAAGACCTCTTTCCCAATCACGACGCCGAAGCTGATTCCGACGGCGACTTGCCACAACGGAATTGTCGGCGGCAGTGTGAGCGGAAACAGAACACCAGTGACCAGGAAGCCTTCGTTGATCTCATGCTTGCGCACGATGCTGAACAGGGCCTCCCAGGCACCACCAACCATATTGGTGACAAGGTACGCCGGAAGAAAATAGAAAGCGCCGTGGATCAGACAGACGAAGAAGTTGGTCGGATTGTAGCCCACTGCGTTAATAAAGGCGTAACGCCAGTTGCCGTGTTCTTCGAAGGCGGGCATGGACACCACCGTGCCAGCTTCCGCAACGCAGCCATCCGGCTGCAGCGACTGAATGCTGAGGTTCGCCTGGTAGCCGGTATTCCACATCGCCATAACGATGCAGGGAATCAGGGCGACCACGACCGTGGTCATCATCCGCTTCAGATCCATTCCATCACGAACGTGCGAGGGGCCGCGCGTGACGTCGCCCGGTGTGTAGAGGAACGTGTCCGCTGCTTCGTACAGCGGATACGCCCAGTGCAGCTTCCCGTTTTCAGAGAAGTGCGGCTCGATCGTATCAAGGAACCGTCGCAGCGGTTTCATCGGTGGCTTTCGCAAGTCGTTCGTTTGTCGTGACGCGAGTCAGTGGAGTCTTGTGAAGGGACATGGTGAGTGCGAAGGGCGGTTATCCTTCGCTTGCAATCCGTGTGAGATTGTCCCGCAGGATCGGGCCATAGTCATATTTGCCCGGGCACACGAACGTGCACAGGGCGAGGTCTTCTTCGTCCAGTTCGAGGGCTCCGAGTGCGACTGCCTGGTCGGTGTCACCGACAATCAACGCACGTAGTAGAAACGTCGGCAGAATGTCCAGAGGCATGACTTTCTCGTACATACCGATTGGCACCATGGCCCGGCGACTGCCCTCGGTCGACGTTGTAAAATCATATTTTTGATCTGGCCGCAGAAATGCCGATGCAAAAACTCGCTTGATCGAGAACTTGTCCAGGCCGGGCTTCTGCCAGCCGAGGAATTCTCGCTCACGGCCTTCGACCAGTGCGGAGACTTGCAGGTGATATCGGCCCAGGAAGGTGTTGATGCCGCTCATGGTCCGTCCCGACAGGACTGAACCAGAGACGACTCGTATATCACCCTCGATCAGTTCACTGGCGATCAGGTCCGCGGCGGACGCCCCCAATTGCGTGCGGATCAGTCGGGGAGTTTTCATTCCAGGACCACCCAGCGCAACAATCCGTTCGTTGTCGAGTCTTCCCGTGTTGAACAGATGGCCGATCGCCATGACGTCCTGGTAACCAATATGCCAGACCGTCCTGGTCTCGCTGACCGGGTCGAGCAAATGGATGTGCGTGCCTACCAGACCCGCCGGATGCGGGCCTTCGAATTCCTCAGTAACAACGCCCGGAACAGTGCTGCCAGGTAATGTGGCGCCGGCTCGTTTGATGACGTAAACCGGCCCCTGGGTCAGGTGGCGGATGACCTGCAGTCCGTGTTCAAAGTCCTGCGGTCGCAAGTTGATGATCGGCTCGGGACGTGCCGCCAGCGGATGGCTGTCGATCGCTGTCACGAAGATCGAATGCGGGCTCGATTGAGGCGATGGAACTCCGCTGAACGGACGAGTGCGGAACGAAGTCCACAGCCCGGATTCGAGCAGATTCTCGATCACCTCGTCTCGCGTCAGATTGGCTAAATCAGTTCCCGCGTATGAACGGAACGATTCGGCTTCGTCGCCGGAGACCTCGATGACAACTGACTGGAAGGCACGTTTGGCTCCACGATTCACCGCTGTGACTTTGCCGGCTGCCGGAGAGGTGTATCGGACGCCCGGAGTTTTCTTGTCGGTGAAAAGAAGCTGACCGTGCCGGACAGAATCGCCTGGAGCGACTTCCATTGTCGGCTTGAGTCCGACGAAATCGGCTGCGAGCACCGCCACTGTACAGACAGTGGGTCCGTCGTGGATTTTCTGCTCAGGCGCGTGAGCGATCGGAAGATCGAGTCCCTTGATAATCCGTCTCATGGCGGGCGATCGCCCCTGTTCCTCAGTGAAGTCGGCGCAGGCGATCCGACCAGTCTCAAACAGAAATGCCCCACAGCGATTGAATCCCGTCAGAGAATGCGGGCCGTGTGAGGCAGCACAACTACCGGCGACGGAGTGTACTGAGTGGGATCGGATTTTGTAGCCAGCCATCCGAGCTACGGGAGATGTCCTTCCCGACTTCAGTAACCTGGTGCGGCCAGAGAAGATCCAGCCGGTCAGGCGATGCCCTACTATCCCACGGCGAGGTTGTGAATTCTTCGAAGTGGAGCAGAAATGCACGCAGTTTTGCTGACATTCGATCGTCTGCCGGCCCACATGATCGGGTGCTACGGCAATGAGTGGATCGAGACACCCGGTTTCGACGCCCTGGCGGCAGAATCGCACGTCTTTGAACGGCATCTGGTGGAATTGCCTGGTCCCGCAGGAGCGTCGCATCCGTGGTGGACCGGCAAATTCGAATTCTTTTCGCGTCCGACTGGAACGACGGTTTTTCAGTCTCTTACGGCTGACGGAGTCCGGTGCCGGATGGTGACCGAACGCACGGAAGGACTTCCCCATCAGGGGCTGGACAGCATCGAGCGTGTTGCGGGATCGGATGGTCTGGATGTCCCCCACGTCGATGTTCCGTTTGCCCGGCTGGTCCAACGTGGCCAGGAGCTGATCGCCGAACTTGATGCGCCTGAACTGCTGTGGCTCCACTCGGAGGGCGTTCCGTCTCCGTGGCTGCCACCAGAGTTCTTCGCAGGTCTGTATCTGGACGAACTTGAGGACAGGCTGGATGGCAGCGGACAGGAGCTGGCTGGACAGGTACTGGACCAACTGCGTAACGATCCGGTGCTGACGACACTGCTGCTGTCTGAACACGATGAGGTTGAGTCGGAAGACGACGTTAACGTTGTGATCGAACCGCTCGACGCGGCCTTCGGCGAGGCCGGACTGGCGATCGCCCGGTTCGTCTTCGGCGGATACGTCTCGCTGATCGATCACTGGCTTCAGAAGCTGGCGGCGACATTGGCGGCGAGCCCTCACGATGTGCTGTTCATTGTGACGGCTTCGGGCGGACATTCCTTCGGAGAACAGCGGTCGTTTCTGCGCGATGCAGGAAAGACATCGGCCGAGTCTGGGAGTTCATCCTTCGGCGACCAGACGCTGCAGACACCTCTCCTGGTGTCGCGTCCGGGAACTCAGACGGAAGGTTCCAGGAGTCTGGCACTGGTGCAACCGCCGGAAATCGCCGCGACATTGTGCGACTGGTTTGATGCGACGTCCAGTTCGGAGTGGTGCGAGGGCTTCAATTTGCTGGACCGTGCGGGATTGGTCAGCATCCCGGGTCGAGAGTCAACGGTCCATCTGAGTGATTCCGGAGAAATCGGCATCCAGGACCGGCACTGGTTTGTCTCGACCCAACTTGACACGATCGAATCTCTCGACAGCGATTTCGAAGCTGACAATGCCCGCCTTTTTCGCAAGCCTGATGACTTCTGGGAAGTTCACGATCTGGCCGAGCACTCACCTGAGGAATGCCAGCGTCTGCTGGAACTTCTGCAGAGTCGGGTCGCTGACCGAGGTTCGTGAGGCTCTGATCTATACCGGATTGGATGAACGGAGTACTGGTCCGTCATGGATGGGCAGCAGCCAGATATTCGCACGGAAGCCTCTCGCCGGACGCTGTTTCAGCGGGCGCGTGTCGTCGGATTACTGACGTTTCTCAGTCGCACGCTTGGACTGGCGCGAGACAGTTGTATGGCGATGCTGTTCGGTCTCGGCCCGATCCTGGATGCGTTCACGGTCGCGTACCGAATCCCCAATATGGCCCGTCAGGTGTTCGGAGAAGGAGCCCTGTCCACCGCGTTTCTGCCGATCTTTATCCGCGACCGAGAACGCTCCGGCACGGCCGCCGCATTCCGGACAGCAACTGCCGTCCTGGTGGCGACGGCCGTCACGCTGCTGGTCCTTGTAGTAGTCGTCGACGCGGCGCTCCTGGTCGCCCGAGGGACATTGCCTCTCACCGACGAAGCACAGCTGTTACTGGGACTGACAGCCACCATGCTGCCTTATCTGATGCTTGTCTGCGTACTTGCCCAGGCATGTGCCGTGATGCATGGGCTCGGGGAATTCTCGATACCGGCTCTGTTTCCCGTACTCCTCAACGCCATCTGGATCATCATCGCGTGGCTGATTGGTCGCTCCGCACTTGAGACTGTCGGGAGTGTCTACCTGATTGCGGCGGCCATCCCGGCGATCGGCGTACTGCAACTGGTTCTGTGTGTGCCCACATTGCGGCGGCTGGGATTCCGCTACGAGTGGGACTGGGCCAGCGGTCGCACTCGGCTGGGCGAGATCATGCGAACGATGCTGCCAGTGATCCTCGGGCTGTCGATCACGCAGTTCAACACACTGTGCGACAGCCTGATCGCATGGGGACTCACGGCTCCCAGCGACCAGGCAGTGATGGGGTGGCTATCTGAGTACCCATTGAGCGAAGGGACTGCAGCGGCGCTCTATTACGGGCAACGCCTCTACCAGTTCCCGCTGGGTGTGTTCGCAGTGGCACTGGGAACGGTGATCTTCCCGCTGTTGACGACTCACGCCGAACGCGGACTGCATGATCTGTTTCGACAGGACCTTGTCCGTGGTCTGCGGATGGTGATCGCCATCGGCATCCCCGCCAGCGTGGGTCTGTTTCTAATCGCTCTGCCACTGACGCGTCTGTTGTTCGAACGTGGCGCATTCGACCGAAAGGATTCTGACCAGACCGCGGGAATCATCGCCATGTACGCCGTCGGTGTCTGGGCCGCGTGTGCGCTACTCATCGTTCATCGCGCGTTCTATGCACTGGGTGATCGCATGACACCGCTGCGAATCGGCCTGCTGTCTGTTGTGATCAACCTGGCAGGCAGCCTGGCCCTCGTCTTCGTCCTTGCCGGACGCGGGCTGGCCCTGGCGACGTCGTTGACTGTCACTTTGCAGATGCTTGTCTGCGTGTGGTTGCTGTCGCGACGCGTCGACGGATTCGTCTGGCAACCGGTTTTCGATGCACTGGTGCGAACGACAGTGGCGTCAGCATTGATGGCCGGCGCCTGCGTGGTATCGGCGGGTTTGGCCGATCCTGCCTCAGGAGACACCACCTGGAATCGCGCCATGACTCTGCTGATCCCACTCGTGTCGGGAGGCGCGACGTATCTGCTGGTTGCTCGATTGCTGGGGCTGCGTGAACCGTTCGACCTGTTGGCCCGCCGATCGACGGACGACAGCTGACAACCGACAACTCGCTGTGCGATGCAGCGATTGCTAAAAAGTCCCGCAGACGAGGTGCCGTTCTACGACAGACACAAGCAACGGATCGACAACATGATCACACGCATAACAGGGCGGCTGGTTCAACTGGGAGAAGCCACCGCGACGGTCGCGGCCGGACCGTTCGAATACGAAGTCCAAATCCCCGAGTTCGTCCGACGACAGTTGCAGTCGTCAGTCGGGGAAGATGTCAGCCTGATGACTCAGGAGTATCTGGAAGGCAACGTCCAGCAGGGTCGGCTGTATCCGCGGATGGTCGGTTTCATGAATGCCGCCGAACGCGATTTCTTCGCGACCATCTGTCAGGTCGACGGTGTCGGCGTAAAAAAAGCTCTGCGAGCGATGGTGCGTCCCGTGCGTGAGGTCGCGACCGCGATCGAGGAACAGGACGTCAAACTGCTGAGCACGCTGCCGGGAGTCGGGCCAGCCATGGCAGAGCGAATCGTCGCCAAGCTTCGGCGCAAGATGGCGAAGTTCGCGCTGATGGTTGATCACGAGTTTCCCGACCAGGCAGCGCGGCCGTCGATTGCGGAAGACGCGTATCAGGCTCTGGTCAGTCTCGGGCACTCACCCGTGGAAGCTCGCGACAAGATTGAGGCAGCGATCAAATCAAAGCCCAAAGCCAAATCCATTGATGAACTGCTGGTGGAGGTCTATCGCCGTAATCGCGAGTGACGTCGGCGAATTGCAAACGGGAGCTGGCGTCTACTCAATCACGCCCAGCCGTCGCTTCATGCTCACCTGAGCAGCCGTGTCGTGGATGACCACATTACTTCCGGGCTGGCTGATTTTCGCGTACGGACCAAACTTGAAGCGTTGATCGACGCACTGAACGGGATTCCAGAATTTCCAGTGCCATCGCCACGCGACAATTCGATACGGCTGTGTGTTTGAGGTTTGCATTACTCTGGCTCCTTGGAAATGCGGTCGCACTTAACCAGTGATCCGCTTCTTCCTTAAACGCGGTCAAAATTCGCGTTCCGCCAGGAAAAGCTCAGAAATTGACAATTTCCTTTGATCAGACATCAGCCCCCGCCCAGCTCACGTCGCAGACGTCGCAACACACGTGAATTTTCCTGTCGGACGGAGTTCGCACTGATGTTAACGTGATCAGATACGTCATATGTCGGGAGATCATGCACGACCGTCTGCCAAAAAATCTGCCAGGTGCGCTCCTCGAATTCGCACCGCACCAGTTCCAGCCCGCGACGGAAAAGAGCGTTCATCTCAGACGGCTCGGTGAACTCATCCGGATTGTCGGACAGAGATTCCGCCACCTCGGCCAGTTGATGCCATGCGGCCGTACCGCCAGCGGCCTGTGTTTGCCGAGCACGCAGTCGGAACCAGTCCCGCATCTGATTTCGGGTGATCGTCCACAACCAGCCGCGGAAGGTGGCCCCCGGTCTCTGTTCGAAGTCGCCAACCGCTCGAGCGATGGAGGCGAAGACATCCTGAAACACGTCGGCCGCGTCGTGCTCGCCCAAGCCCTGTCGTCGGCACCAGTGAAAAATCAAAGGGCCGTACAGTTCGGTGAGTCGCCGCCATGCGTCTGGATCGCGCTCAGCCACCTGTTCGAGCAGGCTCGGCGATGTGACACTCAGTGATGTCCCGTTGGTCGGTGAATCCGGCATGACTTGTATGCTGACTTCCAGCGCCTTCGTGTCACGTGCTTATGGGACGCGGATGAACACGGATTTGGCGGATTCGCTCGGATCAGTCTGCCGTCTCATCGATATCCATCCGCTGAATCCGCGTTGCTCCGCGTCCCATGAGGTTATACCGAGTTGTCACAGGCTGACGCTCGGATGAAACGCGAGTCACGACTGTCGTGCCTGGGGCGTCGAACCTATCCTGCCTGACTCTGACTAACCTCGTTCTCCGGCTCACAAGGAGCGTTCCCGTGCTGAATCGCCTGCTCACAACTCTCACTTTCGGAATCGCTTTCGTCCTGCTGGCCACAAAGTCCGCCTCAGCCGAAACGTGGCCGCAATTCCGTGGGACAACAGGCAGCGGCGTTTCCAGCGAATCGAACCTTCCCACGGAATGGTCGGAAAGCAACAACGTACTGTGGAAAACAGACCTGCCAGGCTTTGCGAACTCGTCACCAGCCGTCACGGAGAAGTACGTCGTTCTGACCACACAGGCGAAAGGCGATTCGCTGTGGGTACTCGTGCTGAATCGAAAGTCAGGAGCCGTTCAGCAGAATATCAACGTTGGGAAAGGCAAGCTGGCCGCTAAGGGTCCAGCCAATCTGTACGCTCACCGGCACAATGCGGCGACTCCATCGCCGATCGCACACGATGATCGTGTCTGGGCATTCTTCGGGACGGGACTGCTCGTTTGTCTGAACGCGGAAAACGGAGACGTCGTCTGGAAGAAAGACATGGTCAAAGAGTACGGCGTCTACGACATCACGTTTGGCATGGGCTCTTCACCCCGTCTGTGGGGCGATCAGCTGTATGTCTCCTGTCTGACCAAGGGCGCGACGTACATCGTGGCACTGGATGCGGCGACGGGCAGCGAGAAGTGGAAAGCCGACCGCACGTTACCCGCAAAAGATGACGGCCCGGACGCGTACTCAACACCGATCGTGGCGGGCAACCAGTTGCTGATTTCCGGTTCGGATCACGTCAACGCCTACAACCTGCTGTCGGGCAAACAGGAATGGGTGTGCGACGGCCTGACAATCGACAGTCCCTACGGCCGCGTCATCGCGTCACCAGTTCCCACACCGGAAGGCATCGTCATCGCGACGTCCGGGAACCCCGGCGGCGGCGGAAAGGGCCGAGTTATCGCGGTCAACACCGTGGACGGCAGCGGCGACTTGAGCAAGCGCAAGGTGTGGACTCAGCCCAAGTCGTCACCAGATTCTTCAACACCGGTCGCTCTGAACGGACTGGTGTTCATGACGGCCGACAATGGCGTCGTCACGTGCGTCGAAGTGAAAACCGGCGACGTGAAGTTCACAAAACGCCTCTCCAAGGGGCCGTATCACGCCGCACTAGTCGCTGGTGACAACAAGATCTATCTGCAGAGTTCGACCGGCACATGCACAGTGTTGAAGGCAGACAACACGGGCAAAGTGCTGGCCGAGAACACGCTACCCGGCCAGTTCTATGCAACCCCTGCCATCAGTGACGGAGTGCTCTTCCTGCGAGCGTACGAACGCATCTTTGCCATTGCCCAGTGAGACCTGCTGTCCCCTCTCCCCCGTGGGGAGGGGCATCAATCGGGTTGCACGTCGTCACCATTGCCGACGAACGAGACGACGAGCATGAGTAGGAAGAACGCTGTGTTCAGCGCGAGCGCGAGTGATGGCTGGTAGATTGTTGCCGCAAGCAACAGCAGACAAATCGGTATCAGAAACAATAGGACCCCTGTGCTGCCGCTGCCTGTGCTGACGTTCCAGGAGTGTGCCGGATTCGCATCAGCCGTCGTAACAACCCGGTTGTAGATCATGATGGCAAGCATCGACGCCACCCCGATCACTGTGAAAATCAGCCACATGGACCACGGCTCGTAGGCCTCCCACAGAATCTGCCGTGTCTCCCACGCATCAACGCCCACCGTCTTCTCGAAGAAGGGCAGCACGTCGAACTTTGAGAGAGCATTGACCTCCGCTGCCGGTACGTTTTGTTCCTCAATCAGATAGCGTCTGGCGAGAACTGTCTTGTCTCCGTTCTCTTGATATAGGTTCCCGGCGATAATGCTGCCGATCGACCAGCCAATGCCCACCGTGAAGTTTACGTAGCCCATGTAAAGGCCTTCGCGTCCCGGCGGAGCGATCCCGGCCAGATAGCGCATTTTTGTGGGACTGGCCATCATCTCACCCAGCGAAAACAGGCAGATTGCTCCGAGAATCCACCAGCCACTCATGCTCATGCCCAGCGCGTAGATGCCGACGGCAGACACGGCAATGCCCGCGATGATCGCGGTCAGTGATCGCATTTTTCCCGTCAGGTAACCGACGGCGAATGCGAGCAGACTGATCAACAGCGCGTTCGCATTGATCATCCACTCCTGAGTCAGATTGCCACCGTTCACGGTTGGCACGAGGCCAGACCCGAAGATGTTGCTCAGGAACTGCGCCGCCATGCGCGAATCGACCCAGTCGTCGATGAAGTTCGGGAGAATGTCGAACAGCTGAAAAAACATCAGCCAGAAGCCGGCGAAGCTGATCGTGAAGAAGAACAGCCGCGGTTCCAGCAAACCCTTTACCGCGCGGTACAGCAGCACTCCGGGACCTTCGGTTTTGACTGATTCGGGACGAGCTGGTTCCTTGAAGAACATGAGCGGGATGAAGTTCAAAGCAATCCCGGCCGAGCACGCCAGAAACACGTACTCCCAATCCAGCACGCGCAGATAGCCGGCCATCAGTGGTCCGAGAAATCCGCCCACATTGACCATCTGATAGAACAGCCCCCATCCGAGTGAGGCCGCATTTTTCGGCATCTCGGCAGCGATCAGTCCCTGCACACCGGGCTTGAAGATGGCAGTGCCCAAAGCCAGAAACATTGCTCCGGTAAAGAAGATGCCGTAGGCATTGTCGGCACCAAGTGGACGCGCTTCGCTGAGCGGCATGCCACACAGCATCTCGGAAAGCAGAACGGTGTATCCCATGATCAGGTAGCCGATGATCTTGAGGATCGTCGACACCGCGATGTTGATCTTGTAGCCGTAACGGTCGGCGAAGCCACCGGACAGAATCGGAATGAACGACTGCACGACAGCCCACACACCGTAGATGCGGCCTTTCTGGATCTGGTCCAGTTCCGGCCCACCCTCCTGAAATGCCGCGACGATGAACACGGGCAGTACAACCCGCGCGCCGTAGTAGGCAAACCGTTCGATCAGCTCCATCCAGTTTGCGATCCAGTAGACTCGGCCCAGCGATGCAAACTGCTTGCGAAACGGTTCGACGGAAAGTTCGGTCGAGTCTTGCGGTGCGGCCATGAGTGTCCCTGATTGAATTCACGCTGGCATATTTACGGATGTGTACTGAGTAGCATCGGCTCGGATTTCTCGACTTGAACGCGGACGGCAATCGGAAAGTCCGAAGCCAATCCAACCGCGCCACGATATTCTTCATACAGTTCTGGTGGTGCAGTGAACTCTGTGATCTGAACTGTACTGTGGCCGGGACGCAGCGTCCTGGGTCACACTGAAAGCGTTAACAGATGGAGCAACGGCCCGCGGTCAGAGTCCGCCGCCACGAGCATCTGATGGGCGACGCGTTTGAACATGGTGTTTTCCGCACTGACTTCGGATTCATCAATCAGCCGGCAACCCTGATGCTCGACCAGGTGTGTCCGGACAGCCTTCGCCCAGAAGTCTGCGTTGGCATCGTTGGACACATCAAATTCGCGATACCAGACACGAGCATCATCGGGTGAAATCGCCTGCAGTTCGTCACGGCGTGATTTCACCAGCACGAATCCGTCGGGGGATTCAACGGGCTTTCTGCCAGAGAACCAATTGCTCACTGTCGTCGACTTTCCCATGTCGGCCTCGATTTGAAATCCGTTCAACACATGCGCAGGTCCCAGCCGATTGATCCACGCAAAGGGGCTCGACTGGTTCAAAGTGGTGAATGACGTTCTCTTGAAACGCACCTTGATGGTTGAGTAGGCAATCTCACTATCCAGTTTTTTCAGTTTCCCTTTGAGTGATTCGATGTCGGTCGTGACCTTGCGCAGCTGCTCTTCAAGTTTGAGCAAATCGTCGACGTTGTCAGCACGCTCCAGCAGCTGCATCAGTCGTTGCCGCGACGCATCGAGTACGTCCAGACGTAAATCAAGGTCCTGGTACTGGTCAGTGACGTCATCCGTCTTGATCCACTGCTCGACGACAGTTCCGATGTCGTCGAGCTGATCCACCAGTGTCTGAAAATGGCGTGACGGGACTCGAACGGTCACGCTCACGTTTGACCGTGACTGCAGGTATCCACCCAGCGCCGTAACCGCCGCGGTCAGTCGTTCGGCGGACGTGTCGACGTTCTTTGTGCTGAGTTGGAACTCGCCGGAGTAGGTCTGCATCCGGGGTTCCGATGGCTGCTGTGCCCGGATGACCATCGCATCGGAATCAGTCGTGGCTTCTGAGTGCTCGCCGACGTTTGCGTACGGAAGACCAGGCACTCCGTCTGATGAATACGCGATATTGGAGCGAATGCGGTCATCCGTCGAATTCATTGAGCTGTATCTGGGAATGACGCAGCCGCTGAGGAGCACCAGTGCAAGAACGGCGCACGGTAGCACCACGGATGATCGAGCCATGATCTGGTTCCCGGTAGGTGGGGAGAAGGGCGTGAGAAAGGGGCAGCGTCACGCGCGGGAAACCGGTCGAGGCAGGGGGTGAATCAAGAGGTGACCGGATCAGGGAAGGGGCCGCATACTACGGCAACACCAAATTACCGGGAAGATGAGAATACAGGTGCGATTCACCGGGAATTTACATGGTTCAGTTCGGCTCTCTGAGGCCGCCGTCGGTTTGACCGCAGGTCTCACGGAGTGCTGCTGACCAAGTCACTCTGGAGCTGATGGCAACCAGCCAGCAACGCCGGTCTTAAGCTCGACTTCTGGCGGAGTAGCTGTTCCGACGATACACGTGGACCGTCAGGGCTCAATTTTCGGGTAGAGGCGTTTGAGTTTTGTTCTGGCTTTGGCAGTCGTGAACTGCCAGTCCACTCCGGTCTGGGCTTTGTTGCGTTCTTCGGCCCAGGGCGTGGCGCGGGACTGGACTTTCGACTCGCTTTCC
>CAYSJO010000632.1:0-9582 GCA_964431285.1 uncultured Planctomycetaceae bacterium
ACCGACAAAGCCGCTGGAATGTCCGTTCCGCGAACCGCTGCCAGGCTTGAGGACGACGAAATTCGGCATGCGGGTGTCTTCACGCACGATTTCTTTCGGCGCGACCGCTCCAAAGTGCGGGTAGTCGACTCCGCCAAATCCCTGCCGAAATCCCGTCCGCATCAGGAAATGGGCAGATTTGTGATTCGCATCCGTCGTCGTCATGCAACGGACAAGCGACAAGTGCAGCATCTGTTTGGCGACGTGCGGCAGGTACTCACTGACTTCGATGTCCGGAGCTGATGTGGCGATCGTGCCATACGAGCTCTTCGGCTTTACATCGAATGTATGTGAGTACCTGACCACGTCCAGCAACGATGTCCAGCCAGCTGACGGCCTGTCCCGCGAATGCACCTGCGGCGGACAGTCGCAGGAAATCACGTCGATCGAATGCATGATGATTCATGGCTTTGTCTTTCCGAAAACCGATCAATGATTCACGAGAAATTCGGCGCTGTTCAGCAGCACCCAGAAGATGTCCCCATAGCCCTGACGCTCGTCTTTTGACGAGTCGACATAGGCCAGCATGTCTTTTGATTCGCTCGCCGTCGGGTGACGCGACAGCACGGCAAGATACAGGTGAGCAATCGCTTCTTCACGCGACCGGTTGCGAGTCACCGTCTGCACCGTAGCGCCGTTCACGCCCGCATGATCCCGCGAGTTCATCAGCTTAAGTACCTGCGGAATACTGTGTGTGTACTTTGTCGGGTCGCCTCCGGGCAGGCGTGTATCGAACTTCAGAGCTTCGTCCACGCGGCGACTGCCGGTCGGGGGAGTACGCCGCAACGCAACCCACAGCGAATCGACCAGGGCGTAGGAGTCCAGCGGTTTGACGGCCATGTGACTCAGCAGTGTCCCATCGCCTTTGTTATCGGCTATCGGACGACTCGTGCGTTGCCATGCTTTCGTGTGAGTGATGCATCGGACGATGTGCTTGATGTCGAAATCTGAGCTACGGAACTCCTCGACCAGCAGCTCCAGCACTTCGGGATGCGAGGGCTTGTTGTCCGGATGCAGGTTCTCGATGGCCTCGACGATCCCACGTCCAAAGAAATGGGCCCACAGGCGATTCACCGTTGCTCGGGCAAAGTACGGGTTGTCTTTGGAAGTCACCCAGGCAGCGAAGTGCCGACGATAGTTGCCTTTCTCTGGCAGGTCCGGCTGTGCGCCACCCAGAAAATCTGCCGAGACAGTCTTCAGGACTTCGCCTGGATTGACCGGGTCCGGAATCTCGATCTTCCCGCCGGCAATCTGATCGGCGTATTTGCTCCCGTTCATGCGGACCATCTCAGCCAACGGCACATAGTTGTCAGTTACGTGATGCTCCAGTTCTCGCGCATTCTGGAATCGTCCCTTCAAACGCACTCGACCAAACATCGAGGCCATGCCCCAGAATTCATCCTGCGTCCACTCGTGAAACGGGTGGTCGTGGCACTGAGCACACTTGATTTGCAGACCCAGGAAGTAATCTCCGGCAGCGGCCAGCAGCAGTGAAGGATCAGGTTGCTCATTCATGCGAAATGCCACGGTGAACAGCACGGCCGGTTCTTCGAAACCGGATCCTTCGGCGGCCAGCATGTCTGTGACGACGGGGTCCCAGCGTCGGTTGAGATTGAAGCTCTCGGCCAGCCATCCGTTGAATTTGTTACGTGCCTGCTTGAGCGTGCTGGTTCCGGTCTCTGTTGTCAGCGTGCAAAATCGTTGAGCGAGATTCCGACCGAACCGCTCATCGGCCAGCAGGCGGTCGATCGTCTTAGTGCGTTTGTCGGGACCCGTGTCTTCCAGAAAAGCGACGACATCTTCGTACGCTGGAATTGCTCCCGTCGTGTCGAGCGAAAGACGATGTGAAACTCACCGTCATCCGCCTGCCCGGATGCGGCGAGTTCTTCCTTCGCAAGCCGGGCATCGATCAATGCATCGATTGCTGCAGCGACGTCCTGCGGATTCTGAGCGGCCGCATGATTTCTGTCGAAAACGAGCGACTGCTCCTTCAAATCGATGGCCTCTGCGTGAGCAGATTTCGCGGCGGCATCCTTCAATGGGATAGCTGCCTGAGCATCGGCAATTGCCTGCTCCGCCTGCTTCCAGCTCTCCTCAGTTCGCTGCAGTCGACTCTGTTCGCGTTTGAAGACGCCCTCTTTCGATCTCAACGCCTTCAGCGCCGCTTCCAGTTCTTTGCGCAGTTTATCCGCGGTGGCTTTGTCTGCGTCGGCCCCGGATTCCTCAGCTTTCGTACGCGCCTGTTCCTCTGCCGCGGCCTTGTTCGAGTGATCCGTTCTGGCCGTCTGGAGTTCTTTCTCAGCTTTTGCGACTGTCATCCGAAGTTTCGGTACCGACTTCTCCCATCCTTTAATTCGAGATTGCGATGACTTGATCGTGCGCTCGGCCTGGTACTTCTCGTAGTCAAGTTTTTCGGCGGCGTACTTCGCCTTGATTGCCTGTTCGGCCAGCGATGTAACGTCGTTTTTGGCCGCCGAGCTAGGTCGCACAACAACCAACACAATGAGGGCGGCAAGGATGGAGCGATTCATGGGGCGTTGACCAATGGAAGATCTTCGCGGGCAGGATTGCTGGTGGGAACTCGGGGAAATTGAAAATAGCCAGCGCTGCACCATACCGTCAACGCCGCCTGCATCGTCCAATGCAGCCAGCGTGGCCCTGATTTCACAAAACGAGGTGGACGGCGTGCCAGACAAGGAACAGTCAATCCCCGAACCGGGACTCGGCCGAGCGGACATGTCCGTCAAGCACAACGAGATCGCCGAACTGCGACACCGATTAGAGGCACTGGAACGCTTCGGGCCCGCCAGGCTGACTGATCGCTGCGCTGCGCTCGCAAAGCTGGAATCCGATGTCGTCGAACTTCTGGCTGCCCGTGACGACGGCGATGTAACGACACTCGGGCTGGGCACAATGCTGGGCTGGCTGAAGCACTGGCGTAGTCTGTGTGAGCGGAATCAGCTGGACGATTCGGCAGCCGAGTGTGCTCGACTGTCGGCCGACTCTCTGCAGCAGGCCGCCAGCGTCTGGCACGATCGCGTTCTCGCCGAATCTGAAACCGCTGATGCCACAGCGTTGTTTCAACACTTGATGCGGACTCGGCAGTTTCTGTTCGACATCGAGTCACGGGAAGGAGCGGCGACGCGCACCGAACGACCCGTTGAAGAACTTCGCGATGCCCTGCGCGAGCAAATCCAGACTCGTCTGACGAATGACCAACCGGACGACGCACAGCTTAATCAATGGTCCGAACTGATCGTGGATCAGTGTGCGGCCATTCTGACCGCCATCGATGAACTTCCGCCGGACCGAGCGGCCGCACAACTGGACCTGGCTGTTGATGCGGCCCAATGGCACCTGAAGAACGTCGACAAGCGCAGGTGCCGGGCGACATCCCGCATCCGCGTCAAACTGAAACGACTGCGAGCTGAGTTGCAGGAACGGCGCCTCAGCGTGCGGATGGAATCAATCTTTGGTTTCAGGCTGGTAGCCTTTTCCGAGCGACTGGTGCTGTTTCTGATCATTCTGGTGGTCGTCATCATGGCGACCGAGTGGACCTTCACGCTGCCGGAACGCACATTGTTCTGGCTCAACGTGGTCGACGCTGGCGCGTGTGCAATCTTCCTGCTCGAGTTCTTCGTCAAGCTGTGTCTGGTTAAAGGCCGCTGGAGCTGGTTTCGGCGTCACTTTCTGATCGATCTGATCCCATCAATTCCGGTCGGGATGCTGTCGATCGGTTTGGCACAGGCAGATGTGCTGCGAGCCGGTCGACTGGCGCGGTTCATTCGGCTTTCCCGGCTGATGCGTTACGTGCGACTGCTGCGTCCGGTCGTGCAGGTCGTACGCGCATTCGGGCTGATGGCTCGCGGCATCGACCGGTTGGTGCGCGGACATAGTCATGTCTTGAATGGCAATGTGATCCTGTACCCGACGCTGGAAGAAACGCAGCGGTATCTGAGTCGACTCCAGCGTGAAGATGTCGAACTACAGAGGCTGGAGCAGCGGATCCTGCACGCATGGGGAACGTGTCTTTCCAATGCGAACGACGACACGGAAAGAGCAGCCGTTTCGAAAGCACGCGTCGCGTTTCTGACGTACACGTACGGCGACAAGTTGATCCGCTTCGACGAGGGAGCCAGTTCGGCGAGCGGAGTGCGCGACATTCCGGCGCAGGCACTGCTCGACCAGATGGAAGCGCTCGAACCGGCGCTCGTCGCGCCGATGCTGGGCGAAGTCCTGACAGCTCAACTGGCGGGAGTTGTGCGCAGACTGGCGACAGCTCCGTTCAAGTGGCTGCCAATCATCCGCGGGCTGGTGCCGGCGAACGCCGAGGACCTCGACGATGTCACCGCCGTCGCGGCAGCGGCACGAAGGTCAGCCCGCTATTTGCGCAAGTTCTACGACACGTGGTTCTGGGCGTCTGATCTCTATGGGACAGTGACGCCATCGCAATTTGTCGACCGGGTTGGCACGCTACTCGTCAAAAGCTCGTCGAGGCCGGCGTATCGACTGGCGCTGTTCGGCAGCGTCCTGCTGCTGCTCGAAGGGCTTTTTCAGGTGGCGACGCTGGATGCGCTTGAGCCCGTCCGGCATTTTCTGAAGAACTTTGTTGGAACGACAGTGATGGTCGTGGGCGGCGTGTGCATTGTCGTGTTGTCGATCGGATGGTGGTTGCAACGCGTCGCGCGAGAAGCGACCGAGTTCTACGAGCGCAGCGTCCTGGGTCAGTTTCTGCTGCTGACGGATTCGATTAGCGCCGAGCGACTCGACCGTGATGCCGAACTGCTGTTCGATCGCGTGCTGATGCCGGACTGGCCGGCCGGAGCAGCCGAGCCTCATCGAGAACAACGCGTGGCCGAACTTGCCGATCTGCTGCGGAATTCTATGACGCATTCAGCACACGGAACGTCAACCGATGAGTTTCCATTTCTCGATCGCCTGACGCTGATGTATCGCGACTGGCTCGATGGAGCGATGTTTACGAATTCCGATACGCGCGCGACGAGTCAGGTGCTGGGCAACACGGCCCTGCGACAGTTGCTACTGACATCACACCGGCTCACAAAGAAAGACATGAAGGCCCTGTCGCTGGTCGACCTGGAGAACCAGAAGTCTCCGTTCAAGGGGCCGTACCTGTGGTTCCAGTTCATCAGTCAGTCGATCGCGCATTCGGTGGCGTGCCTGCTGGTGGAATACAACCGCCGGGCCATTCCGCTGCACGAGCTGGAACATTGCAGTGAAGACCTGAAGGCGGCCTATACCTCGTGGCTGGGAACAGCCACCACGATCGAAACGGACACGACAAATCCCAGGGAAGAAGAATCGCGATACGTGACAACGGCATTTACCGCGTTGCACTTTCTTGATCCCGACGAACGACGCGAGGCAGAAGTTGAGTCACGGTTCGGTCCGGCCGTGCTGCACCGGATGAAAAGCGATCGCAGTCTGATGATCCGCCGGACATTCGGCACCTTTCCAATGCACCTGCGTCCGCGAGGCGAACGAGTTGTCAATCTGTTTGCGCTGTACGAAGGCTGGATCGCTGGCGGCCGGGTTTTCCTTCTGCCTGTGTTTCTGTTTTTTGCCGGACTGAAGGGCATGGGGAAACTGATCGCCTGGATCTACCGCGCAGCGCAGGACATTCGTTACCCGGAACGGCGAGCCGTGCGAATTGACGCCGCTCAGGCAGACTTCTCTGTGGCGGAGCGGAAGATCAATCGAATCCGTGGACCTGTTGCCGCCGCCTGTGCGCGACTGCGAGCCGCGCTCGATCCGGCCTGGCTCGGGACTCCGCTGCCAGGCGAACAGGCGACGTTACTGCGAGGATCGGATGCCGTGACGGACCTCCTGTTCCTGAGACTGGGACCGAGACTCGAACGTGATATCCAGGCCGAGCGCCTTCGGTCGGAAGACAACATGAATCGGCTGGGGCGTGCGCTGGCTGACGGACTGCTTGAAAAAATCGCCGAACAGCGCGGGCTGCCCGCTTCGGCCTTCGCGTCGCGGGTCCATTTACGCGCGGCGGGGATCGCCGTGCATGCTGATCTGTTCGGTGTCCGCAGCCGGCTGTTTGCTCTTCCTGTACTACGAGAGGTCTTTGCGACAACACAGGCGCGACCTCGCTGGAAGGACCGTTTCCGATTTCGTTTCCGATTGCGGTCAGCGTTCAACCACTACTGGGCTAAGCACGGCACTTCCGACCGACTCGGGCGTCGTCGTGCGTGGCGAGCGACGTTGACGAACGAAAACGGCGTCGAAACCGCGCTGCACGCGTGGGCTGAGCATGGCGATGAAGTTGCCGCTGTCGGTGAGCAGTTGCTAGGCGACGTACTGTCGCACCCGGGACGCATCACCGAGCAACTCCTTGCACTGCGCACGATCCAGACATTCACAGTCCTGGATGTCCTGCACTATCGCGAGCAGATTCGCGAACTCGGCCAGTACGACACCTCTTAGTTGCACAGGGCTACGGTCGGTACGTTGGCGAGGATGCGGGCCCGAAGCACCAGGTGAAGACACGCTTCGCACTACGATCGACCGAGGCTTCCGTCATAGTTCGAGCGAAGAAGCAGACACTGACTCTGCCTGCCGGAATCCTTCGTGCCAGCGCGCCGACTTAATCTCAGCCTGCCCAACGTACTGCTTCCTGTCAAGTAGCAACGTCGGATCCTCATCCAGCAGTCGGTCCGAATCGACATAGGCGCGGACCTGATAACGTCCACGCGGCAGCGACTGAGTTTTCGCGCTCAAAGCACGGTTCACTGGTGACTTGTCCCCGGACAGCAAAAACAGCATGCCGTTTACCATATGTCGTGGTGTGACCGTTCCCTGCGTGAACGCGACCGCTCGGTCATTCCACGACTCCGAATTCGGATTCCAGCGGTGAACGAACAGCTGCACTGGAGTACCGACTTCCCAGCTGGCCGGCGTCACGGTCAATCGTAATACGAGTTTCGTGCCGAACCAGTTATCTGCGGGAAGCTCATCGACAGACTTGTATCGGCCGTTGACGACCGAGGCGTAGTCTTCCATCCACGCAATAAACGACTTGTACGACTGGTCGTTCCTGTGCATCTTCAGCCCGCCCATATGGGTCATCGGGCCACCCGTTGACGGCAGCTCAAATGACCCGTCCGCCTTCTTCTTCGGAACTTTGGACAGCGGTTTGAGCAGCAGCAGACTTCTGGTCGGGTCTTCAAGGTTCAGCAACGGAATCTGTCCTTTGGCCGTGTCCCGGCTCTTTTCGACCAGATACTGCACTGTCGCTTCCGGCGTCTCCTTGAAGATTCGCAGGCGTTGAATCAGCTCGGCCGGATACTGCTCCTCGAACTTCTTCATATTCTTGATTGCCACTTGATGGCGCCCGTTCGATGGATCGATTTCGTGCGGCGTATGGCAGGGGAAGCACCGCATCCGCTGAGACCAGATATTCCGGACGAACGAATCCACGACACGGCTTTTTCGCGCGTGTCGGATGACCTCGTTCGAACTGGCCGGTGTGGCACGCTCGGCTTTCGTCAGCGGGGCAGGTTCCGGAGTTCCGAATCGCTGTAGCACGCGTCGACCCATGCGGCGAAAGCTTCGTATTCGGCCAGTCGCGTCTTCTCATGAATAAGTCGTGCTCCGCGATCCTGGTCTTTGTCTCCCATACGAATCAGCGTCAGGATTTTCGACTTCGCTGGCGAGTCGAGATCGATCAGCCCCTGGTCTCGCAGTGAGAGAAACGTCTTTTCGTGAGACGGCAGGATGTAGTTCTTCAGATCAACCGACGAAAGATGACACTGCACACAGCTGGATGGCTGCGGCGAGCGAAAGATCGGCATGATCCTGGCGTTGAACAGCTCTGCAGGACTGAGACTCGAACCAGGCGTGTCATCCGCTACTAGGAATGATGTGGATGCGATCACGGAAACGGTCGCAAACAGAATGGTGCACATTGTGTGACGCATCGAAATCTCCCGGATTGACCGCATTGACATGTGGTTGCAGTCTCGCAGAACGTCGGTGAATCGGGAATCATATTCCACGCAATCGCCGCGGTTGCACACGTTCAGTCTTATTCAGCACGACTGGAGCATCACACACGATGCGTATTCTGACATGCATTCTGATCGTCGTCTTTGTCTCCGATGCGGTCACCGTCGTTGCAGAAGACTCGTTACTGGACCAGCGCCCGCAACCATGGCAGCGGCGTGATAAGCCGATTCTGTCGGCCCGCACCACGAAGCAGACGTGGTGTCGCATCGTGACGTACTCGCCACATGTGATTTATCACGATGGCCGGTTTCGAATGTGGTACCTCGGCACTTCCGAAGCGTCTCGATCGAACGACATTGTGATCGGGTACGCGGAATCCGCGGACGGAGTTCAGTGGAACGAGCATCCCGGGAATCCGATTCTGACCAGCAAGGACATCTCCTGGGGGCGATTGATTCAGACTCCGTATGTGGTCCACGATGCGTCGACCGGGTTGTTTCGGATGTGGTTCGTCTCGGGGGACGGAGTGACGCGAGACGAGTCCGGAAAAAAGATCATCGGAAACGACCAGCAACTGGCTTACGCGACCAGCCGCGATGGAATTCAATGGACCGTTCACGACAAGCCACTGTTTCCCGTTGGGCGTTCTCCGTCAGTCGTTCGGGTTGCTGCGGATCGATATCGCATGTGGATGGGTTCGCGTCCCGACCTCGATGTCGTCAACGGAGAGCTGTATCGGAATATCTACGAGTTTACTTCGCAGGACGGTCTGGCGTGGCAGCGCAGTCAGAAGCCGGTTGTGACTCCAGTTGGTCCGGCAAACAGCACGGTTTATCCCTTCGTGATTCGTCACAACAATCAATGGTACATGTGGTACGGCTGCCACATTGATGGCGGACTGTTCGAAATCTTCTGTGCGACGTCCATCGACGGAACCAACTGGAACATCGATCACGAGCATCCAGCCTTTCCTGCTGCGGAAGGCAAAGCCCGCTTCGACAGCAAGTACACGTCAACACCTTGCATTGTGCGTGTGGGAGACCGACTGTTGCTGTACTACTCGGCACGGGACTGGCAAACCGAGTACATTGACGGGGAAGGCCGTAAACGCCGCGACGGCGCTGGTGTCTATGCTCACATCGGCGTCGCGGAGCTCAGCCTCGAGCTCGAAGGCAATCCGAATTAGACGCTGTGGAAGCGACAGGCAATCCATCCGGTTACAGGGACACAACGATGCTGGGAGCAACGCTGGACGCGAGTCCGTACATGGCTCGCCTGAACGAAGAGCTGGATCGAGTTGATCGATCGGAAATGGCGCGCTGGGCGGACCTCATTCACAGTGCCTGGGAGACCGCGAACTTCGTTTACATCATTGGCAATGGAGGATCGGGAACGACCGCCAGCCACATGGCAGAAGACCTAGGCAAGAGCACGATTCGCGAGTCCGACCTGAGTGACGAATCAAAGAAACGACTGAAAGTCCTGAGTCTGACTGACAACGCCGGCTGGCTGATGGCTGTCGGCAACGCCCTCGCCTACGACCAGAACTTCGTGCAACAACTGATG
>CAYSJO010000633.1:0-5164 GCA_964431285.1 uncultured Planctomycetaceae bacterium
CACCATCACGGTCGGTGGTCAAAGGGGCACATCGGGCGATGCGATCGCGACGGTTTTCCTGCCGGGTGATGCGGGTGGCGACGGGGATGTCGGCGTACGCGATGGCCAGCAGGCGCGACTGGCCAATATACAGCAGACCACCGGTGTGACATTTGTGGGATCACTATTATTCAGGCAGCTCGGTTTTGATCCCAATGTCAATCAGGCTGACGCATCGCTGGACGTCGATCAGGACGGTGACATCGACATATTCGACATCGAAGTCGTGGACATGAATGTCGAGGCCCCTGTCATCACGCTCGGTTCCGACGGTATGGCGACGGGTGTCACGCTGGTCGGTGACCAGGAGGCTCCGGCATTCACGGTCACTGCAGTCAACGATACGGGTCGATCGGCGACGGACCGCATCACCAATGACCTGACATTAAGCATCACCGTTTCCGATGTGAGCAGGATTGTGTCGTTCGAAGGAGCCGTCGACTCCGGTGCATTCGTCGATCTGAGCGGCTCTATCGGCCCGAACGGCGGCACGTTCACTCTGTCTGAAGCTCAGATCGACAGCCTGTTTGGAACCACTGTACGGGACACCGATTCCCACACCTTGAGACTTCGCGGCACGGACGAAATCGGCAACGCCACCGCCGGGCCGGACTTCGACACATTCACATTTGAGCTCGACACAATTGCACCAGCTGCCCCAACAGATTTGGACCTCCTGGCGGTCAGTGACAGTGGAGTTTCCGATACAGACGACATCACGAACGACAACACGCCCACGATTACCGGCGATGCGGAAAGCAACGCAATTGTCCGCCTGACAAGCAGCCTGGACGGAGCCGTCGGAACGGGGACCGCGAGCAGTCCGTTTTCGGTCACGACGTCAACGCTTCGGGACGGTGTGCACGACATTGACTCGACCGCCGAGGACGTTGCCGGCAATGTCAGCGACTCGTCTGCCGCGCTCGAGATCACAATCGACACGCTGGCTCCGCCGATCACAGCGTTCGACCTCGACCCCGATTCGGACACTGATCCCGATGGCGATGGCCTGACCGAACTGACCCCCGTCGACTTCGACGGCATGGCCGAAGCCGACGCCAGAGTCACGCTGACCAATACAGGGGCAACGACGACGGCAACCGGTGGCCTGTTCGAATTCAACGGTGTGGCAGTGCCGTTCGTCCCAGGTGGTTCCACGGACTTCACCGTCGAGGCTCGTGACACAGCCGGCAACCTCAGCACGCAAACACGCGCCGTGACGCGGAATACCGCGCCCGTGGCGACACCGGCATCAGTCAATCGCGCGTTCGATGAAGATGGTCCGGCGCAAACGATCGATCTGACGGCGATCTTCACGGACGCGAATATCCCGGATGTGCTCGGTGGCGCCAACGATTTTCTGACCATCACAATTGAAGACAATTCAGCGATCGTTCAGGGCAGCCTCTCGGGGAGCAACTCGGGACTCAGCGCAACGACTCTGACACTGACCCCACAGCTCGACCAGAACGGAAACGCAGACCCGCTGACAATTCTCGCCACTGACACACATGGTGCGTCCGCGGACTTCACCGTGAATGTGGATGTCACGGCGGTCAACGACGAGCCTTCGTTTGCAATCGATTCAGATCAGACAGTCAATGAAGATCCCGGCGCACAAAGCGTTGCGAGCTTCGCGACCGGATTCGATCCGGGCGGAGGAACTGATGAAGACGGTCAGCTGATCGACGACTTTATTGTGTCGAACGACAACACCGATCTGTTCCTCGTCGATCCGGACATCGACAACGCTGGCACGCTGACATACACGCCCGCGGTCGATGCTTTCGGATCAGCCACCGTCAGTGTGCAGGTGAGAGACAATGGTGGCATCGCTAACAGTGGCGACGATACGTCGCAGACTCTGACGTTCACAATCACTGTGAATTCCGTCAACGACGAACCCTCGATCACACTCGCGGGCAATCAGACGATTAATGAGGACGCCGGCGCCCAGATCGTGAACAGCTTCGCCACGGGGTTTGCCCCTGGAGCAGCGAACGAGTCCGATCAGGACATTGACGATTTCGTCGTTACCAACAACAACAGCGGACTGTTCAGCGTGGCGCCGGACATCGACAACGCTGGTGTCCTGAGATACACGCCGGCGGCCGACGCGAATGGGACGGCCACTGTCAGTGTGCAGGTTCGTGACGATGGTGGTGTCGAGCGAGGTGGCGACAACCTGTCACAGGTCCAGACCTTCACAATCACAGTGAACGCGGTGAACGCCGCTCCGACAGTCATGATCGGCGGCAACCAGACTGTTGCGGAAGATGCCGGGGCGCAAACGGTGGCGAACTTTGCCACGGAATTTGCTCCTGGTCCTGACAATGAATCTGACCAGGCTGTCCTTGATTACATCGTCAGCACGACGAACGCGGGTCTGTTTGGCACGGCACCGGACATTTCCAATACGGGAACTCTGACGTACACGCCTGGCTTGAACGCGAACGGAACGGCGACCGTCACTGTTCAGGTTCAGGATGATGGCACGACGGCCATTTCGGGAGTCGACACATCAGTCGCTCAGACGTTCACAATTACGGTCACGGCGGTGAACGACGCCCCGACCGTCGAAAACGCCATTGTAAATGTGACTGTGATGGAAGATGCGGATGACACCACCATTCCACTGGCGGCAGTCTTTGGCGATGTGGACATCGCGACAAACTCCGACATGCTGACTCTGACAGTCAGCGACAACAACAACACGTCACTGGTATCAACAGACATCACCGGCACGACGTTGACACTCGACTACCAGGACGACCAGAACGGCACGGCCATGATTACGGTCCGGGCAACGGATAACGCCGGGGCCATGGTGACCAACACTTTCACGGTAATGGTTACTGCGGTCAACGATGCTCCCACCGCAGTCGCGGACCCGCTGACAGTCCCCAATGACCGATCAACAAATCTCGACGTGCTTGCGAACGATGTGGACCCGGACATTGCGACCAATGCCGACGAGCTGACCATCTCTGCCTTCGACTCCACTGGATCAGAAGGTGGAACACTGACACTGGTCACGGTCGATGGTCGAGAGCAATTGAGGTACACGCCGACCGATGACGGGATGGGCGGCGGGCTATTGGGTCAAGACAATGAATCGGAAACATTCAACTATACGATTCAGGATTCGGCCGGCCAAATGAGCAGTGCCGTCATCACGGTGACGGTGATTGCAGACATCCCGCCGACGATTGTGGACGGTCAGAACATCCCGGATCAGAACGCGGATGAGGACGGCGAGAACATCACAATCGAACTGGCTGGACGCTACACCGATGTTGAAGACGATGACGCAACGTTGATGTTGTCCGTTCAGGCGAACTCCCCCGCTGGACTCGTCAACGCGTCGATTGTTGGCACAACTCTGACGCTGGACCTGCAACCCGACCAGAATGGAATGGCCAACATTACCGTACGCGTCACTGATTCCGTCGGCGGATTTGTCGATGACGCGTTTACGTTGACCGTGGCTGCGATCAACGATGCGCCGGTCGTGGGTGGCCCGTCGAGCGCCCTGGACGCGACTGAGGGAGTCGACCTGAATGTCCATGGCACTGGATTCACTGTGGGCGACGTGGACTCGGGTGCTGGGACAGTCACGGCGACACTGAGTGTGGCGCAGGGGACGTTGAGCATCACGTCCGGCAGTACCGGCATCAGTGTGATGGGTGCTAACGACTCGGACTCGGTCACCGTTACCGGAAACGTGACTCAGATTAATGACCTGCTGACTGGCACAAATGGCGGCATGATCACATACGCCGCAGTTGATGTTCCGGCTGCCAACACGCTGTTGACTGTCACGGTGAACGATGGTGGCAATACGGGAGCGGACCCGGGAGCGGAAGGAGACGGGGGCACGGCAGACACCAGCAGCGAAGCCGATTCTGCTTCCGTGACCATTAACATCACGGCTGTGAATGACCCGCCAGTCATCAGCGGCCTCGACGCGACGTCGGTAAACACGTTTACGGAAGGCGGGGCCGCGGTCGTGCTGGATGCAAACGCCACGCTGCAGGATTTCGAACTAGATGCGGCCGACAACTGGAACAGAGGATCGCTGACAGTCGTACGCAACGGTGGCGCCAATGCAGACGACAGTTTCAGCTTCGGCGGCAGTACTGTCACGGTGAATGGTTCGAATCTGGAGATTGGCAGCACATCGCGAGGCACATTCACGAACGCCGGCGGGACACTCACAGTCAACTTCAATGCGAACGCCCGAGCCTCAGATGTCGATGCCATTCTGCAGGCAGTCGCCTATGCAAACACATCCCAGGCGCCCCCCGTCAGTGTCACGCTCGACGTGACAGTCAGCGACGGAAACAGCGGCAACGCTCAGGGTACGGGAGCTAACCCCGGTACGGATACACAGAGCATTGATGTCAGCATCGCGCCAGTGAACGATCCGCCGGTGATCGGAGGTCTGGACACGACTTCGGCAAACACGTTTACCGAAGGTGGCAGTGCGGTTCTGCTCGACACAAACGCCACATTGCAGGACTTCGAACTGGATGCGGCCGACAACTGGAACGGCGGGTCGCTGACGGTTGCTCGCAGCGGCGGCGCGAACTCGGACGACACATTGAGCTTCGGCGGCAGTACCGTGACGGTCAATGGATCGAATCTGGAGATCGACAGCACGTCGCGAGGCACATTCACCAGTACCGCCGGGACGCTCGCTGTCAGCTTCAATGCGAACGCGAGAGCCTCCGACGTTGACGCAATCCTGCAAGCTGTGGCCTATGCCAACTCGTCCCAGGCACCGCCGGCCACCGTCACACTGGACGTGACAGTCAGCGACGGAAACAGCGGCGACGCTCAAGGTACGGGAGCTAACCCCGGTACGGATACTCAAAGCATCGATGTCAACATCACGGCAGTGAACGATCCGCCCACGATCGGCGGTCTGGATACGACGTCGGCAAATACCTTTACGGAAGGCGGCAGCGCGGTTCTGGTCGACACGAACGCCACTTTGCAGGACTTCGAACTGGATGCTGCCGACAACTGGAACGGCGGGGCGCTGACGGTTGCACGTAGCGGTGGCGCTAACGCGGACGACACGTTGAGCTTCGGTGGCAGTACGGTGACCGTCAATGGCACG
>CAYSJO010000634.1:0-7045 GCA_964431285.1 uncultured Planctomycetaceae bacterium
GACGCAAGATGGAAGTAAGCCGTATTCTGATCGTGGAAGACAACGAGACTAATCGGCGTATTCTGGAAGAGAATCTGCGAAACTGGATGACGATTCCTACAGCCGTTTAAGGAGCTGAGCGAGCAATCGCTGTTCTCGAAGAGGTACACGGTACGACTGAGGAATTCGATCTGATCCTGACCGACGCGCACATGCCCGGTACGGACGGGTTTTCGCTGGTCGCGCAGTTGCGCGAACGGAGCGACCTGAAGATCCCCATCGTGATGATGCTGACGTCGAGTGGTCGGACCGGTGACATCCAACGTTGTAGTGAACTGTGTATCGCTTCGTACCTGACAAAGCCTGTCAAGCAGTCAGAGCTGTTCGACGCGATCGTTGAGACTTTGAACATAACTGCTGCGATTGATGCCGAACTGTCAGCGTCGGAGCCGTCGATGCCCCAGCAACGGTCGCTGAACGTGCTGCTGGCAGAAGAGAGCCTTGTAAATCAGAAACTGGCCATCGCTCTCCTGGAGAAATGGGGACATGAGGTGGCGGTGGCGCCAAACGGCGCGGAGGCCGTGCGTCGCTGGTCTACGGGCTCCTACGATGCGATCCTGATGGACGTCCAGATGCCAGAGATGGATGGCCTGGAAGCGACTCGCAGGATTCGTCAACGCGAGGTCGACGCACCTGACGACGCGCACACGCCGATCATCGCAATGACGGCGAATGCACTGAAAGGGGATGAAGAGCGTTGTCTGTCAGCTGGCATGGACGCCTACGTGTCCAAGCCAATTCGAGCTCCGATTCTTTTTCAGAAACTCGCACAGTTGACGAGCGGGATTGAGAATGCGCCTGAGGTCGCTCCGCCAGCGCATCATTCTGAGGCCAGCGGAGAATCGGTGTCCACCTCGCCGACGGATGTTGTTGACTGGAACGCCGCGTTGGGGGTCGTGGCAGGAAGTCGTGAGCTGCTGTATGAGATCCTGGAGAGCATTCTCGAAGAGACACCGCAGCAGTTAGTGTTGTTGCGGCGTGCCATTAAGTCTGGCGACTCCCAGACAGCGCGTCGCGCGGCTCACACCGTGCTCGGAAACATGCGGGCCATCAGCATGACAACAGCAATGGACCGGGCAGCCATCGTTGAAAGCCTGGCCGCCGATTCTCAGTTTGACGCCATCATCGAACCGTTGAGCAAACTACAGGCGAGTGTTGATGGCGTCATTCTCGACATCCGGCGTCATTTGGCTCAGGCGGAGAATTGACGCAACATCGGTGGGGGAACTGTCAACGTTGCGACGGGAGACTCTTGAAGCGGTCGTCGTCTCTACGGAGTGTCGTGCCAGGCGTCCTGCAACCACGCCGTGTCACCACCATGTGTCAATTTCGGCTGGCTGTCTGCCTGTGCCAACCAGAGATCCGGCTCGCTGGAAACAGTGACCAGCGGCGGTGGTACATACGCTGGTCCCGCATTCGAAGCGGGCGCGTCGGGCCGCGTCACCGGACCGGACCGAGTTCCGGCTGCCTGAGTTTGCGCCTGGGGATGTTGCGATTTGTTCGCTAGACGATCCGTGGTGGCGTGTGGAACGCGATCCTTGATGGCGTTCGGTGGTGGCTCGGAGATCGTCAGATCGCGTTCAATTTTCTGGAACTCGCCACAGCTGATTGCTTCCAGGGTGGTTAATACTTCCACGAACGCGAACTGTACAACGTGTCGCAGAGGATTATGCACTAACAGAGTCCATACAAGACTCAATGGCCAGCAGATCATCCATACGAGAATCTGCTCCGCGTTCATACGCGGATTGGGCCTCGTCACAACATCCAGCTCTGATCTCAGCGATCGAATGTCAGAAGTGGTAACCATTGTCTACATACACTTTCCACAGGGGTTTCAATTCGGAAGTCAATCGATTGCCGCCCAGTTCTGCGGCGTGGCGCACAAGTCTCTCTATTCGGTGTACTGCTTCTGTGCGGATTCGTCTGCGGTGACGCTGGCCCGAGAGTGAAACAGCACCGCATTTTGTCGCAGCGTCTCCGGCGAAAGCCACAGTGTTCGCCGATTCTCGTACTCCTCACGAATGGATCGAACGTGCATCCACCAGCGCATTGTCGACCAGGTCAGACCAACCAACAGATAGAGCAGAACGGCGACCACCACGCCCAGGATGTTGTCGCCCAGCCACGACCACAGTCCTTGTTCGCGGAGTGCACTCAGACCTAACAGGTCCCATTGGTCTGGAAAGAGCGCAATACCGACGGCCAGCGCCAACAGGCTCGAGAGGGCAGACAGAAGCACACCGCGCTCTGCGAACCAGACAATTATCGCCGACATAACGGCGACAATAACCCAGAACCAGAATGGTCCGCTGGAAGGAATTTCTTCCAGCATGTGAGGAACTCCGCAGTTGTAGTAAACCGGGCCCCGAAGAACCGTGACAGCATGCCAGGTTATCACGACAGTCCCAATCCCGCGCATCAGAAATAACTGTCGTAGCGGATTCTGACGCAGTGCCGGTCGCTTTGACCGGAAAGCAACACCGGACAGAATTGTCAGGTTCGAAGTGTTGTTCTTCCGATATCGGAAATCTCAGTTGGTGGAATATCGACTCTGGTGCATGACCGGAGACGATCAGGACAGCCATCGGTGAGAAAATCCGACGCCGATTGCTGTAATTCCCAGTAGAAAAGTGGCAATCCGCGATCCAGCTGCAGTTCGACAATGGGGAACACGGTCCCTGCGAGTTGTGCCAACTCGATTTAACCGGTAAGCGACGCACGACAGAATTGTCAGGAGAGACATATTTGTCGTCTGAGATGGGAATCTCAGTCGGTGACATCGATCGACACCGGCGCATGGTCCGACACGGTCAGTCCGCCGTCTCGACAGATGTCAGCAGAACGAAATCGACGGTTCGCAGCCGCATTACCCAACAAGTAATCGATCCGCCAACCGCGGTCGAGTTCCCTCGCACGACCACGATTTGACCACCAGGAATAAGGTCCCTGTATGTCGCCGTAGTGCTGGCGTACGAAGTCGCGCCAACCCGAATCGATGATGCTACCCATCCATTCGCGTTCATGGGGCATAAAGCCCGACGTTTTCTCATTAGACTTCGCGTAGAAGATGTCGCGCTCGGTATGAGCGATGTTGAGATCGCCACCAAACACGACGGCTTTGCGCTTGCGCAACAGCTTCTGTGCCCACTGTGAAAACTCCGCCATCCACACTTCCTTTGCCTGCTGCCGCTCGTCGCTGGACGAGCCCGATGGCAGATATACGCTGACCACTTCCGTGCCGGCCACTTCTGCTCGCAAGACACGGCCCTCGGGATCATCTGCGTCCAGGCCCGTCCCAAGAATCTTCATGGGTTGCCGCGACCAGATTGCCGTTCCCGAATAGCCTTTGCGTTCGGCCGGATGCCAGTGCACGTGCCAGCCTTCCGGCGCAGCCGACTCACCGGGAAGTTGTTCCGGCAGCGCACGCACCTCCTGCAGCAGTAGGACGTCCGGCTGAATCTGATCGATGATTTCAGCAAAGCCTTTTTTGAGTGCTGCCCGCAGCCCGTTGACGTTCCACGTCGTGATTCTCATTGAGTCCTGATCCTGTACTTGAACCGCACAATCGCGGTCCATCTCCCGGCCTGCACGCTGACGATCACCTTGATGACCACGTTCCGAAGTGCGATCCATTCAGTCAGTTGTCAGCAACTGCCGAATTCGTGAACACGTGAATTCAATCTCGTCGTCCGTCATCTCGATCGCGTCAATGTTGATATATCCTTCGTCACTGTGGTGAGATCGCACGACGATCGTCGGGTCCCCATCCTGCAGAGCATCTGTCAGAGTCTCTGCAGAAAGCCCACAGGCAGCACGATCGACAGTCAGTCGCGCTCGCGAAAACGGACAACCATTCGGATCGGGATCGATGCTGAGCGTCAGGCCGTCTATCCCCGTAAGCCGCTCAAGGACCATTTGCATTTTGCGATCCTGCTCGACAGTCCAGGCTGCCATGTCCTGACTGTTGCGATATCCCAGAGCCGCCATCGCACCAATGATGGCTTCCTTACCCGCCTTCATTGGTCGACCAATGCCGCGGTTCTGCAGATACACCGCGTCAACCAGTTCCTTCCGGCCAGCCACGATGCCGCCCGTTGTCGAGCACAGATACTTGTGAGCGCTGGTCAGCACGATGTCCGTGCCCGTCCCGATAATTTCGCGGAGTCGCTGATCCTGCGCGGCTCCGTCGACAATCACGGGGACGTTGAACTCGTGAGCCAGTTCCACGACATCAGACAACTGGACCCATCCGTAGCGCACGGTGTGGTGCGATTCGACATGCACGATTGCCGCCACGCCACCTTTTTCCAGTTCGTAGCGAATGAACTCCGGGCCGCAGCGATT
This sequence comes from uncultured Planctomycetaceae bacterium, assembly GCA_964431285.1. Taxonomy (GTDB): domain Bacteria; phylum Planctomycetota; class Planctomycetia; order Planctomycetales; family Planctomycetaceae; genus CAUZFZ01. The sequence goes on from CAYSJO010000634.1 coordinate 4,387, forward strand.
GACCGTTCCGAGTTCAACAGGTGTTGCTCCAGCCAGACGGATGGCCTGAGTAATTGGGTTGCCGTAATTAACGCAGTGTCCTTTCTGAATCAGCACGCGTGAGGGCATGGCCTCAGTGTCTGGCAACTGCAAAACGCGAGGCAGGCTGTTACCTGTCATCGCGGCCGCCACACTGAGCGTAATACCGGCTGCGGTGCAGGCCGTGACGCAACCACTCTCGGCACCGGTCGCGTCGGCGATGATCCTGCCCGCTGCCGCCTGCAAGTCGTCCAGCACAAAGAAATGCTTGAACGACTCCGATGCCGCCGCCGCAATCTCTGGAAGAACAATCGCGCCGGACAGATGCGTCATCTTCCCGCAGGCGTTTATGACGTGTCGTAGGCGGTATTTTTCAAACAGGTCCATGATTCGCTTTCTCTCGCAATATTGATGGCAGGGGTCGCAGGTTATCGACTGCGAACCGAAGTGTCGTGGCTCCAGGTACGTCCGTTCGTCCCAGAGATGATGGCGGTGATGGCTTCGCCAACATAATCTTCCGGATGAAATCTCCAGACGCACCGACTGCGGCGCGAAACGGACCACAGAAGAAAGGCCAATCATGGTCACGACACTCATGCGAGTTTCCCTTTTTATTTTGATTCTGAGCTGCCTGGGACTGCGTATCGAGGGCGCCGAGCAACCCAACATCGTCGTTTTTCTCGTCGATGACATGGGCGTCATGGACACGTCGGTGCCGTTTCTGACCGACGACAAGGGGCAGCCAAAGCGATATCCTCTCAATGATTACTACCGCACGCCCGGCATGGAGCGGCTGGCCGCTCAGGGAGTCCGCTTCAACAACTTCTATGCGATGAGCGTCTGCTCGCCGACGCGTATCGCGATCATGACCGGGCAGAACGCGGCGCGACATCATGCCACCAACTGGATCAACCCGGACAGGGACAACCGTGGTCACATGGGCCCGCCGAAGTGGAACTGGAAGGGATTGACCAAAGCCGACGTGACATTGCCTCGACTGCTGCAGGGAGCGGGGTATCGCACAATTCATGTCGGCAAGGGCCACTTCGGGGCGCGGGCGTTCGACGGTGCCGAGCCTCTGAATCTGGGTTTTGACGTAAACGTCGGGGGTGCGTCATTCGGAGCACCGGGCAGTTACTACGCCGAACAGAATTATGGCCTGGGTACGAGGCGAGCGAAGAGTGCCGTGCCGCACCTGAAGAAGTACCACGGTACCGAGACGTTTCTGACCGAAGCGTTAACCATAGAGGCCAATGCGCACGTCGCCGCTGCTGTTAAGGATGACAAACCATTCTTCCTGTATATGTCACATTATGCTGTCCACGCGCCGTTCCACTCCGATCCCCGATTCGCGGCACACTACAAGGACTCCGGTAAACCGGCGCCCGCTCAGGCGTTTGCGACCCTGATCGAAGGTATGGACAAGTCGCTGGTCGACATCCTTGACCATCTCGATGCACTCGGAGTATCGGAAAACACGCTCGTTCTGTTTCTCGGTGACAACGGCTCGGATGCTCCGCTGGGACATCAGCACGCTGTGGCGTGTGCCGCCCCTCTGCGAGGGAAGAAAGGCGCACACTATGAAGGCGGCATGCGCGTACCGTTCATCGCGGCATGGGCAAAAGCCGCCGACAACGCACATCAGAAGCGTTTGCCGATCGCCGTGGGAGCAATTCAGAGCCAAACAGCTTCAGTCGTCGACCTGTTCCCGACAATCTTCGGCCTGACTGGAATCGACGCGCCAGATCACACTGTTGACGGAGGGCGACTGGACACATTGCTGTCAGGCAAACCCGACACAGCGCGCGAGCAGACATTCCTAATGCACTACCCGCACGCGCCACATCGCAGCGACTATTTCACGTGTTATCGACGTAACAACTGGAAAGTTATTTACCACTACTTTCCGTCAGCCGCTTCCGAAGATTCTCACTATCAGCTTTACAAGCTGGATGATGATCCCTTTGAACAGAACAATCTGGCCGCGTCGCAAAACCAGATCGGGCAGTTGCGCCGGATGATGCACCACTTGATTGCCAGTCTGAACGACCACAACGCACTCTACCCGGTCGACAAAGCTGACGACTCAACACCGCTGAAGCCGAAACTGCCATGATTCGGCATTTGTTGGCAAAGTGTAGTCGCTGAGCCCATGGTTCACTCGCTTGCGCATCGGGTTTGTATCCTTAAAGCGTTCCTACTTGCCGACCGCCGAACCGTTGATTTCTGTCGCGCGAATCGTGAGCTTTTGCCAGGTCGGCTGCGATTCCAGGCCCTCGGCGCCGGTGTGCAGCATGAGACGTACACCGTCCTGCACGGTGTCCTCGGAACCGAATTCAACCCTGGAAAGCAGCGTGTCGCGATCAGAATCCGGTGTTGAGTACAACAGGCACACTTGCGTTCCGTATCGAGTGACGCGCAGTCGGCTGGTCGTGTCCAGCCATGCAGAATTCAGCCCTCTGTATTGAAACGTACCGTCGAGTCCATTCGTGCGGAGCATACCCTGTGGCCTGCCATTGAAAAGCTGGCCCAAGAGTTATGAAGGACTCCAGTGCCCATGAGGTGCTGGGCGTGAATGTACTGAGGAAGCGAATGCCACGGCCTGAGTCATTCGCAAACGTCCAGACCCGCAACAGAACGT
>CAYSJO010000635.1:0-7286 GCA_964431285.1 uncultured Planctomycetaceae bacterium
TCAGCTCATTGTCGAACTCCGTGGCCTCGGTGAATTCCAAGTTCCCGAGTCACCGTGTCAGCAGGTCAGCCAGTCTGACCAACAGAAGACGACACTGACAATTACCCGCGGTCGACGAGCCACACTACCAAGCCAACTCACGCCTGAGATGCTCCGCAAGTACACGGCCTCGACAGTGCTGATTCAATCCGATCATTCAAGGATCAAGAAGCTTGCACGCCGGATCGCCGGGAGTGAGACCGACCGAATTGAAATTGTCGATCGGTTACAATCCTGGGTCTTTCGCAATTTGGAGAGTTCCTACTCAGACAATGCACAAACGGCGATCCGAGTTTTAGACAACCGGGCGGGAGACTGCACCGAACACGCTTTATTGTTCACTGCATTGGCTCGGTCGCTCGGTATTCCCGCTCGCGAAGTCACGGGCCTGCTCTTCTCAGACAACGAGCCTGGTTTCTATTGGCACGCCTGGGCGGAAATCCACGATGGACATCAATGGGTCGGTATCGACCCGGCTTGGAACGAGACAGTCATCGATGCCGCGCATATTCGAATGAGCGATGAAAAGAATGATTCGAAATGGACCTCGCTCGTTGGAGAACTCAATATCCAGGTTGTTGACCACGCAAAGTCAGTGGACGGTGCTTCCTCGGCGGGCCAAGAGATGTTCACGATCAGTGGACACTCTGATGTTGTTCTTAACGTGTCGTTCAGTCCGGACGGCAATCGCAGCGCCAGCGGGGGCGATGACGATTCCGGAAAAGCCGGGGAGATCAAGGTCTGGGATGCTAACACCGGCAAGGAGATACTCGCGCTGAAAGGCCACTCAAAAGTCGTTAGCAGTGTTGGTTTCAGCCCGGACGGCAAGTGGATCGTCAGCGGCAGCTATGACAAGACGCTGAAGGTCTGGGATGCCCAAACCGGCCAGGAGACACTCACACTCAAGGGACACGCAAGTCCTGTCACCAGCGTGAGTTTCAGCCCGGACGGAGAGCGGATTGTCAGTGGCGGTGGTGAGATCGGCAAGCCTGGTGAGATCAAGGTCTGGGACGCCGATTCCGGAAAGGACACGCTCACGCTCACAGGACACTCAGATCCCGTCTGGAACGTTTGTTTCAGCCCGGCTGGCAACAGGCTGGCTTCGGCGAGTTCGGACAAGACGGTGAAGATCTGGAACGCCGTTTCGGGGCGAGAGGTCCGCACGCTGAAAGGACACCTCGAACCCGTCATCCGCGTGTGTTTCAGTCCGGATGGTCAACGGCTGGTTTCGGCGAGTCATGACTTTTCGATTAAACTGTGGGACAGGGCAACCGGGAAAGAAATTCACACACTGAAAGGGCACTCCGATGGCGTGCTGAGCGTGTCGTTCAGCCCGAATGGCAAACATACCGTGAGTGGCAGTTGGGACAACACGCTGAAGGTCTGGGATGCCCAAACCGGCAAGGAGATGCTCACACTCAAGGGACACTCACTTGGTGTCACCAGCGTGAGTTTCAGCCCCGACGGAAATCGGATCGTTAGCGGCAGCGCTGACAAAACGCTGAAGATCTGGGACATCTCGTCGCTGGCCACGTCCCAATAGCCCGCCGCCGTCGGCCGCCCACGCGATAACCGGAGTCACGCCGCGAGCGACGGGCGGTACCGTGGTTCGGATCTGGCGGTTACCGCCGGTGAGTTGAACGCCGGGGCTGGGGTGGGGAGACTGGGGTGCCGTGTCCGAGCCTGGGGAGATGTGATGCGAGTTCTGCTGGTGGTGTTGGTCGGGATCGCTGGATGTGGTGGTGACAACTCACCCGACGATGTTGCGGTCTCGACGCCAAAGACCTCTCAGGCGAAGACCGACAAGTCACCTGCTCAAACTCCTGACGTCGATCCCGTTGCTGCATTGAAGAATATCGGTGCCAAGATCAAGCGGGATGACCAGGGCGAAGTTGTTGAAGTCAGCATGGGTGGTAATGGGCCACAGTTCACCGACGCGGGGCTGGTGCACCTCAAGGGGATGACCAAGCTGCAGACGCTTGGCCTCAGTCTTCACAGCATCTGAAGCCGCAGCCGTCCTAGCCGAACTCAATCAAACGGACGTTTCCATTTGGGGAAGTCCATGTTCACCACACCATGACCAGTGAGATTCGATGCAGATCACCGTACATCGTGGAGCCAAGGAAGTCGGAGGCACATGTGTCGAATTGACCAGCGGCGATTCCCGTATTGTTGTCGACATCGGCATGCCACTCTTCGGGGACGACCGCAATGCTCTGAACACGTACGAGCTTCAAAAAGCCTCAACGCAGGAACTTCGTGAACAGGGCATTCTGCCGAACGTCGATGGACTGTTCGAGTCGGGGGCACTCATTGACGGGATCCTGATCTCACACGCTCACATGGATCACACGGGCCTGCTCGACCGATCCCGCACAGAGATACCCGTCTACGCAAGCAGCGGGACCAGCAAGATGATGCTGGCTGGCAAGCTGTTTGCACGGCAGGTCGGGATTGACGGGAAACGACACCAAGCACTGCACCCGCAGCAACCGGTGACTATCGGGAACTTTCAGGTCACGGCTTTCTCTGTCGACCACTCCGTCTTTGGATGCCTGGCATTCCTGATCGAAGCAGACGGAAAGTCCATACTGTATACCGGTGATCTGCGGATGCATGGTCGCAAACCCGGGATGACGCGGACCTTGCTGGAGGCAGTCTCCGGTCGAAACATCGACATGCTGCTGATGGAAGGTACGCACTTCGGACTGCCGGACGGTCAGACCGTGACCGAGTTCCAGTTGGAAGACCAGATTACCGCTTACGTCGACCAGGCATCCGGCCTTGTTGTCGCTTCGTTTTCACCACAGCACGTCGACCGACTTGTCGGATTCATTCGGGCCGCCAAGAAGACGGGGCGAACATTCGTCGTCGACGCCTATACGGCATACGTTCTGCATCTGATTCACAGAGAAACCAAAGTTCCGGTCGCTGACCCGGCGGAAGGACTCCGCCTGTACTTTCCCCGATACTTCAACGACAGGTCAAACCACCCTGGTCGTCGACCGCTGGACGAACACTACTCCGACGCCAGAATCGAAATGGAAGAAATCCTCGCTTCGCCGTCCCGGTTCCTGATGGTGTTCCGGGCAACGATGCTGAAGCCGGACTTCGACGATCAGTTGCCCCCGGACACGACCTGCCTGTATTCCCGCTGGACTGGATACCTCGCCAACGACGATTGGAAAGCGACCCGGCGGGCACTGGAATCATCCGGTGGACGTCTGAGGGAGGTGCACACAAGCGGACACATACTCTCCACGGATATCCCGAAATTCGTCGAAGCCGTCGCGGCCAGGTGCATCGTTCCAGTTCACACGTTCGAACCAGACACGTTTTCCAGTCATTTTGATAATGTGCTGTCGGTGACAGACGGACAACCGTTCGAAGTGCCTTGATTCCGCTCAGGGATCGATCTGAAACAAGCGATGTTCGAGAGCTGGACCATGTTCATGATCGTGACCAGCATTCAGGACGGACCCATCCGGCCTTAATGCCAAAGGCCGCTGTCCCATTGGGGATGGCGGCCTTTTTTGGCTATCAGAGATTGTCACGGCTAAGATACCGTCAATTTCTTCAGTTCGTGCACAGTAAATGCCGGAGTCACCTTTAACTTGTCATCCTTAAAGTTCGGTACGCAACGTTTCTCCCCTTTAGAAGGGATGCTGCAATGGTCTTTTCTGAAGACACTTAACTTGCACGGCTTATCGCAAATCAGAAAACCATTGAATGTTGGTGACTTTTCTATTGTCTTGAATGTCTTCAGCAGGCTCTTGGTCTCTTCTAGTCGAAGATGTGCTTTTCGAGGTGAAAATTCTGGATGCGTATATGCGTTGAAATATGATTCGGGCGCAGCCAGTGCAAAGGCTGCGGTCAGAGCTTTATCTGTCGGGATGTTGGAGTGTCCCGGATGAAATTCCTCACAACACGCTCGAAGCTCGTTTTCAAACCGGCAGCTGTGTTCAGAATCGGACAGGTAGTAATCAACACAGACCCCGTATGCGTAACTCTCGAGAAGTCCGTAAACGATATCCGTCGCTCGATTCCATGGGTTGACCTTGCCTTCGATACACGTGACTCCGTTTTCTGATGAAAGTCCGACCAGGTCGCAGGATACGGCACGTGAGTTGCGGCCCTTTTTCTGACGCATTAACGGCGCCTCGTACGCGACGATCCGGATCGGTGAATCATCCGCTGATGCGTCTACCAACGTCCTGTCTTTCACATTGAACGCTGCTCTGAAGTATGGAACTTCGAGTGAGTCTGATTTTGTTTTGTTGAACATTTTTTTCCGGACGAGGACTTTGCATGGGCTCTTTGTCTCATTTCTTTGTCTGGATCGCCTGTTGCCCCTCAAGACTCCTCCCAGGGAAATGTCCCGGTGGGTGGTGTGATAAATCTGAAGATTGTCGTCGTGCTTCAACTCGTCGAGTTTGTTCCGTATTTCCTTTCTGAATTCGTTCACGGAAGCCTTCAGGTCAGAGCCGTTGTTCTGCAGGTTCGATCGGACCTTTTGAATTGTCTCAGACAAGAAACTCATGGAGAATGTCTCCCTGTTACTTCAGAGGTTTCCGTCAACGAATGACTGCCGTCCGGCTTTCGAATGGTGGTCGTGCCCCACAGCAACGAGTTCCGAGCAATTTGTTGGAAGTGTCGAGCGGGAAGCCTGCGGCCGGATTTTGTTTAGTTGTGCAAGTTCGGCTGACCCACGTGTGTCAGAGCGGGTGTGTAAAATAGTGGAGCAAGCTGTCGGTGGTACCATCGCCCTGTTCACGGGCATCCAAATTCGGTACCGCTTCGCTGGCTGGCTTCCGCGAGACCAGGCGTCTCCCGAGTCGACAGACCAGCAACGACGAGGCCACGGCCGAAGCCTCAATGGCCAGAAACCAGGTCACCACCGGCAGCCTGCTTTATACTGATCACACAATGAACAGAATATCCTCACATATCCCGAGCGGCAAATCCGATGCCGATCGAAGGCTGCGTCAGGCGGACCGACTGGCCCGGATCATGCGCGTCCTGCAACTGCTCCAGAGCCGGGGTCGCTGGAACGTGACGTCGATCGCTCAGGAAATGGAATGTTCGGAACGGACCATCCACCGGGACCTGACAGTGCTGGAGCTGGCCGGGGTCCCCTGGTCCTACGACAAAGACCTGCAGTGCTATCGGCTTCGTCCCGATTACACGTTTCCCACCCTGGGGCTGTCGGATGACGAGGTGCTTGGCCTGGCAACCGCGACAGTGACGTCGGCGGCAGCAGGACTGGACATCAACACCGGCGTTTCACCCGCGAGCGAAAAGTTTCTTGCGTCACGGCCTGATGCGACGGAGCTGTTTGAAGAAGCGACACACCTGACTCAGGTTCTCGACCTGAAACTGGTGGATCACAGCCAACATCGCGAAGCACTGCGGACCATCCAATGGGCACTGATCGAACGGAAGCAGCTGACTGGGAAGTATCTGAGTCCGTATGAATCCGGTGAGTCCGGCCCGAAGACACTGACCCTGCATCCCTATCGCCTCTGCCTGGTCAAGTCGGCCTGGTACCTGGTTGCCCGACCGATCGATTCGGATTCGCCGATCACGCTGAGACCAACACGGTTCCAGTCCCTGCGAATGGTCGATCAACCGGCAATGCTGCCGGAGGACTTTGACCTGCGGGCGTACTTTGGCAACGCGTGGGCCGTCTATCGCGGAGACACAACCAGTGACATTGAGCTGACATTCAGCTCACGCGTGGCTGACATCGTCGTGGAAACCCGCTGGCACCACACACAGAGTGTGAAACGGAATGCCGACGGCTCTCTCACGATGACATTTCAGATCGACGGGCTCAACGAAATCTCCCGCTGGCTGCTGGGCTGGGCCGGAGACGTCCACATCGTCAGGCCGGATGCCTTGCGGCAACTGGTCCTGGACCACCACCAACAAGCCATCGAGAAGAACGAGATATGACTGATGGATCCGACAACAGGGATTTCAATGTCTTCCACGAAATTGGCCGTGGTGCCCTCTATCGCGGCGGTGAGTCGATGGAGAATTACCTGGGGGGATATGCCTGGGGCGTATTGATTGTCGCTTTCATCGTCGCTGTGAAGATCCTGCCAGTCATTCTTGGAAACCTGGCCGATGGACGCGGCATTTTGGGTGGGGGCTCTCTTTGAGATCCCATCGGGTCACGTGGGGCACATCGCCCAGCGGCTCGAAAGATCGCGTCGCAGGCGTGTGAATGACCCCTGGGGAAAAAGGTCCACTCGTGAGGTCCGGTTGAAATCATGATCTCCGTATTGCTTCAGCACACGGACAACGACGGTTGGGTTCTCCTGTGCGAGGTGCTCGACCGTTCGCTGCCACTCACGTTGGACACCGACATTCTGGAAGCGGCCCGGCTTTTCGGATGGGCGGCGTGTGAATGCGGTCTGACCGACGGAACAACAGCCTGCTCACATAAGACACCCGAGCTGATGCTGGAACAGGCGCAGCAGTTCCTGGTCGCAAACAGGGAACTAGAGGCGGACATGCTGCATTCGCCCTACTGGTCCAGTCGACTGGAAGACATTCTGTAGTGGCTGTGTCACCCGACTGACACACGCCCCTACGCCACGCGGCGAGTCCACTGCCCCAGTTGGCGTGCCTGGGCTGCAGATGCCGCTTGAAGTTTCTGCGTCGCGGCCATCTCTTGTCTGGCCTTGGCATCGGCCTCGACGAGCTGCCGGGTCGCTTCGGCGACTTCCTGGCTCTGCTTCGCCATGGCCTGGTTCTGGGCGGCCTGCTGTTCGAGGGTCTTTTCGACGAGCTGCTCGTAGCGGCCGTCCGGTTCACTCGTGCCGCACCCGCAGATCAGGACCACGAGCGTCAGAACCGGCAGCAGTGCCGGAATCCGGCGGGTATTTCTCATGGCGGTTTCTCCAGGCGTTGAGGAGACGGGACAGGATCCGTTGGAGGGCTCGCCGCAGGCGGACCTCGCGTACCAGGGCGACGATGACCACCACGACGGTCACCGAGAGCAGCGTCAGCAGCAGAGTGGGCATTGGGATTCTCCTTTTCTTGTTGAACCAAAGTCCTGGTCATTCCCGCGCCGGGCGTGGCGGACGGCGCACAAAAAAGCCCCGTGAACCGACCGAGCTGGCCGTTCACGGGGCTTTCAACCGCAGGAATCCGGTGCCGCTGAGGGCGAACCGGTCTCCATCATGTAATTATGACGCGTTTTCGGCCGCTATTTAGGTGGTGAGCCTGGTGAACGCATT
>CAYSJO010000636.1:0-7493 GCA_964431285.1 uncultured Planctomycetaceae bacterium
AGCTTTTATCCAAAGTAGTCAGAAGACGATCTCTGACATGTTCGGCCGAGACGATGTCAGATATCTGCAGACTTCGTCATTTGACTTGAGTCCTGAGCGTCTCGACGGAGACTGCAGAATTATCAGAATCGACGGACTACACAGCGGAATCCGTCATAAATGATCTATCGCTGTCAATGTCCGCACTGGCTGCAGGTGGGGCAATCATCATGGACGATGTCTTCAATGAAAACTGTCCAGGAGTCGCCGAGGGTCTTTTTGAGTTCCACCGTCAGAACCTTGACCCAATCCCAGTGGTTCAGGGCTTTGGGCAGACCGTGCTCGAACGAAAGGCAGACGCTGCAGTGTATCGTCAGTGGTTTCGTGCTCGTGAGTGGGAACAGTTTTTTTCCGTCGCGCCACTACCCAGTTCAAACCAAGACATTCCTGGGGCAACCTGTCCTGCTGTTCCTCCGAAATCACCTTCGAATGGCCGCATTCCGTGCATTTGGTGGATGGCTCTTTTGAGCACATCCGTTATTGCTAATTCCTGGAAACTAAATTAACAGTGTTACGCCACTCGGCCAACTTCCAGAATCCAGAAAGCCTCGGCTCGGATTCCGCTAGTCCGGACACTCAAGGAACAATCAGGGATATTGCAACGACGGGCCTTGGAACTGCCGTAGCAACCGCGCTGGCTCTCTTCTTTCAGTTATCAGTCGCGCGTTCGCTGGGGCCTTCGGAGTATGCGGATGTTGCCGCCGCACTGGCTCTGCTGTCTGTCCTTACTTTCTTTGCCAGTCCCGTCAACGGAATGACGACACGCTTTGTCGCTAGGGAAGTCGCTGGAGGAGATCTATCAGCTGCCCGAGGCATCTATGAAGAGCTAGCCAATTCAACCCTTAGGCTGCTTGCAATTTGGCTCCCTTTGAGTCTTCTGGTTTCCTGGCCGGTGATGGTTTTGTTTCAATTTCAGTCTTGGATCACAATTAGCCTGACGCTGTGCGCTGTTGGTGTACTGGTCAGTGCAGGGCTACCGCGAGGTGCTGCTCGCGGCCTCAGGAAATACCAGGCCTACTCACTGAGTCAGATACTGGAAGCCTCACTTCGTGTGATCGTCTGGCTGGCGTTTGCCGCGACGGTCGCAAGTTCGACTACTGCAATTTTATCGATGATTATCGGGACCGCATTCGCCAGCGTGCTACTGCACCGTCAGGTCTCGAACGAATGGAAGGGTGTCAGCCCGACTCCGGCCAATTCTCGTGAACTCAGAAACTTCGCTCCTGGCGTGGTTATCTTTTATGCCGCGAACGCGCTTCTGCTGGCAGGGGACATACTTATCGCAAAGGTTCTCTTCTCTCCCCATGACGCTGGCGTGTTCGGGGCTGCCGCACAATTGGCACGAATTCCGGTACTTGCCCTGTCTCCGCTGCTTACAGTTGCCTTGCCCGAATTCAGCCGGGCCAACGCAAACAGTACTTCCCGACGCCCGGTGTGCCTGTTCGGTCTGTTGAGTGTCTGTCTACTGTTTCCGATCGCGGCGATTGCCGTAGCTCCAGAGAGCTGGCTCATCGAGTTTCTATTGGGGGAGTCTTACGCGGGCGCGGGGACACTTCTTGTACCGCTTCTTTTCGCTCGCATCCTGGCCGTTTTTTCAACTCTGATGGGACTTCATTTCATAGCCGCGTGCCGATTTCGATTTCTTTTCCCGTGGGCGCTCACGATGACAACTGCGGTGATCTTTCTCGGCACGCGACCGGTTTCCGCTTTGTCTCTCGCCTGGACTGTGGCTGCCACCAGTGGTGTTGTTCTGTTGTCGACTCTTTGTGTATTGGCGCTACCGGCTAGTGGTTCTCGTGCAGTCAGTGCATCGGCACCGTCAGCAAAACGCATCGCCCAAAATAGAACTACCGATCTGTAATTAATCCAGTCTGCGAGACTTTGCCGATCTGCCCGGTCAAGGTCTGATTTGTCGCGTCCACCTCTACGACAAGAGTCAACAAAACTGTCAGCTGCACCCCTGTCGAAAACGGATTGAATTAATGTTGTTGCGAACTGCGTTTGCGATCTATGCCTTTCTGACCCGACTGTGGCTCTACCCACTGCTTTACCGCAAGTGGGCAAAACCAACATATACCTGGATCAATGAGCGTCCGATCGAATACGCCTATTCACTGCGATGGCTCAGTAAGCTTTGTCCCGCGACGATACTGGATGTTGGAACCGGGAGAGCTGCGTGGCCCAGCATCATGTCGAACTGTGGGTTTCGCGTGACGGCAATTGACAAAGTTCGAGGATACTGGTCCAGCCCATTCCTGAATCACCACTTCCTAGTGCGTAATGGTGACATCACTTCGCCTGCGGACGGAGAAACTCTTGACGCTGTTACCTGCATCAGCGTTCTTGAGCACATCCCCGATCACGAGGCAGCCGTTAAGGGCATGTTTTCTCGGCTCAAGCCGGGTGGATATCTGATTCTGACCTGCCCCTACCAGGCCGACCGTTACTCTCCCAATGTCTATGTCGAACCGCAGGCATCGTATGGAAAGGATCGGCCTTACGTCTGTCAGTCTTTCAGCCAGAACGAACTCAATGGCTGGCTCAGCGGGAATCAAGCCGAAGTTGTCGACGCCGAATTCTACCGATGCTTCACTGGCGAGCTGTGGACATTTGGGGAACGCGTCGAACCGGCTGAACACGTACCAGACGGATCACACGGTCAACTCGGTTGTTTCATCCTGCGAAAAGGATCGCAGGAATGAACATCCTGATGGTGCTTTCGACTCAGGCGTATCCGCCCGACCGGCGAGTGGAACGTGAAGCGCGGGATCTCATCGCTGACGGACATCACGTTTTTCTGATCGCACGCCAGAAATCGGGGCAGAGCCGCGAGGAGTGCGTCGATGGAGTTCAGGTGATTCGAGTCCCCGTGCCGTTCGAGGGGCGAGGCGTACTGAATGACGTGGCGTATTATTTCTGGCAACGCTTGCTGATCGTCCGACACATCATCCGAGCGTGCCGTCTGCACAGCATCGACATCATCCACGTCCACGATCTGCCTTATGCCTTTGCGACAGCTCTGGCAGCTCGCCGGCTTGGGATTCCGTTCGTGTTCGACATGCACGAGCACTACACGGCAATGATGCGGTCAGGATTCGAGGCCCGCACGTACCGATACTTCAAGCCCGTCGCTGGACTGCTTCTGTGGTGGCTGAGTTGGGAAGAGCGTTTCACTGCCCGACGTGCTGCTCAAGTCGTCGTTGTTGCCCGGGAGCACATCCCCAGGATTCAGAGCCTTGGAGTCGATCCAGGCAGGATCCTGGAAATCACGAATACCGACGACCTGGATGAGTTCTCCGGGTTCCCTGATGCCACCGACACTGTCGACCACCTGAACGGGTCACTCATCCTGCTGTATGTCGGCGTGCTGAATCCTCATCGAGGCCTGTCTACTGTGATCCAGGCGATCCCTGACTTAGCAGAAGCAATCCCCGATATCAGGCTGGTCGTCGTCGGTGATGGGCCATCCCGGCGGGAGCTCGAAGAACTCGCTGAGAGTCTCAACGTCGGTGAACACGTGAGTTTCGAAGGCCATCAATCATTCTCGCTGCTGCCGACCTACATCCGACGGAGCGACATCGGACTCATACCGCACATTTCAACGCCACATATCGAAACAACAATGCCCAACAAGATATTCCAGTACATGTTGCTGGCGTGCCCCGTTCTGGTGAGCAACGTCGCTCCTCTCGTGCGCATCGTTGATGAGACAAAGTGCGGTCAGTCGTTCAGCTGGGGTGACCCAAAGTCGTTCGCCGAGGCGGTCAACAAAATGCGACGGTGCGAACATCGAAAGTCTTTCGGGGAAAACGGTCTCGAAGCCTGCAGGCAGGAGTACCACTGGCAGGCCACTGTAAAGCCACTGCTGGAATTCTACTTGAATCCGCCAATTCGACCTCGGTAATAGGCTTGGACTGCCGCGCCGATCGGGCCAATGAACGCCCACATTGTTCGCCAGATGCGGCTGATCTGATCTCGGGCTCGAGCAAGATCACGCGTTGCGATCGTCCGCAGACCAAGCGAACCGAGCGGGACAATGTCGTTCTGGATTGCCAGTCCTGAACTCAGCCGACCCAACGCTTCCGATGAAATCCGTGCGAAATCAACAGCAGGCTGAACAGGGCGACGGCCTGCCCGACAGCGAGCAACAGGAGTGCTGACGCGCCCGCCGGCAACGGCCAGCCGCGCTGGAATTCGCCTGCTTGTTCGTCAGTTTCCTCCACGTGCCTCTCACGAGGATGCTGCTGTGCAATCCGATTCAGCCAGGCAAGTCTTTGCGAGCACAGTGCCACCTGCCCGCATCCTGCCGAACAGACAGCCTGGACGGTAGGCCGGAACAAGCGAAGCTCAGTTCCGGCAATCCAGGATGTCTCCGCAAACAGTCTGCCAGGCAGGCAGTCTAAGATGTTGTAAGTATATCTCTAATTGCCATTAATTATATTTGCAATTTACATGCAGGTAGATAACAGTAGCCCCTGCTAGTGAATATCATGTGCGACTCAAGTTTGAATCATTTGTGCAGTCGTCCAGTGAATGCGACACCGTCTTCTCTCCGCGACTGGCCAGCGAGGAATGCGATGGCCTCGGACCATGCTCCGACAACCAGCGACAATAGCGGGGCTGCCATACTGCAGAAGGTCAATTCGGCCCTCTCGGCTGACTTCTGCCCCGGGGCGAACCGGTACGTCTATTGGCTGAAGAGCCCGCTGTGGTTCCTCGTTATCGCGATGGCCGGGTCGATTCTCTGCGGGTTTTTCCTGAATCCGCTTGTGTTTGTGCTGACCGCAACGCTGTTCGGCGTGACCGCCATTGGCGTGATTCTGCCTTGGGCGGCTGTCCGCGGCATCGAGTGCACAGTGGCGTTCGACGTCCAAAGGACACGTGTCGAACAGCCCGCGATTATTCGTCTCACTGTTCGAAACCGGTGGCCTGTTCCCGTCTGGGGTCTGTCACTGATACGTGGATTCTCAGTTGATGCAGATTCAGGTTCAGATGGCGATGAAGGCGTTGCCCTGGACCGCGTTCCGGGCTGGTCGACCGTGGAATACTCGTGGGCATTCGAGCCGCGGCAGCGAGGCGTGTACCCCAACGACGTCGCTGAAGTGGAAACGGGCTTCCCGTTCGGCCTGTTTCGAGCAAAGAAGCAGGCATCCGTTGACGGCCAGCTCATCGTCTGGCCACAGACAGTCAGACTCGACGGCATGCCTGACGCGGCAGAGTCGGATCGGACGGAAGAACTTTGTTCGGACAGACGAGCCGGAGAATTCGGCGACATTATGGGAACGCGCCCGTTCCGCAACGGCGATTCCCTGCGGCGAGTCCACTGGTCGCAGACAGCCCGGCAGCAGACCCTCATCGTGACCGAACGCCAGGCTCCGGCTATGACGTCCGTCCGACTGGTAGTGGACCACTCACAGACGCCACACGCCTCGTCTGAGGAGACGATCGATCTCTGCGTGACGGCTGCAGCAAGCCTCTGCGAATCACTGCATCGGCAGCACGCACGAGTCGAACTCGCGCTGGGAAACGAGCTGTTCGTCGTCGGTGAAGGTGTCGCGGGATTCAATCGCGCAATGGATGCTCTCGCAATTGCCAGCGTCGCTTCGACTGCAGTATCCGCCCCCGCGGCTCGGTCACAGGGTTTCGAGATCCGGGTGACGACTGCGACGGGAGCAGCCACGCACGTTCCGCGCCAGATCGTGGTGGGTCAGCACGAGAACGCTACCGCCGCATGGATCGAACTCGAAAGTCACGCCAGCGTCATGAACCGATTCCCCGATCTCTGGCGGAGGGTCTGTCATGTCGCATGAAATCACTTCGCGAAAGCTCAAGACAGGAGGCTCTCAACGCTCACGGAACGCGGCTCGGTCCGGCGCTCGGCCGGAGCCTGCTGCGATTACCAGTCTGCGACTGCACGCGATCTGTGTCGTAATGGCATTGCTGTCGGCGGTTATCTTCACCGTCACCGAACATGACGATCATGCACACACACTCTGGTGCATTCTGGAAATCACGATGCAGACGCTGATCGTTGTGGGGGCGACTTACTACTTTCGACGTCGTATCGCCGTCCTGCACGAATCGCCGGTCATCATGCCCATGCTCGTCATGATCGCAAGCCTGAGTCTGATCTGTGAGCCCATCCAGCGAGTGCTCCTCGGAACGGGACACGCTTTTGAGATCCTCATCATGCACAGCAGCTGCAATCTGATGCTGGCTCTCGCGGTGTGCGGATTCCGGGTGTCATTTCAGCGACTGGCCGCGCTGATCGCCGTCGTCATGACGATTTTCTGCTGCTCGATCTCGAACGCCCGAGGACTGCTCCCGCTCGTTGTACTTTTTTCCATTGCGGCAATTGTGTGGCTCGTCGCGGCATGGTGGGAAACGGTCGACCGGCGCATTCTTGACGGCGAACGTACTGGAATACCTCTGCGATGGCTCGCGGTCGGAGTCGCACTGCCAATGCTCATCCTGGTCGCGGCCGACGGATTTGGCGCGAACCCGGTAACAACCGCGCTGCGAGGATTCATGCCGAGTTCCGGCGGAACTGGTGACTACAGCCCGTATTCGCGGGGTGGCGTCAATGACGGTGACGCACTCGTCGCGGGCGATAAAAACATCAGGAGTTTCGCCCCGCTCGAAGACGCTCCATTTGTTGAGAGTGAACAGCCCAGTCTCTACGACGTCTTCAACGACACGTTCGAAGAGCCGGTTGTGCGGAAGAACAACAGGCAGGAGCGGGCGATTGCGCTGCCCTCTGATCTGTTGAGGCACGTTCATCAGTTGATGGCGGAAGCCAGGCAGGCTGGTCGTGAGTTTTCGTTGCTGCGAGGTGAACCGAAAACCGGCAAGAAGCGGATGCACGACCTTGGGACAGACGCGATCTTTTACCTGGCTGGTCGTACGCCGCTGCACCTTCGAATGGATGTCTACGGACTGTTTGATGGCACAAGCTGGATGGCCGGCCCGCCGAAGACATCCGCTCGCGTCCCCGAAATGGAAAAGACTGATGACCGCAACTGGGTGCGAGTTCCGCAGTCCGGAAAGTCGCTGGAGATCTTCTCCGGCAGCTCAACTCACAGTATCAAGGTGGCCAATCTTGATGGGAATACGCTTCCACTTCCGGCGCATGTCATCGGAGTCAGCATTGACAAGGTCGATCGCGCGGACATGTATCGCATCGACGTCGATGGCCTGATATCGCTCAGCCGTAAGTCAGTCCCGTCGATGATCCCAGTCAATGTGGTGTCGCATTGCGTTGACTGGGATGCGCTGGGCGACAATCCAAGTACTTCACTCATTCGGCATACGAAGGCCTGGTCGCTCCACAATATCGACTTCATTCTGCCTGATGGTCAGGACATGGACGACATTCGACAACTGGCCGAGGATTGGATCGCCGGGATTCCCCCCGGCTGGCTTCAGGTTCAAGCCATCAGGAATCGCCTGCGGAG
>CAYSJO010000637.1:0-11839 GCA_964431285.1 uncultured Planctomycetaceae bacterium
CAACACGGGAGACCTGCTGCTGGGCTGGGATACAGATCAGTTCCCGACGGACGTGTATCTCACGACGCAGTGCATGCTGGTGATTCTGGGACAGGGTGGGCTGACGCCGGGTGGAGTCAACTTCGACGCCAAAGTTCGCCGCGAGAGTTTCCAGCCGGACGATCTGTTTCACGCTCACATCGGCGGAATGGACACGTTTGCACGCGGCCTGAAGATTGCCGCGAAAATCCGGGCCGACGGGCGGCTCGCGGACATTGTTAAGAATCGCTATTCGAGCTGGGACGACGGCATCGGAGCAAAGGTCGAGGCCGGCGACGTCAGCTTTGCCGATCTGGAAGCCTACATGCTCGAAAAGGGCGAGGCGGCTCCCAACGAGAGCGGTCGACAGGAAATGATCGAAAATCTGATCAACGACTACATCTAATGTGGCGATTGAAAGTATCGGCGCGTGGAGAATCAGGGTCAGCTTCCATACAAGGTACGATATGCGGCGCATCGTCGGCATCGACGAATCCGTTGGCTCTAACTGGTACTCACGGGTGTCTCGTTCTTCCTTGTATATACGGCCGGTATTCTGCTCTCGTTTCTGTTATTCGGTTGGGATACGGAGCCGTCAGGTAGAAAGTTGGGGGCGAGTGCGGCCACAGTGGCCGTGGTCGTGAACCGTGTGCTGAGCCGTTATTGGGGTTATGACCGGGAAATTGCTTCAAGCCGTTTTCTGAGAGCAGATTCGCAAAGGCCGCCACCCACGGTCGATCCGTCAGAGATTCCAGATTTCGGACCGGCGCTTGAAGTTCATCTGCCCAACATCAGCGTGCTGCGCGATGCGAAAGACGACGATTCACAACAGCGAGAATGATCCGTCCGTGCATAGTTCGACGAGTGCCGTTTCCGGATTGAGCAGGAAGGCGCACTCCGCTCCGTTGAACGCCTCTGAAGCGAACACGGACAGCAGTCGGAATTTATTTGATTCCAGATACTCCGCGGACTGTCGAACATTGGGAGTGCTGTAGCACACGTGATAGTAGTGCTGTCGGCGCTTGAGAAAGTTGCTGACGGGCGAATCGTCCGACAGACCTTCGACCAGCTCGACGTACACGTCAGGAGCTGTCTCGATAAAGCAGACGCGGACCTGCTGACTGGCGATTTCCACGACGTCCGAAACTCGACTGAACTGCAGGCCTGTCGTGTAGCTCTGGATGCTGCTCTCGATTGACGCGACGGCACAACCGACGTGATGGAGTTGCATGGCTGCCCGTCCTGTTCTTCCCGAATCTCAGGCCGTTACCTGGTTTCCCGGCAGGCCGTTGAGTGGCGACATCGTTCGGCGGTGCAGCGGCTGTTCGACTGGCCGACTCTGGTTGGTCAGTTCGAATTGCCAGTTCAGTATCGCGCCGGCCACAAGAAACGGGACGTACTGAAAACTGAGCATCAGCACGGTCATCGTGCATAACGCCAGCATGTGGCAGATGATCATCATCGCTGTCGGGTAATGGCCCGACCGATACAACGCACCAACAAGTAGAATTACTCCGACATAGTGCAGCACTGCCGCTGGCAAGCCACCGACCAGAACAATCCCCAGATGAAAAATGTGGACAGTGTTTCCCAGATGTTGAGTCAGCTCGCGCGACGTTCCCATGTAGCCCAGTCCGGTGAACCAGCAGTCGGGTACGTATCCCATCGCATAGCGCAATGTTGAAGTTCGTTCCCACAGCGAGATGTCGGCCCGGTCGATCCTGACGCTGACGGTCGTTGTCACAACGTCGACCGTTTCCTGCAATTGCGGCGACAGCACGAAGAGGCTGGTCATGAGCAGCGCAAGGACTGTTCCGAGAGTCACAATGCCCCGACGGTTTGGCTCGCGGACCAGGTAGAACAGCAAACCGATGCTGGCAAAGATGGCCGATTTGGCCAGCGTTGCGACGAGCCCCAGCAGCAGCACTCCGAGCAGTCCGATGCGCCAGCGGTGACTGGGCACATACAACAGCAGCGCGAACATCGGCGAAATGGCCATGCACAGGCCACTGCAACTGATGTTGAGGCCGGCTGAGCGGGTGGCTCCAAATACGGTCCAGATGGAACTACGGCCGACAGCATCCAGAACTCCGGCAAGTTGCAAGCCGGCGACCAGCGAGCTGATGCCCATCGAAATCAGCACGCCGTACACCAGATTCCTTGGCCGGCAGTCCGCAAACGCCACCCAACCGAACGGCAGCACAATTCCGAAGATGTACGCTGCCTGTCCGACTTCGATGATCGACGCATCGGCATCAATGGCCTGCGACACCAGAATGAGCGGCAGCGCCAGCAGCAGGGGAATCTGCCAGCTGTAAATCCGTTGAATCCGATCGACGTTCAGCAGGATCGCCGGGATCAGCGCCATGTCGCCAAATGTCAGCGCCACATCAAACGGTCGCAGCGCGGGCCATGGCAGCAGCAGAATCGCTGCCCAGGCAAACACTCGCTGGAGACGTCGAGGCTGCATGTCAGGCGGCTTTCGATTCCGATCGGCTCGTATTCTCGGAACTGTCTGCGCTCGCGGTGAATCTGCGTTCTGGAATCAGCATGGATTGAAGACGCGGCGGTACCAGTCGCGAGAGTTTCTGAAGTGGTCCGCGAGGCAGCTTCTTCAGCAGGACTCGGATATGCCCGGCCAGCCGACCCGAACCCGTGCTGTGATCCAGTTCCGTGTGAAAGTTCAGATCAGGCACGGAGACAATCATGCCAGTGAAATCACTGATGCGCGCGGCGACCTGGCTTGGGGCATCGTGATACTCGTTGTAGCCAATGGTGATGTGCGGAAGTCCAAGCCGATCGACTACCTGCTGCGCATTCTCTGCGTGCTGTTCGATCATGTGGATCGCTCGCTTGCGATCGTCTGGTCCGGAATCGCACCAGCCCTTGCGCCGGAAACTCCAGTACACGTCTTCCGGGTTCCGGCTCGTCACGATGACGCCCGCGGCGTCCTGGTCGATGAGTTGCCCCCAGTACCCCAGCGTGATGGCAAATCGGGGGTCCTTCCACGTCCACGGTGTATGGCGATTCCAGTGATTCAGTAGAGCGCGGTGTTCTGCCTGGACGGGAATTCGACTGATAGCTTCGACCTGAGCAGGCGTGATGGCGTCGAACTTCCACGTGTTGTGGTGTGGGAACTCGACCGACTCAAACAGGCTGACGTTGGCGGCAATCAGGTCCTCGGCTTCGTAGTAGCCGAACGGGTTGTAGTCGTCGCCGACACGCAGACCCTCGCCCGTGTAGTAGCCTCGTCGCGCGAAAATGTCGGACGCGAGACTCGTCCCTGATCGTGGTGGTCCTGCGATGATCACATTGCGCCGCATTTGGACATCCTGTCCCTGGAACTTCCCGCCGCCGAACTGCGGTGGGTCGACTTTCAGTGCGGGGGCGAGTCTATTCGCGACAGGGAAAGTGCAGCAACACGGTTTTGACAACCTCGTATCCGGTGACGGCCCGCTGGGAACATCTGGCTTCACGAATCAGATTGAGACCATTACGAAAGCATGTGGGTCAAACCGAGCCGTCTTGCTCGGGCGCCCTGAGAGGCGTAAGCTGCAGAACTGGTCGTCACTTACGATACGAGGACTGTTCGACAAGTCCTCTGATACGACAGGTAATCCCAGGCCAGTCCTGAAGAGCCCGCCATGACAACTCACTGCCAGCGAAAGCTTTCGGGATGCCGCCTGAGTCTGCTGATGGCGCTGATCGCAGTACCGGCGTTGTCCATTGCAGCAGATACAGGGTCTGACGGTGTCCTTGAGTCCGGCCCCAAGAGCGGGGCAACGATCCATTCGTTCTTTGTTCGAGCTGTGACAGGTCCGCATCGAAATCGTTCGGTCTGCTACGTTTGCCGCTACGGCAGCCGGCCGGTCGTGATGGTCTTCGTTCAGAAGGTTGATCGCAAACTGCCCGCGTTGCTCAAGGCTGTCGACAAGATTGTGGACAAAAATCGTGCGACCGGTCTGAGGAGCTTCGGTGTCCTGGTGACCGACGAATCGTCGCGCGCTGTACCAGTTCTGCAGACGATGGCGTTCGACGAGCGAATTCGGATGCCGTTGACCGCCGCAACAACCGCTGTCGCTGGTCCGGGAGGCAACCGGTTGCATCGGGACGCGGCGACGACCGTCGTGCTGTATCGCGAGCAGAAGGCCGTGACGAATCTGGCCTTCAAGTACGGCAAGCTGAATGACGAGGCGATTGGAAGTGTTCTCGACGGAATCGAAGAGTTGCTCGACGCGGACACCGACACGGACAAGTGACCGCTCGCGGATTGAACCACAACGATGGCAGACACCGAGTCGCAGGACCGCCACCAGGGTGTGAGCAAAGCTGTTATTGTTTTGTTGATCACTCTGGCGCCAGTGATTCTGGTCCTGCACGCCACGTTCGGAGTTGAAGAACACATCTCGACCTACCCGGGCGAGGCGACTTTGCTCACCTGGGTCGTGCTGGCTCAAGTGCTGCTGATGTAGTTCACGCGACGCGTCGTTCGTATTGCGCTCGCAATATCAATGCTGCTCACCACCCCGCTTCTAATCACGCGTGTCCTTTGGGGATACAACTTCACCTTTGGTCTGGCTTCACCGTTCGAATCAACACTCCTGTCGTGCGTCGGAATCATCGCACTCATCGGATTGGCGTTTGTGGGACGAGGATTGCCGCTGGTGTCCAAGGAACTGCTGGAGCAGTCGGTCCGGCGTCGCACATACACTCTGCGGATCATTTATGCGGGCCTGGCATTTCTGGCCGGATTCAGCTTCAGCTTCCAGATTCTGCACCAGAACTGGGGGAATCCCTACGCGATCCTGGGCAAGGGGCAGGAACTATTCATGCTGTTTGTGGGCATGCAGTTCTTTGAAATCTACCTGTTCATGCCAGCGATGTGCTGCAACGTGATTACCAGCGAAAAAGAACGCGACACATTAAGTCTGCTGTTCCTGACTCGACTTTCGCCGTGGGGAATTCTGATTGGAAAATTCCTCAGCCGAATGCTGCCGATGCTGTTCTTTATGAGCCTTTCACTGCCGCTGTTCGGGTTCGCGTATTCGATGGGTGGCTTCGAAACCGAGATGATCTGGTCAGCCATGTGGGTGTTGCTCGTTACGACAATTCAGGTCGGCACACTCGCTCTGTTTTGCTCCTGCTGGTTCCGTCGGACCGTGGGAGCATTCATCGGCAGTTACATATTTGGATTCCTGATGCTGTTCGGTCCGCTGATGCTGGACGGTTGGACCAGTACTTTCCGCGAGCTCCACCAACAGTTGGTTCCATGGTTTGGATTAGGCCAGGTACTTGGTTTCAATGAATACAGTTTTTCGGGCATGTTCTTCGGTCCGGTTGCTCTGTTTTAAAATGGACCGTTCGGCGCAAATCTGCTGCCGTGCGTCATGCGTACCATTCCCATGCTTCTGCTTTCCGCCATCTTCCTGTTGTTGTCGCGGATGTGTGTTGTCCGCCGGGCGACCGCACAACCACGGAATCTTCTGCTGAAGATTTTTCGGAGTCTGGATGGCTTATTCTGGTCATTGAACGATCGGCTGTGCGGCGGCATCGTGCTGTTTGCCGGTGCGGGTCATTTGGCGCAGGACCGTCCGATCGCCTGGCGTGAGACGACTCACCGCACGCTGGGAACCGCGCGCTATCTGATTCGTATTTTTGTTCTGATCGAAATACCGATCCTGTTCTTATGCTCGATGTGCGTCGGCTCCGCCGATGGCGGCCTGGAAGTCATGTCGATCATGTTGATGATGATCTGGGTCGTGGCCGCCCTGCTGATCTGCGGAGCCTCGACCAGTCTGATCTCGACCAGTCTGATCTCGGCCGAGCGTTCGAGTCAGACGTTCGACACGTTGCTGACAACTCCGCTGACCAATCGAGACATCCTGCGGCAGAAATTTGTGGGTGTCCGCCGACTGTTGTTTGTGCTGTCGATCCCGTTGCTGACGATCTACCTGTTCCAGGCACTGACGCGATTCGATGTTCCCGGGCTGGGGCCACGGCGATGGGGCCTTGAAGAAATGGATCCGGATTCGTTGACGTGGTGCTATCTTGCGACCGGACTGGCCACCGTGTTGATCTACCTGCCGATGATTTCCTGGCTGTCGTTCTGGATCGGGCTGAAAGTCAGAAGTCAGGGAAAAGCCATCTGTGCTGCAGTTGGCATGCTGGTCGCCTGGTGTCTGATCCCGCTGCTTGTTCTGTTTCCATTCATCATCATGATGGAAATGAATGGAATAGGTGAGGGGGAACTGCTGACCATCGTCAGCCCGATGATGATCATTCCGTTCAACGAATCCGCCAACTTTCCAGACCCGTGGGAGGCCTTCTACATCAACACGGCTGTGTACGGGACGATCATGTTGATCATGCGGTACGCTTGCCTTTTCAGGTCAGTGCGACTGCTGGAGCGTCGCGATTCCGCGCCGTCGGAGTCGGTGGCCGATGTGCATCGCACGGCGCTCGGCACTGCGGCATCGTGAGAATTGGTCTGGCGGCAATCACTGACTGCAAATTTCAAAGTGCAAAGTGCAAAGTGGTGGAAGGCAACTGTCGCCCAACCTATTCAATCTGAGATTTGCATTTTGAAATTTGCATTTTGAAATGGACTGACTCGACGCAGATGCTACACGTGACAGGCCCGGCTCAGTCGATCATTCAACGCCCGTCCAAGTCCTTCATCCGGAAATGGCCAGGCGACGATCAGATCAAGGCTTGCCTGATCCAGGCGCCTCATCGCCGCGAAGAAACCTGCTGTGGCCGTTCGCAGGTCTCCGTCGGTGGTCAATGTTTCGACGGCAGTCGGCCGGAACGGCATCTCGACCGCTTGCAGACTCAGGGCTCCCACTCGCAATCCGGCCAGCCTGTCGGCCGACGCTTCACTGCTCAGAACAAGCGGTGTACGCGGCGCATAGTGCTGCGGAAGCATGCCCGGTGACGGAACCGATTCACCACTCGACGACTGTCGAGTCTCGATGGGGCCGATGACGGCTTCGATCTGCTCCTGCGTAACGCCACCGTGTCGGAGCAGACAAGGTTGTCCTTCCGTGAGCAGAATGACTGTCGATTCGACGCCGACATCACACACACCGCCGTCGAGAATCAGATCGATCCGGTCTCCCAGGGTTTCCCCGACATGCGCCGCTGACGTTGGGCTGAGTTGTCCAAACGGATTGGCGCTGGGCGCCGCGATCGGAAGGTCGACCTGACGTAACAGCTCACGAGCCTGCGGATGAGACGGCATACGGACAGCAACGCTCGGCAACCCTGCTGTGACCAGGTCCGGGACCAGATCCGTTTTCGTCAGGACCATCGTCAGCGGCCCCGGCCAGAACTCGCGCGCCAGCAACCGGGAAGTCTCGGGTACGTCCTGGACGAGTTGGTTTAACCAATCGTCAGATGCCACGTGGACGATCAACGGATCAAAATGCGGACGGTCCTTGACTTCAAACACTCGCGCCACCGCGTTTTTTTCGAGCGAGTTTGCTCCCAGACCGTAAACCGTCTCCGTGGCAAATGCGACCAGCTGGCCATCGCGCAGCGCGGTCGCCGCAAGTCCGATATCGGTTGTCACGGAGCAGTTTGTCCGGGCTTCGGTCAACGGAGTTCCTGTTGAAGTCATTTCACCGTGGTCTTCGGCTTTCGGCTGGTCAATCGATGCACGTCGTCAGACCGCGTACCATGACGGAATCGTAGTACGTGGAACTATCCGAGGACGTGTGTAATGAATCGTCGTATGTTTTCTCAATTGGTGGCGTTCGGTGCCGGGCTGTTTTCGATGCCATTAGCGCTTGCCGGTCAGAATCGGACGGACGACACCGCCGCAGGTGAGGACGAATCGAATCGTAGCCCGTCGGCCGGATCGCCGTGGAAAACACCACCTGTGACGGTCGAGGACTTCATTCCACTCGCTCAGGCAAAGCTCCCGAAGGCGACGTTTGACTACGTCACCACCGGATCGGAAGACGAGGTCACCTTGCGCGAAAATGTCGCCGCTTTCCGGCGGATCAAGGTACTGCCGCCGTTGCTGCATGGTGTTCAGGAAGCGGATCTGTCGACGACCGTACTGGGACAGCGCATCGATCTGCCCGTTCTGATTGCACCCGTGGCAGCGCTGCGGATGTATCACCCGGACGGTGCCCTCGCGGTGGCACGCGCCGCCGAGAAGGCGGGAACAATCTTTGTTCCGAGTACCAGCGCGTACAACAGCGTTGAGGAGATTGCGGCAGCTGCGGCCGGCCCGAAGTGGTTCCAACTATACGCGCCGCGCAACCGTGAAGTCGCGAAAGGACTGGTCCGTCGAGCTGAGAAGAGTGGCTACCACGCAATCGTCGTCACTGTCGATCTGGGTGAGCGGAAAGACGCCGATTTGCGGAATCAGTTCCGACCTCCGCGAGAATTCCTGATCAAACACCTGCGCGATGTGGGGCACACACAAATCACCGGAAAAGAGAGCGACGAGGAGCTGCTGGCCTTTAACGCGAACGCCTGGGACGTTTCGCTGAGCTGGGACTTTTTCAAGTGGCTGCGGGGGGTGACGAAGCTGCCCATCATCCTGAAAGGCGTGTTGACGGTGTCGGCCGCTGAGCAGGCTGTCGAACTGGGTATGGACGGCATCGTTGTCTCCAATCATGGCGGTCGTCGAATCGACGGGATGCCGGCCAGCATTGACGTGCTGCCGGACATTGCGCTGGCGGTTGGTGATCGAACGGAAGTCCTGCTCGACAGCGGCATCCGTCGTGGCGGCGATGTGTTGCGGGCCATCGCGCTGGGAGCCAAAGCTGTGCTGGTCGGCCGCCCGCATGCATGGGCTTTGGCGGCTGGCGGCGAAGCGGGCGTGTCACGTGTTCTGGAGATCCTGCGGGACGAACTGGCGACAGTCATGGTCGCCTCAGGCTGCTCGACGATCGCCGACATCGACGGTTCGATCTTCACGGGAGAACAGTCCGACAGCGTGTGATCTGGCGTCCGGAAGACTCTATGCGGCTTCTGAGACACGCTCAGAAGTCAGGGCCGCATAGTGGTCGCCAGAATTACAAATGACAGATTCCAATCTCAAACAGATTCTGAATCGTATATCCACCCAGCGTGACAGAGCCATAAACAGGTCAGTCTGGTCTGATTCGAAACACAGAGTCACGGAGAACACAGAGTTGCTGGACCGCCGTCTCTGTGAACTCTGTGCCTCTCTGTTTCAAACGGCATGACCGGCAAGCCCCCGAAGGAATCCCCATGAACGACGTTGTCCTTGCGATCACCGGAGCCAGCGGTTCGGCATACGCCGTGCGATTGCTGGAGGTGCTGATCGGGTCGGGTCGGAATGTTCATCTGTTGATCAGCTCGGCCGGAACGATCGTCATCCAGCGCGAGCTGGGTCGAGAAGTTGATCCGGCCAGTTTCTCGCTGCGGCAGCTTCTGCCGGATGTGACCGACGAACAGGCGAGTCGGGTCCATTTTCATCCGGGCAACGACTTCATGACAGGCATTGCCAGCGGCTCGTTTCCGACTGACGGAATGGTCATCTGCCCGTGTTCAATGGGGACACTGGCCAGTGTGGCGCAAGGACTGTCCAGCAATCTAATCCACCGGGCCGCCGACGTGCATCTGAAGGAACGCCGAAAGTTAATCGTCGTCCCGCGGGAAACTCCACTGGGCAGTATTCAGCTCGGGAACATGAAAACGCTGGTCGATGCGGGCGCTGTCATTCTTCCGGCGATGCCCGGCTTTTATCACAACCCCCAGAGCATCAGCGATCTGGTGGATTTCGTGGTGAACCGCATCTGTGATCAGCTGGGAGTTCCACTGGAGCTGACATCCCGCTGGGGAACTCCCGAGTGAAGGTGTCGACCGGGTCGAGATCCGCGATTCCCAGCATTCAGAACGCGGGATTCCACGCGGAATCGAGCCTGGAATTCCCGCGTCGGCATCCGTATCATCCCGCGTTCGTAGTAACCGCATTTATGCGGTTGGAAGCGAACCAGCGATCGAGTCGGATAAATCCGGCTACTAAAACGAGCGACACCTCGGCGAATTCGAACGACCAACCAGCTCAGGCAGTGCACGATGCCCAAAGTCACCTTTGTCAAAGAGAAAAAGACGATCGACGTTCCTGAGGGAGCAAATCTCCGCGACGCCGCTCGGCGGGCTGGGATCGAAGTCCATGCGGGAGTGCACAAAGTCTTCAATTGCTTCGGTAACGGGTTGTGCGGCTCGTGTCGCATGCTGGTCAAAGACGGGCAGGAGAATCTCAGCGAGCCAGGCAAGATCGAGCAATTCACCACGAAGATTGGCAACCCGCTGGCTCAGTTCGCCTACATCGGAAAAGAGGACGAGTTGCGGCTCTCCTGTCAGTGTGCGGTGAAGGGCGACATCACAGTGCAGACACAGGCCCCGTGTAACTGGCATGGAGAGAAGTTCTGGGGATAGTCGCTGTGGTAAGGATTGACGATACTCGCGCAGAGGTCTGTTATGGGCCTCTGCGTTTTTCATTGCGCTGAGCCAGGCCGCTTAACGACACAAGGTGTACCGCATGAAGATCACCCGGATCGACGTTCTGCCGCTGACCGGCGACACGGTCGACGGCGGCTGGCCGCAGGGGCACGAGCCGCAGGAAAACCTGCATACGCTGGTCGAAGTGCATACCGACGAAGGTATCTCGGGAATTGGAAGCTGCTTTACGTCCGGGAAGTTGATCGAAGGCGCCGTTGAATTGCTCTGGCCACTGTTGGACGGAGCATCCGGCGTTGAACCCGAACGAGTCAGCGAGAATTTGCGGCAGTCGAGCTTCTGGCAGGGACGGGGCGGGGCGGTCGAGCATGCTATCTCGGGCATCGACATTGCGCTGTGGGACATCATGGGCAAAGCCTGCGGTCAGCCGATTTCGCGGCTGCTGGGTGGTAACTACCGCAGTCGGATCAAGCCGTATGGTTCAATGCTGTTCGATGAACCCGACGCGCTGCGGAAATCGCTCGAAGACACGGTCGGTCGCGGATTCAAGTCAATCAAGCTCGGATGGCGACCGTTCGGGCGGCGCGATCGCAAGTTTGATGAACTGCTGGTGCGAACCGCACGAGAGACCGTCGGCGATTCCATCGAGTTGATGGTCGACGCGGGCGGCAGCGAGCAGTTCTGGCCGCATGGTCTGAACTGGGCACGCGAGACTGCAAAAATGCTCGCCGATTTTGACATCGTCTGGTTCGAGGAAGCACTGCCTCCGGACGACTTGGCGGGGCATATCGAGCTGACGAAGCAGTCGCCCGTACCGATCGCCGGGGGCGAGGTTTTGACTCGCAGGCAGTCGTTCCAGCCGTGGCTCGAAAACCGAGCCGTCGATATCATCCAGCCCGATGTCACGAAGAACGGCGGATTGAGCGAATGCCGCAAGATCGCGTGGATGGCATTCGACCATAACGTGCAGATGGTCTCGCACGGCTGGAACACGGCCGTTGGACTGGCGGCTGATCTGCAGCTGGCCGCGGCCATGCCGGTCGCCCGGTATGTCGAGTACCTGACGCCGTGTGCATACATCGAAGACCTGCCGGTTGAGCCGTTCCAGATTGATGATGAAGGATATCTCGAGATTCCGGATCGACCGGGACTCGGGATCGACTTGGACCGTGAGAAACTGAAACGGTTTCTGAAGTAAGACGGGCGGTAGAGCTGCCGATTGTGCCCCTCTCTCTAACCCTCTCCCCTGTGGGAACTTTATTCATGGGGCTTGGAGCTGTAACTGGTTTTTGTTTTTGAGGATACGGAATCCGTTGAGGATCAGCTTGGCGTTGACGAACTGGCGGACTCGGGGGAGACGGCGGACATGGGCCGGGAG